>QHVV01000112.1:17285-73869 GCA_003222385.1 Acidobacteriota bacterium
GTCGTTGAAGAAGTTGCCGAAGATCGAGTCGAGCCGCCCTCCGGCCGAGGCGGTCTTGACTTTCTGGTCGACGCCGGTCGAGAACGCGCGGATGCCGCCGAAGTCCCGGCGATCCGATTCGTCGCGCCAGTTTCCCGTGAACTCGGCGGTCTCACCCGTCGCCGGCTGCCACGTGAGCTTTCCGAAAGCGAGCTTGGAGTGGAACGGCGACTTCACGTCGCCCTGGTCGAAGCCGGTGAACCGGGCGGTGACCTCCGGAGGCTCCGTCGTGGGATGACCGAAGAGAACGTTGTTGAAGCGGTCCTGATCGTTCTGCTCGTAAGAGCCGAACCCGAAAAGCCGGTCGCGGATGAGCGGCCCACCGACCGATGCACCCCACTGATAGCGCTTGTAGTCCGGCGTGCGGTCCTGGAAGATCGTCTTCGCGACCATCCCGCGGCTCTGGTAGAAGAGGAACGCGTCGCCGTGCAGGTCGTTGCCCCCCGACCGGGTCGAGACGTTGATGATGGCGGCGGCGGCGTTCTCGTACTCGGCCTTGTAGTTCTGGGTCAGCACCTGGAATTCCCCGACCGAGTCCTGGGGGAACGGGTTCCCGCGGCTCGAGTCCTGCATGAACGCGCCGCCCTTCAGGATGTCGTTCTTGTACGACAACCCGTCGATGAACACGTTCACCTGGCGGGCGTCCTGGCCGCCGCTGCGGAACATCGCGCCGCCGTAACGCGTGTCCTCGCCGAAGTCGGCGGTGACGGCGACTCCCGGCGCGAGCGCCGCGAAGTTCAGGAAGTTCCGGCTGTTCTGGGGAAGGTATTGGATCTGCTCGGGCGTCACGTTCGTCGTCACTTCCGGCGTGCGGAAGTCGACGGCCGCGGCCGCGGAGACCGTGACGGTCTCGCTCACCCGCGCCGCGACCTTGAGCTCGAAGTCGAGTCTCACGATCTGGCCGACCAGGACGCGCACCTTTTTCGTCTCGGTGCCGAAGCTGGGCAGTGTCGCGGTGACGCTGTACGGCCCGGGCGAAACTGCGATGTTGAAGAACCCGTTGGTCTCCGTCGTGGCCGCCGCGCGGGCGCCGTTGTCGTCGTTGATCGCCTCCACCGTCGCACCGTCGCTCCCGGCAGCGCGCCGCCCGATTCGTCCTTGACGTTGCCCCTCAGGGTCCCGGTGGTCGTCTGCGCGTGCGCGAGCGGTGCGAAGAGCGCCGCCGCGAGAAGCACAGACGCCGCGGTCGCGACCCCTCTTCGTCTGGGAACCATGGACCTCATGGGGAATGCCTCCTTTCGGTTGGGAGCGTAGTTTTCCGGTTCGATGGAAATTCCGTTCCTTCGGGTCGAGCGTCTCTTCCGACAGCCGCTCCGCACGACTCCCGGACGACCAGCGTCGTCGAAAGCGTTTCCTGCCGGCGGGGTCGCCGCGTGGCTCCGGCCAGGGCGCGGAAGAGCAGCCGCGTCGCGCGCGCCCCGAGTTCGGCGATCGGCACGCGGACGGTCGAGAGCGGCGGAGTGGAGAATCGCGCGATCGGAATGTCGTCGAAGCCCGCCACCGCGACGTCCTGCGGAACCCGCACGCCGCTTTCCTGGAAACAGGCGAGCAGGCCGATCGCCATCGCGTCGTTGGCCGCGAAGACCGCAGTGGGAAGGTCTTTCCACGTTAGCAGGCGGCGGCCCGCCTGGTATCCGGCGTCTTCCCGGAAATCGCCGGTCAACTCCAGCTCTCGCGACGACCGGCCTCCGAACGACCGCATGGCGTCGCGGTATCCGCGAAGCCGTTCCGTGGCGTCCCGGTTCCCCGCCGGCCCGGCCAGGTGCGCAATGCGCCGGTGCCCGAACGAGATCAGGTGATCCACCATCGCGCGCGCTCCCCCGAAGTTGTCGATGTGGATCGAGTCGAACAGGCGCCGATCGTTCATCCCGTTGACGAGAACGATCGGGATCCCGTCGGTCGAATTCGTCTTCAAGGCGTGCGGATCCACCTCCGGGGACATCACGATCATGCCGTCCACCCGCCCCCGCGTGGCGCGTAGAACCGCCTCGATCTCGGCGCGGTCGCTGTGGGAGCCGGAGACCAGGAGGTGATACCCCCGCTCCCGCGCGCAGGAATCGATTCCCCGGATCAGTTCCGAAAAGAACTCGCCGTGAACGTCGGGTAGAAGGACACCGAGCGTATTCGTTTTCCGGGTGATCAGACTGAGAGCGGCGCCGTGCGGGGAATAGCGGAGGCGGTCCACCACCGCCCGGATCCGGCGCTGCGTCTCTTCCCGGACGGGCCCTTTCCCGTTCAGGGCACGGGAGACGGTTGCGACCGAGACCGAGGCCGCCCGGGCAACCTCGCGGATGGTCACGCTCACCGTCCCGGACTCCGGAAACGCCGGGACCGGCGAAAGAGGCTCCGCGTGCGAGCCTGCAGAAAATTGTCTTGTGTAATCGTTTACATCGAGCCTACGGCGTCCTTCTAACGCGGTCTCCGAAGAGTGTCAAGCAAAGTCCGGCGACGCCGCTCGAACCTTTTCCGGCGAGGTCCGCGCACGCTGGCGACGGTCCGGACGGCGAGGCGCCCCCGAATGAATCCGGCGGCGATGCGATGGGCAGGCTATTCGGATGGGCTCGAATCTGCGAGATGCATTGCACGATGCGAGCCAGAAGGAGCCCGCCCTTTGATTTGAACGAGTTGTGACGACACGGGATCTTCGGGCCGCGCGGGCGGCCCGAAGCGAGGGATTCAGGCGATTCGGGTCGGGCGTCGAGCGATCTGACCGGAGGCCTCACCGCCGCGTTCGCGACTCGGCTGGATGCGCACCACCCAGTGGCAGAAATCGCACTTGACCTTGCCGTCCGCCTCGATCGGGGTGCTGTTGGATCGGCCGCAATTCCGGCAGTGCCAGTTTCGGACGTCGTCTTTCATGACTACTCGCTTTCACGCCGAAGACCGGCGACGGTCGCTTGCCGAATCGGCGGACGGAGCCGTCGGAGGGATCGGAACGGCTTTCAGCTTACCACGCGACCGGCTTACCCGGGGCCTGAGGGCTGAGGAGGGTGGAGAGTGCCCCGCGCGCCTATACTCGGAGCCGGTCGGACGGACGGACGCGCTCCCGTGCTTTGCGAGTGCCCGAAGTGAAGAGGATTTTTTTCGGTCCGGATTTCGAAGTTCCTGCCTGGCTGCCGGGCGCTCTGACCCTTCTTCTTCTGCTGCCCGGTATTACGCGTTCCTTCTGGGACCGGGACGAGGCGCAGTACGCCGCAATCGCGAGAGACATGGAGGAGGCCGGTCACTTCTTCAATCCGGAGCTCTTCGGCCGGCCTTATGCCGAGAAGCCTCCGCTCGCGATCGCGCTGACGGCGGTTTCCTTCCGGTGGCTCGGAGAGACCGAGCTCGCCGGACGCCTCCCCCACGTTCTCCTGTTCTCGGGCGCCTCGGTCCTTCTCTTTCTCATCGGACGGCGCATTTCCGACCCCCGCCGCGCATTCTTCGCCGCCATGATGTTGCCGACTTCTCTGCTCGGGCTGCTCTGCGGCCGCCTCGTCCTGACCGATTCGGCGCTGCTGTTCTTCGCGCTCGCCGCCGTTTTCTTCCTGCTCGACGTCCTCGGCGGTCGTGGAAGCTTACGGGCCGCGTGTCTCGCCGGAGCGGCGCTCGGCCTCGGCGTGCTGACGAAGGGACCCGTCGCGGCCCTTTCGCCGGGACTCTTCGCGATCGGCCATTGTCTCGGAAGTCGCCGGGTGGATCGCGCGGCGCGAAGACGACTCTTCCTGTCGGCGGCCGTCGCCGTCGGGATCTCCGCTCCCTGGTTTCTCCTCCAGTCGTTCGCGACACACGGAGAGGCGTTTCGCTCCTTCTGGCTGCGGGAAAACGTCGAGCGCTTTCTCCATCCCCTGGAGCGCCACAGCGGGCCGGTCGTGTACTACCTTCCGGTCCTCCTGCTCGGTTTCTTTCCCTGGAGCGGTCTCCTCGCGGGCGTCTGGAACCGCCGGTCGCTCGCGAGAGACTCGGTGGGCTGGGGACTCTGGTTCTGGGCCGGCGGAGTTCTCGTCTTCTTTTCGATCTCGGCGACCAAGCTCCCGACCTACCTCCTGCCCCTCCTGCCCGCAGTCGCTCTCCTGATCGCCCGCTCCTCCGACTCCGCCGATCCGGCGGTTTCCCGGACCTCGCGGTGGCTCACGGCGGGCGTCGGCGCCGGCCTTCTCGCGGCCTCGGTGGCCGCCGTTTCCCGCTTCGAGATCCTTTCGGATGCCCCGGCGATCCTCTGGCCTCTCGCGACGGCGACGCTGCCGTTCCTCGCGCTGCCCCTTTTTCCGAAGCGGACGGGAACGTCCGCCCGCATGCTCGGGCTCGCGCTGGCGGGCTCACTGGGGCTGTCTCTCTTCCTGCCGCCGATCCTCGACCATGCCCGGTGCTGGGCGAAACTGGGTCGGCGCGCCCGGATCGAGAGGCTGCGCGCCGAAGAAGTTGGCACGGTTCGGCTGTCGGAGCCGGCCCTCGGTTATTACGTCGGGACGGGGGGAACGGGGATCTGGCGGAGCCGCGAAGACATGATCCGCTCGACGGCGGTGAGCCCGCACCGGTCGTTCCTCGCCTGTATCACGGCGACGGACGCCTTCGAGGCGGCCCGGGACGGCCGCATACACGTCCGGATCCTCAGACGGGGCTGGAACCTGCTGGAAGACGGCCCGCACGAAGCGATCGAGCTGTGCCGTCTGACCGCGCGGCACGGATAGCCGCGGCGCGACCCCTCTCCGAACGGTCCGGGCCCTAGCGGCCGGACTGCGTCGGGTCGAGCGTCGCGAGCAGCTTGTTCAGGTCGTCGGCGTGCTGCTCTTCGTTCTCGAGGATCTCCTCCATCAACCGGCGGGTCGTGATGTCGCGGTCCCCCAGGAAGCGCACGATTTCGCCGTACGACTCGATCGCGACCCGCTCCGCGACCAGATCCTCGCGAATCATGTCGATCAGGCTGTTCCCCTCCACGTACTCGGAGTGACTGCGGGTCGCGAGCCCCTCGGGATTGAAGTCCGGCGCCCCGCCGAGCTGCGTGATCCGCTCCGCGATCCGGTCCGCGTGGCCCTGCTCCTCGTTGGCGTGCTCCAGGAACTCCTGAGCGACCGCCTGGGCGTGGATGCCCTGCGCCATGAAATAGTGGCGCTTGTATCGGAGCACGCACACGATCTCCGTCGCCAGGGCCTCGTTTAAGACCGCGACGACTTTTTCCGGATCCGCGCCGTAGCCCTCCGTCACGGCCCCGTTTTCGATGTGCTGCCGCGCCCTCCGACGGAGCTCCTTCACGTCGGTCAGGAACGGGCCTCCTTCGCGTTCCTTCTCTTTCGAGTCCATCCGCTTCACCTCGCCCGGATCTTGTCAGAGATCGCCCGCCGGCTCGTCATCCGCCCGGCGTCGTCGTGGTCCGGGGGGCCGCGCCTGTCGTCGCGGGCGTCGGGACGGCCGGAGCCGGAGTGCCCTCGACCCCGAGGACGAGGCCCGCGGGCGTTCGAAGAGCCGCGACCGGAGTCGTGTCGGGAGTCGGCGGAGGAGACTCGGCAGCCCGGGCGCGGGTCGCGTGCTCGGAGTGTTTTGCTTTCGAACAACCCGGTCCCAACCCGCAGACCGCGGCGACGAGCAGCAGCCACGCGAATCTCTTCGCGTTTTCGGAACGCGCGGCGCAACGCCGACGGACAGATTTTGTCGCTTCGCGCGTTGCCCCGTTGACCGACTTTGACGCGAGCCGTGCGGGGCCCGACTGCAACTCGTTGAACTGCAACGAAGAGAACGCTCGACTTCTCATGGTACGGCGTTTGATCTTATCGGTGCCCAAGAAGAGTGCCGGCATGGGAGTTCCGGCATGGGGGGGAGCTGAAGAGCTCCCCCCTTTGTTGTTCGGCCGACACGTTCAACGCGCTCTCCGCCGGACGCGAGCCGGCTCCGAAGCGGCTTCGTCCTCGACGAAGCGTGAAAGCGACCCCAGGTTCCGGCGCTCCCCGGCGATTCTCAGCCGGAGCGATTCGCCCTGATCTTCTTCGTCGAGGACTCGGAACGCGGCGCGCGACTCCGCGATCGCGCGGGCGTTCGAATAGGGAATGTCGAGCGTGAACCGATCGGGCTCGGGACGGACCCGCGCCCGGATGACTCGCTCGAGCGCTTCTGAGCCTGCCCCGGTCGAGGCCGAAATGCCGATCTCGCCGCGCGGGACCCGCGCTCCCGGAAGATCCATCTTGTTCCAGACGGGGATGATCCGTTGCGCCTCGACCCCCAGGTCTTCGAGCACGTCGGCCGCGACGCGCCGTTCCTCGTCGACGCGGAGAGAAGCGGCGTCGAGGACGTGGAGCACGACGTCTGCGTCCCGGATCTCGGCGAGCGTCGAGCGGAACGACGCGACGAGCGAGGGAGGCAGCTTGCGGACGAAACCGACGGTGTCCACGAACACCACCCCGGAGAGCCGGGGAGACGCTCCGCGCGCGCTCTTCGAGTCGAGCGTCGCGAAGAGACGGTCCGCCGCGTACGCGGACTCCCGTGTCAAGCGGTTGAAGAGCGTCGTTTTTCCGGCGTTCGTGTAGCCGGCGATCGCTACCTGGACCCGACCCGCTCGCGCGCGGCGGCGGACCTGGCGCGACGTCTCGATCTTTTCGAGGTCTCTTCGCAGCCGCGCGATGCGGTCCCGGATCTTGCGGCGGTCGAGCTCGAGCTTCTGCTCTCCGGCGCCCCGTCCCCCGATTCCACCGGCCAGACGGGACAGATGACCGTACCGTCCGGCGAGACGCGGCAGCAGGTACTGGAGCTGCGCGAGATCGACCTGCGTGCGCGCTTCGCGGGTCCGGGCGTGCGACGCGAAAACATCGAGGATCAAGCCCGGGCGGTCGAGAGCCGTGATTGCTTCTCCCCAGCGTTTTTCCAGATTCCTCACCTGGCCCGGCGTCAGCTCGTCGTCGAACACCACCAGAGCCGCATCGTCTCTGCGGGCCTGCTCCCCGATTGCCTCGACCGCTCCGCGGCCCACGTAAGTCGCCGGATCGGGGGAAGAGCGTTCCTGCACGAAGCGCCCGACGACCTGCCCGCCGGCGGAATCGACCAGCCGCTCGAGCTCGTCCAAGTGCTCTTCGGCGACGGATCTCGGCAGCGCGCGCGAAGAGACTCCGACGAGCACGACCCGCTGGCGCGGGAGAGCGTTGCTGCCGGGTCGCTTCAACTCAAAGGAATCGGCCGCGCGTGGAGACGAGAACTCACTCGGCCGGATGGTAAGATCCGCGCTCGACCGTGTCAAACCTCGCCGCGCGCGAGCTCCTCCTCGCCGCCCGACTCGACCGGCTCTCCCGCTCCTACGCTCCGGCGGCCGGCGAGACCGACCCGATCCGCTCACCCGCGCGCTATCGGCGTCCGGAAGACCGCGAGGTCGCGGCCTGGATCGCGTCGGCGTTCGCCTACGGCCGGGTCGAGACGATCCTCTCCTCGGTCGACCGGATCTTGGAAGCGCTCGGTCCGCGCCCGGCCGAAAGGCTCGACCGGATCGCCGACTTCCGCCGGTTCGCTCGGGAAGAGCTCGCGGGATTCCGGCACCGCTTCCACTCCTCGCTCGACGCCTCGGCGCTCCTCTACGCGATCGCGCGGGCGCGCGCGGAGGCCGGATCGGTGCGCGCCTTCTTCGAACGGGAGTATCGGGCGGAGGAGAGAGACGTCGGCGGGCTTCTCTCGCGGGTGACGCGCCGGATTCTCGCGTTCGACTGGCGGCCCGCGATCCGCCGGCGAACGCTGCCGGAACGCTCCGCGATCCGGTTCTTCTTCCCGGACCCGGCGTCCGGGTCGGCGTGCAAGCGTTGGAACCTCTATCTCCGCTGGATGGTCCGGAAAGACGCGCTCGACTTTGGACTCTGGCCCGGGATTCCGGCGAGCCGGCTCGTGATCCCGACCGACACGCACGTGCACCGGGTCGCGAGGAGGCTCAATCTCACTCGCCGCAAAGCGGCGGACTGGAAGACCGCACGCGAAATTACCGATCGTCTGGCGCGTTTCGACCCGGACGATCCGGTGCGCTACGACTACGCGCTCTGCGAGATCGGGACGCTCGGGATCTGTCGCACGTCGCTCGCGGCTTCGAAATGCGGCGAATGCCCAGTCGCCGAGGGCTGCCCCGCCGGCCGGCGGCGGCTTCGGATTTTCCTCATCCCGAGCGCAGCGAGGGATCTCTCGGTCGCATGAGAGCCCGAAGCCTCCTGACGGTGGCGACCGCCGTCGCGCTCGCGGTCGTCGGCACGCTCTGGATCCGTTCGCTCGTGCCTCCCGAGTCGCCGACCGGATCGCTCGCGTTCCTCTCGGCGGCGCGAGAGCTTCCAATCTACAGCCGCTCGGGCGGGAAGATCGACCTCGCGCGGGAGAAGGGGCGATTCATCATCGTGCACTTCTGGGCGACGTGGTGTCCGCCCTGCGTCGACGAGATCCCCGCTCTTTCGCGATTCTGGGCGAAATATGGCGGCCGGGACGACCTCGTTCTCTACTCGATCTCGGTCGACAAGGACTGGAAGACGATCGACGCGTTCACCGCCCGGAACCCGAACCGGCTGCCGGTCTACCGCGACCCCGACGGCAGGACGTCGACGCGCTTCGGAACGAGCCAGTATCCCGAGACGTACATCACGAACCGGGCCGGGCGCGTGCTCTATCGCGTGCAGGGCGCGGTGTCGTGGGACGACCCGGAGGTGCGCCGCCGGATCGACCAGCTCCTGGCGTCGTAGCTTGTCGGAGCGCGACCGGTCCCGCGCGCCTCAGCTTCTCCGGATTTCGCCGGCGCCGCCCCTCTCTCCTATCGCCGACACGTAGAGATCCGCCACCTTCGGCGCGATGACCTGCAGGTCGTACTCGCTCTCGACGCGGCGGCGCGCGATCTCGCCCATGACGCGGCGCTTCTCCGGGAATCGGAGGAGGAACCGGAGGGAATCGAGCCACGCCTTCGGATCCGAGGCCAGGAAGCCGGTCGCGCCCGGGACCACGACCGTCCGATTCATGCCGACCGGAGATGCGACGGCGGGCAGGCCGGCGGCCATGTACTGCAAAAGCTTGAAGGCTCCCTTTCCGGCAGCCCAGGCGTCATCGGACAGCGGCATCAACCCGACGTCCGACGTCGCGAGGGCGGCCGCTTCGGTCGCGTCCGACCAGAACAGCCGCTCGAGCCGGAGCTCCGGCCATTGCGGAAAACGGTTGCAGACGACGCGCAGACGCAGGTCGGGCATCTCCCGCGAAAGCTCCTGGAGCGGCGCGCGAACCAGATCGAGGTAAGGGAGGTTTCCCGGCTGTCCGATCCAGACGAGTCGGTTCCCGGTCCGCGGGACGTCGGGCGAGTATCGCGAGACGTCCACCGCCGTCGGAACGAGTTCGACGCGGCGCGCCCAGCGCTTCGCCTCGCGCGCGAGGGCCGGACTTCCCACCACGACCAGGTCGGCCGCGCGGCACGTCGCAGCGAACTTGCTCCGGCGGAAGAAGGAGTCGTCCGGCGCTTTGCCGGGGAGCTCCGGCTTTCCCAGAAAGATCGCGTCGACGAAGTCGTAGACGATTCGACGCGCGGCGCGGCGCACGATGCGCGCCTCGAAAGGCAGCAGCTTCAGCTTCGCGATCACCAGGAGATCGATTTCCCGCAACCGCGCGAGCCTCTCGAGGACGCGCGTGGCGTAACGCCGGCGCGGGAAGACCTCCGTGCGGCAAATGAATCCCCGGGCTTCCAGGGTCGGGAAGAGCGCCGCTAGACGATGGCGAAAAGAGGGAGCCTCGGGGTCGTGAACCCAGAAGTCGATGGTCCGGGGCTTTGTATCGGGCGAGACCGCGCGGGCGATCCGTTCGGACGCGGAGGACATGTCGCGGCGATGATCTCGCGAAGATGCGGCGCGGTCTTCAGCGGAGCGAAAGAAATCTGTAAGAAATGTAACGGGTCGAACCCTCCGCCGGAGTCATCGTTGCAAGGCGCGCGCCGCCGGTTTCCGCCGCGGCGCTTTCGGCTGGCACTCCGGGCACGCGAACATGCGCCGTCCCGAGAGCGGCATCTCGCGCAGCCTCGATCCGCACCGCCGGCAGATCGTCTGACCGTAGACGTAGAAGTCGTCGTCTTCCGGAGAGCGGGACGCGAGCGCCCGCGGATGCGCTTCCTCGCCGGGGGCGACCGTGACGGTTCCCTCGCCGACGCCGCGCTGCATGAGCTCCCGAAGCGTGTCCCACAGCGCGCCCCATTCTTCGGCTGACAGTCTTCTCCAGGGGCGCAGCGGATGGATGCCCGTCAGGAAGAGCGCCTCGTTGCGGTAGATGTTGCCGATTCCCGCGACGACGCGCTGGTCGAGGAGCGCATCGCCGATGGAGCGCTCGGGGCGAGCGTCGAGCGCCGCCCGGACGCCGTCGGGATCCGCGTCACCGCGGAGAGGATCCGGGCCGAGCCGCGCGAGGATCGCGCGCCGCTTCTCCTCGGTTATGAGCTCGCACATCGGCGGCCCGATCAGGTCGACCGTGACCGGCGGCGCAGCGAGCCGGAGGCGGACACTCGGACGGGCGCGGGGGGCGTTCCCCTCGAATCGATGGAACTCTCCCGCCATCCCGAGGTGGACGTGGACGATGCGATCCCCTTCCCAGAAGTGGAACAGGTGCTTCCCGTGCGCGTCGGCGCGCACGAACCGGCGCCGATCGAGCCTCCGCGCTTCCCGCGCGAACCTGCCCTGCGGAGACCGCGCGCGAACGAGACGGCCGCCGAAGTCCTTCGTGTGCTGCCGCGCGAGGCGGTGGATGGTGTTGCCTTCGGGCATCGCGTTCCGACGATAACCCGCCGCGGAAATCGTGCTGTCTCCCCTGGATGCTCCCGAGGCGTTTTACGGACGATTCCGCCGTTCCCGCATCAGCCAGAGGAACAGGACGAGCGCCGCCGCGGCGAGACCCAGGCTTGCCCAGTAGAGAGCGACGTCGAGGGCGCCGGGCATGCTCCGCCGGAGTCAGCGCCCCGCCGGGTTCGGGAGAGTTCGACCGCCGGTCGACCGGGCGGTCCGCGCCGCGGGCGTCGGAACAGGGTTCGCGGGAGCCTCGGCCGCCGGTCCCGCCGGTGCGCTTCCGCCGTTGATGCCGACCGACCAGACATAGTCGCGCAGCGCCTTCGTGACCTGGTCGGGGTCCGAGAGAAACGATTTCGCCCTGTCGTCGCCGCCCAGGAGCCGCGCGAACTCGGCGCGGTCGGCCGCGAAAGTCGGCGCGTCGAGAAGCGCGGCGATCGGCGAGGTGCGCTTGCCGTCGTCCCCCTTCGGAAAGTTCGTCGGCATCCGCGTCCCCGGCATCCACTCGTCGGGCCGCTTGATCCAGTCGGAGATCCAGTCGTGGCGCAGGCGTGTCGACGCCATCTGCAGGTTCGGCGCGAGAGACGCGCGGTCGACGCCGGGCGCGTTCATCTCCTGCTCGTTGCGGGGGTGACACTGCTTGCAGCGCAGGAGCTCGAAGACCTTCTTCCCCGCGGCCCACCGGCCCGGCTCGGCCACGTAGTCGCGGGCGAGGAAGGGATACGAAGAGCGGTCGAGCGAGGCGAAGTATCGGGTCAGGTCATTCAGCTCGGCGGCGGTGAAACCGAACGTCGGCATGTGGACTTCGAGCCACGGCCGGATCTGGCCGGTTTTCGGCGCTTTCAGGAACGAGAAGAGCCAGTCGCTCTGCACCTTCGCGCCCTCTCCCTGGATGATCGGCGGAGCGAGCGACGTGTCCGCGACCACCGACCGGAAGGAACCGCCGTATCCCTCGATGACGTGGCAGCCCAGACAGTTGTGGTTCTTGACGATCCGGCGCCCACGCTCGATGGCTTCTTCCCGGGGCGAGAGTCTCTTGCGCGCGTTCGGAGCGGCGTTTAGCTCCTGGAATCCGAGGACGACCGTCACGACCCGGTCGCGCTCGCTCTGCGAGAGGTGGAAGTCGGGCATCCGAGCCTTCTCTTCCCAGCCGCGGGCGCGGTCCCGATCGAAGATCCGGGGGCTGTGCACCTTCATGTCGAACCAGTCGTGGCGCGTGTGCGGGAGATCGATGAAACCGAAATCGAGCAGATGGACGGCTTTCGAGCCTTCCTCGGTCAGCTCCGTCCCGATCGGTTTCGCGTCTTCGAAGCCCGGGATCTTGTGGCACGCGAAGCAGCCGTAGTGCGCAATCAGCTTTTCCCCCGCGTACACCTGCTTGGAATGCAGGTCCATCTTCGCGAGAGCCGCCTTCGCGTCCAGCATGGTCTTGTCCGCCATCTCGAAGTACAGCGAGATGCGGTCGAGCGCCCCGGCATCGATCGCCGGGAGCGCCGTCTGTTCGAACGCGGGCGGTGCCTTCAGCGTCGACAGGTACTCGGCGATGTCGAGCGCGTCCTGCGGCGTCAGGCGCAGGTTCGGCATCTTCGTGTCGGGGTTCCACGCCTTGGGGTCCAGGATCCAGCGGTAGATCCAGTCGCGGCTCGCCTTGCTCCCGATGCCCGTCAGGTTGGGCCCGAACTGACGGTATGTCCCGGTCAGATCGCGCCGCGCGTTCGGGTCGGCCAGGTGGCAGCCGAAACACCCGCGGTCCGAGAAGAGCTTCTGCCCGCGCGAGGCGTCTCCCCGGCCGGCGACCGCGGCGACGTCCGCCGGATGCGACTTGTCGAAGAGATATGTCACGATCGCGTTGACCATGACGTCGTTCTCGATCCGCCCCTGCTCGTTCATCCTCTTCTGCGCGACTGTCGGCGCGCGAGGGCCCGAGACGTTCACGAAGTTCTCCAGGTAGAAGAACTGAGGCATCCGCGTCGAGGCGCGAAAAGCGTCCGGCCGCATCACCCACCGCGTCGCCCAATCGCGCGTCACCTTGGATGCCACCTTCTCCAGAGACGGCCCGACCTTCGGAAGATTCTGGCGATCCAGCCCTTCGATTCGGTGACACCCCCAGCAGCCCAGGTCCTCGACCGTCTTCATTCCGGCGTCGAGCGTCGGCGCCTCGCGGAAATTCGTCTCCTCGGAATGGCAGCGGTAGCAGCCCGCCTCCGTGTATTTCATCGGGAGGATCGGGGTGTCGTTGAAGCGATCGAACTTCCACCCGAGCGCCCGCGTCCACCGCCCTTCCTCGCGCGGGTTCTCCGGCGAGTGGCCCGCCGACCAGAACGAGGTCGAGCGGTCGCGGCCGCCGTGACACGGGCTGCAGCCAAACAGGTTGTACGGGTGCGGCGACTCCGTCCCGACCATGAGTTCCTGGCGGGGATGGCTGCGGAAGACTTCGTTCAGCTTTGGATCGTCGAACCCCTTGCGGTCCGCTCCGATGTGGCAGGTCTCGCACCGGTCGATCCGGGGAATCCGCATGAAGTTGACGTTGATGAAGTGGTCGGGCAGCTGGACCTGCTGCACCCGGAGCGAAGGGTTGACCATGTCGAGGATCGGCGAGTTGCGGAGCTTGAAGATCGTGTCCTCCTGAAGACTCGCCAGGCGCTTCAGCGAGGTTCGATAGTCGGACGTCAGCTTTTCGAACTCGGTCTGGACGTCCTCGCGCCGGGCGACCAGAGTCTCCCGGGCGGCCTTCGCCGAGGTCTCGGCCTGTTGCAGGCGCGCCAGCCGCAGCCGCCGGCCCTCGAACTCGCGCTCGAGCTCGTCCAAGCCCCGCTTCTGTTTCGAGGCCGAGCGGGGGGCAGTCGCGAGCGCGTTCTCGTACTTGTAGCGCTGTGCGTCGAGCGATGCCTTCGTAAACTTCGCCTGCTGGTCCGCGAGGTAAATCTGCGGCGAGAGGTCTTTTAACTTCTTGTCGAGCCGCGCCAGCTCCCGGCGGTGCGCGGCGAGCTGCTTGTTCGCCTCGATCATCCGGGCCCGGAGGCGCGCCCTCTCTTCGCCGAGCGCCGTCCTTCGTGCAGCGAGCGCCGCCTCGCGGGCCTTCCGCGCGTCGATCCGGGCGAACGCTCGCTGAATCCGCTTCCAGCCGCGCGAATAGTCCTCGACGACCATGCCGATGAAGACGACGGTCAGGACGATCCCGGTCGCCGCGAAGACGCGGTTCAGCTTCGAGATGTTGTAGTGATGATCGATCGGCTCGGCGGGCGAACGGCGGGGCATCGTTTCAGATGTTGAAGCTGGCTTCCGGGATGTTCACGATGTACTTCAGGTTGAAGATCCAGCGCAGGTACATCTTGATCGGCAGCGCCAGCATGATGAGCGCGAGGTTGACGCCGATGAGATACCGGACGATTCCCATCTTTTCGTAGAAGCGGCGCAGGACCGTCTTCGCCAGGATCGGGGGCAGGAGGCCCATGTAAAGGACGACGAGAGCGAGACCGAAGATCTCGCGGAACAGCCAGAACCCGGGCATCCCGGTCTTGAAGATCTTGATCCAGATGATCTCCGAGAGGTTGATGTTGTTGAGCGGCACGAGCTTGTTGATGTCCCAAAACTCGTAAGGCCCGAAGAAGTTCCAATTCGGGCCGCGCAGGAAGGTCCCGAGCACGATCAGGATGCACCAGAGCACGAGGAAGCCCACGAGGAAGATCGTGATCTCGTAGCGCCTCTCCTTGAACGTGAAGTAGCCGTTGCCCTTCGGGTTCGTGTCGATGTAGGGGATGGCCATCAGGCCGACGATGATGAGCGACGGCAGCACGACACCCGCCATCCAGGGGTCGTAGTACACCAGGATTTCCTGGAGCCCCAGGAAGTACCAGGGCGCCTTCGACGGGTTGGGCGAATCGGTCGGGTTCGCGGGTTCTTCCAACGGCGCCTTCAGGAAGATCGACCAGACGATCATCACCGCCATCACGACGACGAGACAGATGAGCTCCACGTAGACGAGGTCCGGCCACGAGAAGACCTTCTGTGCGGAGTCCTCCCCCTCGATCGTCGGCCGGCCTTCCGCGATCCGGCGATCGTTCTCGTAGGCGTTGTGCATCGCCCACCAGAAGAAGAAGCCGACCAAGAAAATCATCCCGACGATTGGGACGTTGTCCGGCAGCGTCGCCACCTTGTTGAAGTTAGGGTCGAGGTAGGAGAGCGCGAAGAAGAGGACTCCCCCGATCCCCAGCACGACCCCGCCTCGCTTCGTCCAGATCGCGCGCACGTTGATCGCGACGATCAACAGAACGAGAGCGACCGTGACGAGGTACTGCGGCGCCGACAGGAAGTTGACGAGACCCCTGGCCGCGTTGACGATCAGCATCGCGGCGAGCGCCTCACACCGGACCCGAGATGCCGCCGTCCTTGCGGACGCGCCAGAAATGGACCGCCATCAGAAACGCGGCGACGAGCGGGATCCCGACGCAGTGCAGGACGTAGAAGCGCAGGAGCGCGCCGGCTCCGACGAACCTACCGCCGAGCAGGGCGAACCGAGCATCGTTCGAGGACGTGACGAGCTGGATGTCTCCGATCTTGAGCAACCCCGCGGCCGGCCCTTCGATCCCGATCAGGGGCGTCGCGGCCGCCATGTTCGAGCCGACCGTGATCGCCCAGATCGCGAGCTGGTCCCACGGGAGCAGGTATCCGGTGAACGAAAGGAGGAGCGTCAGGACGAGCAGGATGACGCCGATCACCCAGTTGAACTCCCGGGGCGGCTTGTAGGAGCCGGTCATGAAGACCCGGAACATGTGGATCCAGACCGTGATCACCATCGCGTGCGCGCCCCAGCGGTGCACCTCCCGCATGATCCCGAAGGGGACCTGCTCGCGCAGGTCGAGGATATCCACGAAGGCGTACTCGACGGTCGGGCGGTAGTAGAACATCAGGAGCAGCCCGGTGAAGGTCAGCACCAGGAACAGGAAGAAGGTCACCCCGCCGGCGCACCATGTGTAACGCATCTTGACGCCCGACTTTCTCGTCTTGACCGGGTGCAGATGCAGCACCACGTTGCCGAGCATCGCCAGGACCCGCTTGCGGTTCGTGTTCGGAATGCCGACGCGGAAGAGAGACTTCCAGAACTGGCTCTCCACCACCGACTGCTGAAAGCGATTCCAGCGACGACCCAAGACGACTATGCCATCTTCACGAAGGCCTTCGGGTCGCTCCACTGACCCCGCTCGTAGATGTACCGAACGGCGGTGTCGACGACGAGCTGTCCGTCGTCCGTGGAGACCTCGATCTCGACGCGCTCCATCGGTCTCGGGGTCGGACCCTCGAAGTTCACGCCGGACATGTAGTAGCCGGAGCCATGGCACGGACACTTGAACTTGTTCTGCGCCTGCAGCCAGTTCGGCGTGCAGCCCAGGTGCGTGCATCGGGCGAAGATGGCGTACATCGAATCGCTGTTCCGCACGATCCAGACCCGGTACTTCGCCTTCCACCTCTCGTCCACGCCGAAGGCGTAGGTCGACGGGTCGCCCGCCTTGAAGCGGGTCGGCGGCTCGAAGAGGACGTTGGGAAACAGGAAGCGCAGCGACGCGGTCAGGCCGGCGCCCGTCGCCGCCGCGAACCCGACCCAGGCGATCGTCATCCACTTGAAGGTCGAGCGGCGCGTGACTCCGTCCTCCAGGACCTCGGTGGAAGGAGCCTCACGAGACGGCCGGATCGCTCTCTTCTGCGGCGTCGACATGCTCAGCGAGATTACCAAACTCGGGGTCAGGTCTTCACCTGGCCACGCCGTCGGCGGAGCGAGTCCGAGGTGAAGGCCTGACCCCAGCCATGCCGTTCTCGTTTCAGCCCGCGGGCCGCCGCGTCGCTTCGATCGCCTGGCGCGCGGCGTCGCGCACGCGCAGGTTCAGATCTTCGCGCGCGACTTTTTCGAGGATCGGGAGGCTCCCTTCGTCGCGCAGGAGAGCGAACGCTTTCAGCGCGTTCACCATCGCCGACTCGACCTGATCCGAGGACAGAGGCGCCTGCCGCGCGAGCGCCGCGCGGTCGATCATCGATCGCAGCACCGCGACGCCGGAGCCGTCACCGAGAGACGCGAGCGCGATCGCCGCGTTCCATCGCACGTCGGGAACGCGGTCTTCGAGCAGGACCCGCAGCCGCGGAGCGGCCGAGCGGTCTCCCAGCTTTCCCAGGACGTAAGCCGCCATCTTGCGCATGCCCGGGTCTTCCGAGCGCGAAGCCTCTAGGACGACGTCGAGCGCGCGCCGGTCTCCGAGCATCCCGAGCGCCCAGATCGAGTACAGCCGGGTTTCGGGGTCCGGATCCGTCGCCGCGGTCTTCAGAACCGGAACCGCCGAGCGGTCCTGGAGCTTTCCGAGCGCGAGGACGAGATACCGGCGGACCCGGACGTCGTCGGGCCGGGAAGGCGAAAGCGCCGCGAACAGGCGCAGGCTCTCGCGAGCGACGGCATCGCGCTCCGGGCCCGGCTTCATGCTGCCGATCCGACGCGACAGCTCGAACGCGGCCTGCCACCGGCGCCCGGCGGACCCTCCTCGCACTTCGTCGAGATAATCTCGCGGCGAGCGGCGCTCGAACGTCATCAGGCTGAAGAGGAGAAAGATCCCGACGGCGGTTCCGACGACGAGAAGCGGAAGGACGAAGAATCGGACGACGAGGCGCCCGGCGCCGGGCGGCCGTCCGAGCTCTTCGTCTTCGGAGAGCTCGTCCGCCGGCGGGCGGTCCTCGGTCACGGAATCGGGGGGCGGCAGCTCACAGAACGGGCAGGTATCGCTTCGCCTGCGTGATCGGGTTCGGAACGAAGATCGCGTCCTTGTCGCAGACGGTCTCGCAGAGCCGACAGGAGACGCACGGACCGGCGTCCACCTCCGCGATCTTGTGAAAGGTCTCCTGCAGCGGGTCGTCGATCAGATAGATGCAGTCGAACGGACAGATGTCGATGCAGAACTCGCAGCCGGTGCAGAGGTCCCGGTCGACGATCGCCTTGGGGATGTCGCGGGGCTTGACCTTCTCGATGAGCTCGCCCTTCTGGTCCTGGATGCAGGAGACCGGGCAGTAGCGGGCGCAGACCGAACAGTCGATGCAACGGTCCGCGTGGATGACGTACTTCTCGTTCTTGTCCCCCGTGATCGTGTGGGTCGGACACTTGATCTCGCAGACCCCGCAGCCGATGCAGGTGTCGGTGATGAAATGCGGCATCTTTCGAGAAAACCTTGATAAAGACGGAGTTATTCTGCTCCAACCGGCTTGTGAAAAATATCACGAGCTCGGCCCGAGGCCGGCCGCGGCGAGCGGCGGAGAGAGAACTTTCCGCCGCCGACCGCGTTCTGTGAGACGAGGGGGACTTGCATGAAGGAGATCCGGGCGATCGTTCTGGGCCTGGTGGTCTTGATGTTGATCGCCGCTGCACTGGCGTTCTGGCGCCGTCCGGCGCCCGAGTTTTCGCGCGTGAAAGGGTTCAAGGTCGAGATGAAGGAACGGGAGGGAGACTCCACCCATCGCGTTACTTTCTCGCTCCCCTCGAGCCTGGTCGCGCGGGTCGCCAAGCTCTCTCCGATCCGGCGCTTCGGCGCCGACCTCCACGGGAGCTGGGACAGTAGCGACATCACGCCGCGCCAGATCTTGGACGCCGCCGGACAAAGCGCCCCCGGCCGGCCCGGCGTGATCAAAAAAGAGGACCATACGATCGAGGTCATGGCCGAAGGCTCCGCCCTCGACATCGTGTTTCGCGACGACTGGGGAAAGACAGTTCACGTGAGGATGCCCCGGGCCATCGTCGAGAGCCTCTCGGGCGACCGCGAGATCACGCCCAAAGAGCTGCTTCAGCGCATCGATGAGCTCGGGCCGGGCGACGTCGTCGTCGTGAAGGACGGTGACAAGGAAGTCACGATCACGGCCGAGCCGCGATAGACCCTCTCTCAGGAATCCTCCGGGGGCGCGGCGGGTTATCCCGTTCCCGTGCCCAACCGCCTCGCCCGCGAAAGGAGTCCCTACCTCCTTCAGCACGCCCACAACCCGGTGGACTGGCATCCCTGGGGATCCGAGGCGTTCGCCCGGGCGGCGGCGGAGGACAAGCCGATCTTCCTGTCGATCGGCTACTCGACGTGCCACTGGTGCCACGTCATGGAAAGGGAGTCTTTCGAGGATGAGAAGGTCGCGGAGCGCTTGAACTCCGACTTCGTGCCGGTCAAGGTGGACCGGGAAGAGCGCCCCGACGTCGACGACGTGTACATGACGGCGGTCCAGACGATGACGGGCAGCGGCGGGTGGCCGCTCTCTCTCTTTCTGACGCCGGACGGCAGACCCTTCTACGGCGGGACCTACTACCCTCCGGAAGACCGTTTTGGACGGCCCGGCTTCACGACGGTCCTCGCCGCGATCACCGACGCCTGGAAGACGCGGCGCGACGAGCTCGAGGCGTCGGCCGGTCAGCTTCATGCGCACCTTGACCGGGCGGCCCACCGTCTTTCCGGAGGTCCGGAAGCGGGCGCGCAGACGCTCGACCGGGCGGCGGCCGCTCTCGCGATCGAGTTCGATTCCCGCGAAGGCGGATTCGGGGGCGCTCCCAAGTTTCCCCCGGCGATGCGCCTCGAGTTCCTGATCCGCCACTCCCTCCGCACGGGAGAGCCGCGCGCGCGAGAGATGGTCGAGAAGACGCTCGCGAAGATGGCGGCCGGCGGCATGTACGACCAGCTGGGCGGCGGATTCCATCGCTACTCGACCGACGCGAAGTGGCTCGTCCCGCATTTCGAGAAGATGCTCTACGACAACGCGCTCCTGGCGCGGACGTATCTCCTCGCCCATCGCGCGTTCGGAAACGCGGACTTCGCCCGGATCGCGCGGGAAACCCTCGACTACCTGCTGGCCGAGATGACGCCTTCCGCGGGAGGGTTCTTCGCGGCGCAGGACGCCGACGCCGGCGGAGAGGAAGGGACGTTCTCGGTCTGGGACCTGTCCTCCCTCGAATCGGCGGTAGGACCCGAAGCGGCCCCGATCGTCGCGGCGCGGTTCGGCGTCACGAAGCAGGGCAACTTCGAGAAGGGTCAGACGGTGTTGTCGGTCGTTTCCGGGACCGCCGACATCGCGGCCGAGTTCGGCATTCCGGAGGCGCGCGTCGAGAAGATGCTCGCGGAGGGGCGGCGAAAGATGTACGAGGCGCGCTCGCGCCGGGTCGCGCCGATGACCGACGAGAAGCTGCTGACCGACTGGACCTCACTCGCGATCTCCGCTTTCGCGCTGGCCGGCCGCCTGCTCGACGAGCCCCGCTACGGAGAGGCGGCGCGCCGGGCCGCCGATCGCATCCTCGCGAGCTGCCGGACCGCGGGAGACCTCCTGCACCGGGAGAAGGACGGCGTCGCCGAGATTTCGGGCTTCGCCTCGGATTACGCCTTCTTCGTCGAAGCGCTGCTCGACCTCTACGAGGCGACCTTCGAGCCCCGCTATTTTCGAGCGGCCGTCGAGCTGCAGAGCGAAATGGACCGGCGTTTCCCGGATCCGCGGGGAGGCTACTTCCTGGCGGCGGAGAAGCACGACCGACTGATCGTCCGCCCGCGCGAGACCTTCGACGGAGCGACTCCCTCCTCGAACTCCGTAGCGGCCATGAACCTCCTGCGGCTCGCCGCTTTCACCGGCGATTCGAAGTATCGGGACCGCGCCGAGTCCATCTTTTCGGCTTTCGCGGGATATCTCGACCGCGCGCCGGCCGCGTTCCCACGCCTCCTCTGCGCGCTCGACTACCGCGAGAGGGAGCCCCGCGAGGTCGTCCTCTCGGGCGACCCGGGGCGCGAAGATTTCGAGGCGCTGCGCGCGGCGGTCTTCGCGAGCCGCTCGAACCGCGTCCTCGCCCACGCCGACGCGAACGAGAGTCTCGCGGACCTCTCCCCGCTCGTCTCCTCGCGCGCCTCCGCCGACGGCGCCGCCCGCGCCTGGGTCTGCCGGAATTTCACCTGTTCGATGCCCACGTCCGATCCGGTCGCGCTCGCCGCGGCTCTCGATGCCTGATTCGATCGGTCCCGGAAGGCTGCGGGCCGTCGGTCCGTCCGAGCCCGCGAAACCGCGCCGGCGCGGCCCGGGGATCGCCGTGATCGCGGTCATGGTCTACGGTCTCGCGTTCGTCGGAATGCTCTGGTTCTTCGCGGGAAAAGCGCGACACCCGGCTCCGCGGCCGAAGGCCGTTTCGCCGGCCACCTCCTTGAGCACCAACCGCGCCTCCCTTCTCGCCGGCACCGGGCTGCCGCCGCTCGCGCGCGAGGAATACGTGGGCCGACTCGTTATGGACTGCTGCGACTGCGGCTGCGACTTGAACCTCCGCCGTTGCCTTCTCTCGGACCGGTCCTGCACCCGGAGTCCGGAGCTCGCGAAGGACCGTCTGCAGCGCGCGGCTTCGCCTCCCGAGCTCGCCGCTTCCGCGCCGTGACGACGGGCCTCGTCTTCGACGAGGTCTTTCTCCGCCACCGCGCGCCGTACGAGCATCCGGAACATCCCGGACGCCTCGCCGCAATCTGGAACCGGTTAAAAGAAATCGGTCTGCTCGACCGCTGCCGGCGGATCCCGGCGCGGGAGGCGACTCGCGAAGAGCTTCTCGCAATCCACACCCCGGATCACGTCGACAGAGTCTTCGCCACGGCTCGCCGCGATTTCGTCCAGCTCGACCCCGACACCTACACGAGCCGAGAATCCGCGGAAGTGGCCCGGAAGGCGGCCGGCGGCGTGGTCGACCTCGCGCTCGGGGTCGTCTCCGGAACGCTCGCCAACGGCTTCGCGCTGGTCCGCCCGCCGGGACACCACGCCGAAGCGGATCGGGCGATGGGTTTCTGCCTCTTCAACAACGTCGCAATCGCCGCTCAGGCGGCGCGGCTTGCGGGCCTCCGCCGCGTGCTGATCGTGGACTGGGACGTTCATCACGGCAATGGCACGCAGGCGAGCTTCGAGGAAGACCCGGACGTCCTGTACTTCTCGACGCACCAGTTTCCGTTCTATCCGGGCACGGGCGCGGCGACGGAAGTCGGAAGCGGAGCCGGCCGCGGCACTACCGTCAACGTGCCGTGGCCGGCGGGAATGGGAGATGCCGAATATCTCGCGGCCTTCGACCGCGTGCTGCTGCCGATCGCCCGCGAGTTCCGGCCGGAGCTCTCCCTCGTGTCCTGCGGGTTCGACGCGGCCGCGGGCGATCTCCTGGGAGGGATGCTCCTTTCCCCGGACGGTTACGCGGCGATGACCGAACGCGTCGCCTCTCTCGCCGGAGGACGGGTCGTGCTCGCCCTCGAAGGAGGCTACAACCTCGAGGCGGTCGCGGCGGCCGCCGCGGCGTGCACGCGCACGCTGCTCGGTGAAAGCGTCGCCGGACCCGAGGCGGGTCCACCCAACGCGGTGGCCGAGCGGGTCATCCGGAAGACGCTCGACGCGCAGCGGCCGTACTGGCCGGGGCTCTGAGCTTCATCCGCGATTCACCTTTTCCGGGCTAGACTGTTCTCTCCGATGACAACGTCTCTTCCCGGGCGAAAGAGTCGAGAGAGCCGCGGGCCGGCGATCTCCCGGACCCTCCGGTCGGCCGGATTTCTCGGGCTCGCCATTCCGGCCTACGCGATGCTCGCCTACGTCGTGCTGCCGGCCGTCTGGCGCCGGCACGGCGCGCTGCCGCCGGACGGAGCGTTTCCGCGCCTGACCTACACCGCCGAAGGGATTCCGGCCGATCCGATCAACGTCGCTCTCGTCGGGACGAGAGAGGACGTCGTCGCCGCGATGCGCGCGGCCGGTTGGATCCAGGCCGACCGCATCACTTTTCGGAGCGGCCTGCGCGACGCGGGGAGCGTTCTGTTCGACCGGCCGTACTCCGCGGCGCCTATGAGCACGCATTTCGTGGCCCGCCGCCGGCCGCAGGACATCGCGTTCGAGCAGCTCGTCGGAAGGAGTCCCCGACGACGGCACCACGTCCGATTCTGGCGCTACGGCGGGAGGAGCGGCGGACGAGCCGTCTGGCTCGGCGCAGCGAGCTTCGACCGAAGCCTCGGGATCTCCCGCTTCACGGGTGAAGTGATGCACCACATCGACCCGCGGATCGATGCCGAGCGTGACAAGCTGATCGAAGACCTCGGCCACGCCGGTCGCATCGGCGGAACCTCCCGCGTCACCGGATATCTCTCCGCGCGCCGGGGCCGCAACGGCGGCGGTGACTGGTACGTCACGGACGGGCGGCTGGCCGTCGTCGTGCTGCGGCCCCTCGCCCCCGTTACTTCTTTTTCTTCGACGCGGCCGCGGGCTTGACCTCGACGGAGGTCGCGGTCATCCGGTATTCGATCGTGACCTTGTCGCCGACTTTCAGGTTCGCCGGGACTTTCGACGACGGATCCCGCGCGATTTCCCAGCGGTCCTTGCCCTTCTGGACCGCGATCATGTCGTTGGAGACCTCGAGGACCGGTCCCGTGACCTGGTAGGTCTTCGCGGTCATTCCCCGGGCGCCGGCGGCCAGCAGAAGACCCGCCACGAGAAGCAGTGCAAAGAGCGTCGAGCGTCGGACCACGTGTGTTCTCCTTTCGAAAGTGGAGCGATTCTATTTCGGCCGGAGGACCAGGGTCTTGCGCGGAGGCGCGACGAACGGAAGGTACTCGCCCCGCCTCCAGAGCGGCAGCAGATCGCGATAGCGGCGATCGAAGACGTTTCCCGACTGGCCGGTCGGGTGAATGAAGACGGCGGCGCCGGGATCGGCGAGGTCGACGATCTGCCGGTAGCTCGGCCCGTCTGTCATCCGGAAGGAGCCGTCGAGCCGGTAAGCGCCGACGTTGACGGTCGAGGCATCGCCGCCCTGCCCCGCCTCCAGGCTGAAGATTCCGCGGAGGCCGGCGACCGCCTCGAACACGCCGTGCGGGAATCGGGCGTGGTGAAGGCGATCCCAGCGCCACCGCGCCGGATCATGCCCGAGCCGTCCCCGAAGGAACGAGACTGCGCGCGCGAGCGTCGCGCTCCGGAAATCGGCGCACGCTTCCCGCGCCGGAGTCCGCACGTCGTCGCACCAGTCCGAATCCGAGGCGAGCGCGCGGATGAGAAATCGAGACCGGACGACGCCCGCCGGAACCGATCCGAGCTCGTCTTCCGGCATCCGCGCGAGCTCGCCGTACCAGGCGGCGTAGATCGCGGCCGCCGCCGACTCCGGCGCGAACTCGCGATTCCAGGCGGAGAGTCTCGCGAGCGCGTCGCGCGACGGCGCATCGGCCGGCATAGTGTCGAGCAGCAACGGGAGGAGCTCTTCGGCCTGGAGCGAAACCCGGTCGAGCTGGATCGATCGGACGTCGGAAACGCCGAGCTTCCCCTCCGCGAGAATCCGCTGCGTGATGCGCCGCGCGCGGTAGGGCTCCTGCCAGTCGCCTGCTATCCGATCGGCGGCTCGGCCCGGCACGACCCGGTTGTTCGCGGCCACGAGGAAGCCGCGCGCGGGGTCGAGCGCGCGCGGGAGCTCTTCGAAGGGGACGTACCCCCGCCAGTCGTCCTCTCCCGCGCCCGACGCGGGAAGAAGACCGTCCGCCCGCGGGCGGATCGGGATCGCTCCCGACGCCGTGTAGCCGATGTGGCCGGCGACGTCGGCGTAGAGGAAGTTCTGCGGGGGCGCGCGGAACAGCCGGACCGCGGAGACGAACTCATCCCAGCCCGGGGCGCGGTCGATTCCCTCGATCGCTTCGGCCGTGCGATCGGAGTCGTCGAGCGCCGTCCACCGCAAGGCGACGGCGCGGCCGAGCGTCGACGCGCCTTCCAGGACGTCCGAGACGACCGGGCCGTGGACGGAAGAGCGAACGAGGACGACGGCGTCGGAGCCGCCGCGGACGCGGATCGTTTCGCGCCGCGTCTCGAAGCGCTTCCATTCCTCCCGCCACCGATACCGCGAAGGATCCGCCGGATCGAGCTTCTCGATGAAGAGGTCTTCGACGTCCGGTTCGAGGCTGGTGAGCGCCCACGCGATCCGATCGTTGTGCCCGATGACGACGCCCGGAAGGCCCGGGAGCGTCGCGCCCGCGACGGAGAATCCGGGCGCAACGAGACGCGCGACGTACCAGACCGACGGAGCGCGCAGCGCGAGGTGCGGGTCGTTCGCGAGGATCGGCTTTCCCGAGACGGTCCGGGAGCCCGCGAGGACCCACGAGTTGCTGCCGGGGCCCGGATCGTCGGGGTCGCGGGCGCCGGCGCGCTCGAACGCAGCGTCGAGCCGCTCCCAGACCGGGAACGGAAATCGGTCATCGGGCATGGGGAATCGAGGCGGAAATCGATTTCCGCTTGCCAATTTTCGATTCCCGGCTCCGGGCTTCCACTCTCCTTCCTCCAGGATCGTCGGCTCTTCCGGCACCGGCGGCAGCAGCTCCGCGGCGCGCTTCTCTCCGACGGCGGCGACGAAACGCGCCCGGCGGATCTCGTCGCGGGCGTTTCTCGCCAGATCCCAGGCCATCAACTTCGCCCAGACGAGGGAGTCGACCGGATCGAAGGGCGCCGGAGTGCAACGGAGGATCCGGAACTCGACCGGCCGCGCGGACGACGAAAAGAGGAACGAGTTGATCCCGCGGACGTAGGCCTCGACGAGCTCCCGCGCGCACGGCGAAAGACTTTTCCACGCCGACTCGGCGGCGCGCCGGAAGCCGATCGTCCGGAGAAACCGATCGGCCGGCGCCGATGCGCCGCTGGTACTCCATCTGCCAGAGCCGGTCGCGCGCGTGGACGTAGCCCAGGCCGAAGAGAGCATCACCTTCGCTCGCCGCGCGAATCGTCGGGACCCCGTGGGCGTCGGTCTCGATCGTCACCCGCGCCGAGAGCCCGGAGACCCGAACCGCCCCGCTCTCGCGCGGGAAGGTCGAAAGCGCGAGAAGCACGAGCGCCGCGACCGCCGCGCCCGTCGACACGGCGAGCGCGACGAGAACCTTTTTCAAGCCGGCGCGACTGCTAGGAAAGGGACATTCGAGCGAGAGTCTAGTCTTGGTCGCTTGCTCCGGGAACATCTCCGAGAACGAGCCCGAGATCGTACGAGCCGTCGCCGAACTCGAGGGTCAGGGCGCCCTCGGCAAAGACGGTCCGCTCCAGAGACAGGTCGATCCCGGGCGGCATCCACGGAGCCAGGTTCACCACCATGATGCGATCGTCCGGATAGTAAGTGAGGAGGCCGCGCGGCGCCTGCTGCACAAGGTACGAGAGGAGCTGATCCGGGATCGGGATGAAGGAGAGCGCCTGGACCTTGTCCAGAACGAACGCCAGGAACCCGTCCTTCAGCCGGAGCTGCGAGAGGGTCGCTTTCGCCGAGAGCGGCACGCCGAACCGGTGAATCATTGCCGTGACGGCGAGCTCGCCCGGCGTCACGTGGACTTTCAGGTCCTCGATCTCCGGAATCCGCTCGGCGAGGAGGGCGACCAACCGGTTCAGGGTCGGCTCGTCGAAGATGAGCGCGAGACCGCGCCAGCGAACGCGAAGGTCCTCGGAGGATGCGAGAGGAATCCGCTCGGTCGCCGATTCACGGTCCATCGATTGATTCTAGGGGCTCAGGTTCGATGAAGCCAGGTACGCCAGGGCAAAACCGATCTGCGCCGCCATCAGAAGCAGGTACATGTGCGTCCAGGCGGGATGGTTCTCGGTCCTCGCGAGCTCGTCCGGATTGCGCAGGAGGAGGCGCGCCGCATAGAGGCCCCAGCCCGCGAGCCCGACCCCGAGGATCGTGAGGAGCACGCGGTTGCCGGTCAAGAGGAACGCGCCGGGCCGGGCGGGATCGGGAAGACCTGCAAGGACCGGCACCAGGAGCCACGGGACGACGAAGAACGGCGCGATCACCCGAGCCGCCGTCGAGACCCCGAAGCGAACCGGCAGCGTCCGGATCCCGTGCTCGCGGTCTCCCGGCATGTCGGAGAAATCCTTGGTCGACGTCGCGCCCAGGAGGAACAGCGCGAAGACCCCGCCGATCGCCCAGGGCTCGGGCAGAGCAACCGAAGCGATGAAAGACCACCCGGCGACCTTGAGCAGCCCCCCCCGCGTTACCGCAATCGTGAAATTCGACCAGAACCAGTGCCGTTTCGAGCGCCCGAACGCCGGAAACGAGTACACGAACGTCGCGAGAGCTCCGATCGAATAGATGAAGAACGCGGCGTGAACGTGCAGAGGAGCGCGCATCCGATCCGCGAACGACTCATGCGGGTACGGGACGACCAGCCATGTCGGCACGATGGCGGCGACGTAAAGAAGCGCCGCGACCGCCCAGGCTTTCGGAATCTCGACCTCGCCCGTGACGAGCGGACGGTCCGGCTTGTTCCGTCGGTCGATCTCGAGGTCCGCGATCTGGTTGACGATGTTCGACGCCGCGTTCATCGCCGAGGCGCACAGGGACCCGATCGCGACTGTCAGCAGGATCTGCCAGGTCACGCGCCTCGACACGTCCGGATTGTGTGCGGACCCGAACGCGCATACCGCGCCCGACAGAATCCCGAGGAGCGGCGGGAAGAGCGTGAAGGGGCGAGCGAGCCGCAGCCAGTGCTTCATCCCGGCTGGACCGGCCACCAGACCGACCCCATCTCGACCGAAAGAGCGATCTCGAGAGCGATCAACCCGCCTGCGAACGTATTGAAGGCGTTCGCGAACTCGTGGTCGAGACGGAATCCCAGCCGGCGGCCCAGGTCCGTGAGAACGCTCTCGGAGAGCGCGCCCAGGAATCCTCCGGCGAGGACCGCGATCACGAGGCCGCGCGGCAGCCAGCCCGCGACCCAGGCGGCGAGCGCGATCGCGACGGCGCCGGCGAACGCGGCTGCCGTTCCCGCGCGGGAGACCGCGCCGGGCATCCCGGGCGCGAGCGTCTCGAAAGTGAGCGGCGAACGGGGATGGCGACCGAACAGCGTTCCGACCTCGGTCCCGAGAGTGTCCGCGAGCGCCGCTCCGAGCGCGCCCGCGAAAGCGGCGGCCGGCAGTCCCAGGACCAGGAACGCGATCGGCACGAGACAATTGGCAGCGACGTTCGCCGCTCCGCGGCGACCACTGTCGGCTTGCGCCACGCCGGCGTCTCGCTTCTCGCGGTAGCCCCACTTCGTCGCCGCGGTGGCCGCCAGGAAGAAGGCCCACAGAAGAGCGTAGGCGGGCCACCCGCCGTACGCCATCACGAGAAACCCGGCGACCGCCCCGGCCAGAGCGCCGGAGCGCGAGACGAGGCCGGTCCCTCCGCTCACGAGAGCCGCCGCGAAGTTCACCGCGAGGGCGACCCCGAGGCGCCCCCACGAGCCGGCGTGAAAGGGAGCGAGTGGCGCCTCCGGCCAGCGGCCGAGCTGGACGAGAAAGAGAGCGGTGGGAACGGCGGCGACCAGGTTGTCGTCGATCCCCGCCCGGACCGACTCCAGAAAAGCGTAGACCGCGGCTCCGGCGACGAGCAGCACCGCCGCGGAGAGCTCGAGCGGCCGGGCCGACACGAACCAGAAAACCAGGACGGACGCGGTCGCGCCCGCCGCCCAGTTCGCGACGAGACCGATCCATCGCTTGGTTCGGTTCCAGGGAAGCGTCGGGCCGTCCAGGAGCTCCCCCGCAATCGCGGCCGCGGGATCGCCGAAGGCCATCATCGCCCATACCGCCGCGGCCACCGTCAGATAGTGGTCGCGCAGGAGAAGCACCAGTGCGAGCACCATCGCGGCGTACGCCACGATGCCCGGGTCTCTCGATCTCTTCGCGTCGCGATAGATCCCGCGGCCGAAACGCGGCAGAACGAAGAGGTTGAAGAGGAGAGCGGCGAAGGCGACCGCCGCCGCCGATTTCCAGTCGAGCCATCGAAACGAGAGCGCGAAGAGGCCGAAGCCCGCGTGGATCGCCTTGCGGCTCCACTCGCCCGCGGTGATCGTCACCACGGCGTCACGCTTCCGGCCGCGCCCGTCGCGCCATGTACTCGAGAAGCGGCTCGCGGAAGTGCCGGATCGGGCGGTTGGTCAGGGCCTCGTATTTCGAGGTGTCGAGGACCGAATTGGACGGGCGCGACGCCGGCCGCGCGATCGCCGCCGCCGTTGTCGGGACGACACGGACGTCCCCGTGTCCCGCGAGGGTCAGGATCTGCCGGGCGAACTCGAACCACGTGACCTCGCCCCGGTTGGCGAAGTGGACGACTCCCGTGACGCCGAGCGTGAGAAGGGCGAGGATCGCTTCGGAGAGATCCGTCGTCGCGGTCGGTCGGCCTTTTTGATCGTCGACCACCGGCAGCGTCCGCTTCCCCCCCTCGACCTGCTGGAGGATCGCTTCGACGAAGTTCCACCCTCCCCGGCCGAAGAGCCACGACGCGCGGACGACGAGCGCGGTCGGCGACTGCAGCGCCGCCTCCTCCCCCGCCCGCTTTCCCCGGCCGTAGGCGGAGATCGGCGCGGTCTCGTCGAGCTCGGTGTAGGGCGCCTGCTTTTCTCCGTCGAAGACGAAGTCGGTCGAGACCTGCACGAGGCGCGCCCCGTGCCGGACGCAAGCCTCCGCGAGAATCGCGACGCCGTCCGCGTTGACCGCGAAGGCGGCGGCGTCGCTCTCGCACGCGTCCACCCGCGTGAAAGCCGCGCAGTTGATCACGATCTCTGGCCGGATCTGTCGAAACGCGCGCGCGACCTCTTCGACGTCGGTCACGTCCAGCTCCGCGCGGGGGCGCGGATAAACCTCGTACCCCGCGCCCGCGATCACGGGAGTCAGTTCCGAACCGAGCATTCCCGACGCTCCCGTGATCAGGACGCGGAGACGCTCTTCCGCCGTGGGGCGCGGGGAAGCGAGAACTCCCGGCTGGGGCTCGGCGGAGGCGACGGCGGCTTCCGGAGCGAGTGAGCGACCCGGCTGCGACATCATCGCGGCCGGCCTATCCGGGTGGTTTCGCCGTCGAGGAAGACGTCGCGAGGCGGTCGCCGTACTGCGTCTTGTAGAACTCCTGGTAGGCGGCGTCCCTCTCCTTGATCGGTCGCCACCAGTCTTCCCGCTCCCCGTACCATCGCACGGTTTCCGCGAGTCCCTCGTCGAACGGGGTCACGCTCCGGAAACCCAGGCGGCCGAGCTTGCCGGCGTCGAGTGAATAGCGCCGGTCGTGGCCGGGCCGGTCGTCCACGAACCGGATGAGGCTCTTCGGCTTCTGGAGGAGCGCGAGGACCTTGTGCGTGATCTCGATGTTCTCCGCCTCGTTTCCCCCCGCGATGTTGTAGGTCTCTCCGGGCTCTCCGGCGTCGAGCAGGAAATCGATCGCCGCCGCGTGATCCTTCACGTAGAGCCAGTCGCGCACGTTGCGCCCGTCGCCGTACAGAGGCAGAGGATGGCCGTCGATCGCGTTCGTCACGAAGAGAGGGATCAACTTCTCCGGATACTGATAGGGCCCGTAATTGTTCGAGGCGCGCGTCACCACGACCGGAACGCCGTATGACGCCCAGTACGAATACGCGAGGCGGTCGCCGCCCGCCTTCGAGGCGGCGTACGGGTTGCGGGGATTCAGCGGCGAATCTTCGTGGAAAGAACCTTCCGCGATCGTGCCGTAGACCTCGTCGGTCGAGATCTGGATGAACTTCGCAATGCGCCGGCGGCGCGCCTCCTCGAGCAGCACGAAGACGCCGCGGACGTCGGTCTCGATGAACGAAGCGTCTCCCAGGAGGGACCGGTCGACGTGCGTTTCCGCGGCGAAATTGACGACCGCGTCGCAGCCGTCCATGGCAAGGCGAACCATGTCGGGGTCCGCGATGTCCCCCTTGACGAAACGGTAGTTCCGCCGGCCGGCGACGTCGGCCAGGCTCGCCGGATTCGCGGCGTAGGTGAGCTTGTCGAGGTTGACGACGGTGACCCCGTCGCCGCGCGACTCGAAGAGGCGTCGGACGAAGTTCGACCCGATGAAGCCGCAGCCCCCGGTGACGAGGACCTTCACAGGATCCCGATCTCGGAGTTGTCGCTGACCAGGAAGCGGTGAACCCGCGGCCGTTCCGCGCCGGGGTGGATCCGGACGTGCTTGCCGATCAGCGAGTCCGCAATCCGGCCCGGGATCCGTTCGAGCGCCGAGCCTTCGAGGACGATCGAGTTCTCGATTTCGCACCTCTCGATGCGGCAGCCCGGACCGATCGACGTGTACGGTCCCACGAAGGCGGCCCGGATCTCGGTCCCGGCCCCGATGATCGCGGGGCCGCGGATGGTGCTCGCATAGATCTGGGCGCCCGGCTCGATGACGACCTTGCCCTCCACGCGCGAGCCTTCGTCCAGCCCCTCGGCGCCGCTCGCGAGGAACGTATCGAGAATGATCCGGTTCGCCTCCAGCATGTCTTCGACTTTGCCGGTGTCCTTCCACCAGCCCGAGACCACGTGGGGATGGACGCTCCTTCCATGGTCGATCAGCCACTGGATGGCATCCGTGATCTCGAGCTCGTTTCGCGCGCTGGGCCGGATGGACTTGACGGCGTCCCAGATCGTGTCGTCGAACATGTAGACGCCGACGAGAGCCAGGTTCGAGCGCGGCTCCTTCGGCTTCTCCGTCAGGCGGATCACCGTGCCGTCGGAGAGCTCGGCGACCCCGAACTGCTCGGGGTTCGGAACCTTCGCGAGCAGGATCTGGGAGTTGCAGCCGATCCTCCGGTACTCCTCGACGAGCGAGGCGATCCCGTCGGCGATCAGGTTGTCACCCAGATACATGACGAACGGTTCCCTTTTGAGGAACGGCTCCGAAATGAGAACAGCGTGCGCCAGGCCGAGGGGATCGCCCTGCTCGATGTAGGTGAACTCGGCTCCGAACCGGGAGCCGTCGCCGAGCGCCTCCCGGATCTCGTCTTTCGTCTCGCCGACCACGACCCCGATGCGCCGGATTCCCGCGGCCACGATGGCTTCGACCCCGTAGAAGAGCACCGGCTTGTTCGCGACCGGGACGAGCTGCTTCGCCCGGGTGTAGGTGAGCGGACGCAGACGGGTGCCCTTGCCGCCCGACAGGATCAGGCCCTTCATGTGGACAGATGATACCTAGTCGAGCTACCGCGTCCCGAAAATCCGGTCGAGCGACCCGTTCATGTCGAGCAGCGTCCCGACGTCCTTCAGGTTCACGACGAGCCGGTAGTCGCGCCGCGTCGTGGGAGGCAGCCGGAGCTGGCGAACCTCGAGGAAGAGCGCGTAACACGACCCGGTGTAGGACAAGAGCGAGCGGTCCTCCAGCAGGCGGCTCTGCTGCGCGTCGTAGTTCAACTGCGTATCGATGCGCAAGGCCTTTCCAAGGTCGATCCCGGCGGCGAGACGGATCTGATCGGTCCGCGAAGAAGTCGTTCCGCCGACGGGAGCGGGTTCGCTTCCGAACCAGGTCGCGTTGACGTAGTTGGTCTTCCAGTTGACCGACGTCGCGACCGAGACGGCCGTGATCCGCGACACGTGGATGTCGTAAGCGACGCGGCCGTCGAAGCTGAACAGGCTGCCGGGGACGAGCCGGAGGGTCCCTTCGACCGGGCCCGTCTTCTCGACGAACGACTCGAACGAGGACGCCGTCGACGCGGCAACCTGGGGCAGCCGGAACGCGTGGGTCTGGGCGATCTCGAACGACGCGATCTCGTTGGCTCCGCCGCCGGCCTTCGGATCGGCCGGGCGCGCCAGCAGCCGGTTCACGATCGCGTAGCGGATCTGGTTCCTGCCGAGAGCCGTGTCCACTTCGTCGTAGACCGGAATCGAGAGCGGATCCCCGACGTCCGACGCGTAGTCGTAGTCGACGCGCGGCTCGATGACGTGCTTGAAGCGTCCGAACGGGCCGATCGATCCCTCGTAGATGCGGGAGAACGAGGGACCGACGAGCGACGCTCCGGCTTCGGCGACCGTCCGCGTCCGGCTCTCGCCCGTGAACGCATTCTGGGCCTCGTTCGTCGACTCGGTGTACTCCGTCCAGCGGCCCCCGCCTTTCGCGGTCAGTGAGAGCCACGGAACGCTCTTCCATGGAATGGAGATCGTCGGATGGAAGTCCGCGCGCCCGTATTGCCCGTGCATCAGACCCGGCCCGCGGTCTACGTAGAGCCAGGAGACCGATGACTCGAGAGCGAGGAAGAACGGCGAGTTCCCGAGGCGCGCGGTCCGATGGAAGTACTCGAGCGAGGGAAGCCGCTCCTGGATGACCTCGGTTCCGAAGAAAGTCTCGCTCCGCTCGACGCGCAGATTGACCGAGTCGTCGCCGAAGTTCTTCGTCAGGAAACCGCGGGAGAGGGTCTGCCGCGCCGCCGACAGCGCGAAGGCCCGCTCGAAGTCGCGAAGGAATTGCTCATCCGAATACTCGCGCACCGACAGGACTCCGCGAAATCCGAACGGGAGGTCGTCGGAGACGTGGTCCAGCCGGGTCTTCCACCGCGTCCTCTCTCGCTTTGCGAACACGCCGGACCGGCCGTCCGCCAGGATGCAGGGCTGCGTCCCCGTCGGCTCGTCTTCGAACGGCACGCAGACGGTGGAGTCGGGGTCGCGGATCATGTATGCCTGCACGATTCCGGCGGACTCGGGCGTTGGAGTCCAGCGCAGCTCCTCTCCGAGGCCGAGCGCCCCGTGGGAGTACATGTCGAGCTGCGTCGTCGAGTCCGTCGCGCGCCCCGTGACCCAGTAGTACGAGAGGCCGAGGTAGGCGCCGCGGGTGCTGTTGAATCCGACGCCCGGGACGAGCAGGCCGGAGGCGCGGTCCTGCTTCGTGGGCCAGACGAGCCAGGGAGTGAAGAGGACGGGTACCGGCCCCGCGCGAAGGGAGACGTTCCTCATCCGCGCGTAATCGTCCAGGGTCACGTCCGCGGTCGAGAGGTAGAACGACCACTCGGGGTGCGGCAGATCGCACGAAGTGAAGATGCCTTTCTCGATCCGGTACGTTTCGGGCCCGATCTTGTCGATCGCCTCCGCGACGACGTGGTACGTGGGAGCCAGATCGGCCGTCGCGTTCTCCAGCCGCCCGGTCTTCTCCTCGACGCGGAAGACGCCGTGGCTGCCGGAGAGCCGCGTCGGCCCCTGGTCGATCACGACGTGGCCATCGAGCGTCGCGGTCTTCGTGGGAAAGTCGTATCGAGCGCGGTCCGCCGTGATCTTGACGTCCTGGTATTCGATCGTGACCTCGCCCGATCCCTCCCAGAAAACGTCCTTCTCGTAGTGAGCCGGGTTCTTCGTGGTCAACCGGACTTCCCCGCCCTTTTCCGGCACCCGAAAGCGAATCTGGAACGTCGGTTTGGTCTTCAAGCGCGACTCGAATGGGTCGCTGGGGCCGAACGGCGTCTGGGCGGCCGCGGGAAGAGCGAGCAAGGAGAGGAGCGCGGCGACCGGAACACGTCGGCTCACGGTCTAGGGGCGGCCGCCGGCGGGTCGGGCCACCACGACGAATTCCGCGACCGAAAGATCGGGAGAGGCTCCGGGATACCCCGAAAGCCGTGCGAGGAGGCGGGCGCCTTCGGGCGAAGGAGGAAGCGTGACGGTATCGACGGATTCGACGCGGTAGCCGGTCGCCTCGAAGAGATCGCGGACCGCCGATCGCGTGAAGTGCCGCACGTGGGTTCCGGAGAGAAGGGAGTAAGGGATGTAGTCGAAGCGCCCGGCGAGGAGGTCCGCCACGATCGCCCAGTTCCCCACGTTCGGAACCGACGCGACCACCACTCCCGGTAGGGAGAGCCAGGGCCGGACGCGGACGAGCGCGTCGGACGGGTCTTCCAGGTGCTCGAGGACGTCGCCGAAGAGAATCGCGTCGAACTCGCCGGAAAACTCGTCGGGCGCAACCGCCTCCAGCGTCCGGGAGAGGACCCGGTCGTACACCCGAACCGCTTGCGCCGCGTCCTCCTCGTCCGGCTCGATGCCCACGATCCGCGAGACCCCGCGCCGCCGCAGCGCTTCCGCAGTCGCGCCGCGGGAGCAGCCCACGTCCAGGACCGAACGGGCGCCGTCGGGAACCTTCGCTGCGAGGTCGTCGCGGGCCTGTGCGTCCATTTCACCGTATCGGTGGAGGTAGGCCCCCGGATCCGCCAGCGCGCGCCCTCCCGCCCGATGGATCGCGGGAGGCGCGTCTTCGAGCGGCAGGTCCGCGGAGAGCCCGAAAAGCGAGGCCCGACGGACGGCGAAGACCGGCGAGCGCGGCGAGGCGACCGGGAAGGAGGACGCCGCGGACGCGGCGCCGGCGTGCGCGGCGGCGGCTTCCAGGAGCCCGGTCGGCGTCGAATACGCGAAGGACGGAGCGTGTCGGACCTCCTCCGTCCAGGGCTCGTTCGAGACGGGAAGGACGAGGGCCGCCTCCGGAGAGCGTTCGAGCGTCTCGAGCAGATGTCCGGCGGCCGGCGGGGCGAGATACGACTCCGGGTCCGCCCAGACGAGGAGCAGGGGCGAATCTCCTCGCGCGTCCGCGACCGTCGGCTTGCGTCCGCGAACCTCGACGACGTCCCGCGCCGGCATCTCGCGCACCCACCGGCGCGCGACGCGCCTCGCCCAGGGAGCTTCCGGCCCGAAGCGGGGAACGCCGCCCAAGATCAGGTCGAACGGTCCCGTCAGGCCGCCTCGACGAGCATCGCCGTCGCTTCTCCGCCTCCGATGCAGATCGCCGCGATGCCTCGCCGCTTTCCGGCGTGGCGGAGCGCGTGGACCAGCGTCGTCAGGATCCGCGCGCCCGAAGCGCCGATCGGATGCCCGAGAGCGACCGCGCCCCCCCGGACGTTGACTTTCGCGGGATCGAGCCGGAGCTCGCGGATCGCGGCGAGCGCGACCGCCGCGAAGGCCTCGTTGATCTCGAAGAGATCCACGTCGGAGACGGAGAGACCCGTCTTTTCGAGGAGCTTGCCGATGGCGCCGACGGGCGCGGTCGTGAACCACTCCGGCGCCTGCGCGACCCCGGTGTAGGCGACTATCCGGGCGAGCGGTTTCCACCCCCGCTCGGCCGCCTTTTCCTCGGAGCAAACCACGAGAGCGGCCGCGCCGTCGTTGACCTTGGACGAGTTCGCGGCTGTCACGGTGCCGTCCTTCCGGAACGCCGGCTTCAAGGAGCCGATCTTCTCGAGAGGCGCCGCGAAAGGCTCCTCGTCGACGTCCACGATCTGCTTTCCCTTTTTATCGGAGACCTCGACGGCCGCGATCTCTTCGGCGGCGAGGCCGGACGTCGACGCCTCCCGGGCCCGCCGGTACGACTCGAGGCTGTACGCGTCCTGCTGTTGCCGCGAGAACGAATACTTCGACACGCACATCTCGGCGCATCCCCCCATGTGCACGTCGTTGTACGGATCCCAGAGACCATCCTTGATCATCGAATCGACGAGCGCGGCGTTTCCCATCCGATACCCGGACCGGGCCCGCTCCAGCAGATACGGCGCGTTCGACATGGATTCCATCCCGCCCGCGACCGCCACCTCGTACTCCCCCGCGCGGATCGCGTTCGACACGTCCATGACCGCGCGCATCCCGGACCCGCAGACCTTCGAGACCGTGACGCAGGGAACGGAGTCCGGGATTCCCGCGCCGAGCGATGCCTGCCGGGCGGGCGCCTGTCCGATTCCGGCGGAGAGGACGTTGCCCATCACGACCTGCTCGACGTCGGCGGGACGCGTGCCCGCTCTCTCCAACGCCGCCCGGATCGCGGCGGAGCCCAGGGCCGGCGCCGGAAGGGAGGAGAGCTTTCCGAGGAACGATCCGACGGGTGTTCGAGCGGCGGACAGAATGACGGCGTTTTTCACGAGCGCAGGAATGTTAACCCGCCGCGCGGAAGCCGACTTCCCGATCGGAGTCGGCGGCTCGGTTACTCTTCCCGGGTGAAACGGATTCTCGCGATCGACTTCGGTGAAAAGCGAATCGGGCTGGCGACCGCGGACGCCTCGGCCGGCCTCGTCACCGCGCGGCGCACGATTCTCCGCGCGAGCGACCGATCTGCGGCGACCGAGATCGTGCGGTTCTGCCGGGAGGAGGAGATCGGGACTCTCCTGGTCGGCCTGCCGCGATCTCCGGAGGGCAAGGAAAGCGCGATCTCACCGCGGATCCGCTCCTTCGCCGACCGGCTCGCCCGGGAGACGGCTCTGCCGGTCGTCTTCCACGAGGAAACGCTGACGTCCGACGAGGCCCTGCGGCGCCTGCGCGGCCGCCGCTCCCGCGCGGGTGTCGACGCCGAAGCGGCCGCAGTCCTGCTCGAAGACTGGCTCGCCGACCACGGCCGGGAGTCGGCTTGAGCGCGCGGCGTCGGTTCTCGGGGATCGTTCTCGTCGCGCTCTTCTCGGTCGCCGCGGCCGCGGCGTACTTCTACTACCGGCTGGAGAACCCGCCCGGCTCGCGTCGGCCGGGCGAAGAAGTGACGGTCGAGATTCCGCCGGGCACTTCCACTTCCGAGATCTTTCGACGGTTGAAAGCGGCCGGCGTCATCGAGGACGCGCGCCTGGCCGAGATCTACTACCGGCTCCACCGCCGCCGGACCGCGCTCCAGGCCGGCGAGTACCGTTTCCATCATCCGATGCCGATCGACGAGGTGATCAACCGGATGGGGCGCGGCGACGTCGTCCGCCACGCGATCGTGGTCCCCGAAGGACTCACCGCCGAAGAGACGTTCGAGCTCTTCTGGAAGGAGGGGATCGGCGGCCCCGACGCGTTCCATGCGACACTCGTCGAGACGGAGCTCGTCCCCGGCTTGACGAAGGGAGTCTCGGACCTCGAAGGGTTCCTCTTCCCGGACACCTACGTGGTCACGCGAACGACGTCCGCAAAACAGATCGTCGATCGAATGGTCGCGAACTTCCGACAGCACTTCAGCCGCGAGATCCAGCGTCGCGCCGGGGCGCTCGAGCTAACCACGCGCCAGGCGGTGACTCTCGCTTCCATCGTCCAGCGGGAAAGCGCCGTCAAGTCCGAAGGGCCCTTGATCGCCGGCGTTTATCTCAACCGGCTGCATCGGGGAATGCGACTCCAGGCGGACCCAACCGTGGTCTACGCGTTGAAGCGGGACAAAAAGTGGGCCGGCCTGCTCCACCGGTCCGACTACGACTACGAATCGCCGTACAACACGTACCTGCATGACGGGCTGCCTCCCGGCCCGATCTGCAGTCCCGGAGCAGACGCCCTTCGGGCGGCGGTCAACCCGGCGCGCACCGCCTATCTCTACTTCGTCGCGGACCCGTCGAGCGGCGGCCACACTTTCTCGGCGACGTACGAGGACCACCTGGTCGCGATCGCGATGGCGAGGCGCGCGCGCGCCGTGGCCGGCGAGACTCCGCAGTTGCTGGGACCTCAGACGCCGGTGACACCGGGAACCCCGGCCGAGACGCCCGCTTCCGGGGCGGGGGGTAAGTAGGAGAGATCCCTGACGGGGACCGCGGCGTTCGCTTCGCGAACGGCGGTCAGAGAGTTCTAACGAAGGCCTTTGAAAGCATCACTTCTCGTAGACGATGGTCTTCAGCCTCGGGAACTTCGTCCGCAGGAAATCTTCCATGATCTTGTCCTCGGTCCAGGCGATCTGCGTCCCGTCCACGAAGTACGTCGGGGTCGAATTCACCCCGAGCCGGTATCCCTCGTCCATGTCTTTGCGTACGCGGTCGAAGCTTTCGTCCCGCAGGTAGCAGCCGAGAAAGTCGGATCGCGCCGCTCCTTCCCCTTCGGCGGAGGTGATGGCGAGCTCGTCGATCGCCGAGACCGAGAGGTTGTCCTGGCGGCCGTACACCAGCTCCTTGAACCGGAAGAACGCCGGCGCGCCGGACAGGCGGAAAAGACAGTCTCCCGCGGACGCCGCTTTCATGGCCCACGCGTGGGTAAACCAGAGCGGAAAAAATTTGTAGTGCCGTCGCACGCTGGCGATCCCGTTGTTCGCGGCCAGGAGCTTGTCGAGCTGTTTACCCCGGAAGCGGCAGTACTGGCACTCCATGTCCGCGTACTCGACGATCGTCACGGCCGCGTCGGCGGGACCGGAGACGCGCTGCGCCGTCAGGTCGATCCGGCGGCGGCGCTCGGCGCGCGGGTCGGCCTGGAAGTCCCAGAGCGACCCCGCGAGATAGATGCTGCCGTCGGGGGTCACGAGCCCCGGTATCGCGACGGAACCGAAACCGCTCTCGAGGACGATCGCGATCCCTTTCAGCCCGGCCGTGTCGCGTTCCGGCACGAAATGCATCCGCGCCCTCGCGCCGACCAGCTTCGTGTACCGCGCTCCGATCCAGGCAAGGTCCGCCTCGGACCGGAGCGGCGTCGGGCTCGGGTTCCGGAAGGAGTCCCCTTCGAAGAACCACTTGCCGTCGTTCGAAACGAACACGACCGCCTCGGCCTTCAACGACTCGTAGCGGCCGGTCCGCTGGACCCGCCACGACGAGAAGCCCGGGAGCTTCAACGTCGCCTTCTGGACCGTGATCTTGCCGTCGGGATCCCAGGGCAGGTACAGCCCGGCGTACTCGACGAGCCGTTTCTCGGTTCCCGCGGCCGGGGCCTCGGGGACCGGGGCGGAAGGATGCGTCGGCGCCCGTTTCGTCCTGGCCGGAGCCAGCCCGAAGAGCGACAGGGCCGCGAGAAGCAGAGCCGCGCGATTTCTTTTTCTCATCCCGCCAATTCTCTCCTGTCTCCGCGAAGATCTCTCAGATGCCGCGGCGGACCATGTTCAGCGACTGGACCACGCCCGGCTGGTCCGGCTTCAACTTCAGCGACCGTTGAAAGAGCGCGACCGCCTCGTCCCGATGTCCCAGGCAAGTCTGAAAGAGGCCGAGCGCGTTCAAGGTCTCGGTGTCGGTGGTCTTTGCCTCGAATCGCGAGAGCGCTTCGAGGGCGCCCGGGCAGTCGCGCCACTTCTTGAACTTCAACAGACCGAGCTCGCGCGCGAAAGGCTCGTTTTCCGGGAAGCGCCGAACAGCCTTCTCCAGCAGAGAGCGCGCGGACGGAAGCCGCCCCTTGCTCTCGAACTCGCCGACCCAGTCGGCGATCGTCCGCTCCGGCTCGGCGTGACCCGCATCGAGGGAGCGGAAGAGCCAATCTTCCGCCTTCGCGTCTTCCGTCTTCATCCGATAGAGGATCGCGAGGTTGAACATGGGGGACGAGTAGTCCGGCCGAAGCTCGAGCGCCTTCAAGAGAGCGGGCTCGGCGGCGGTCAAGTCGCCCACGGTCTCGCGCAGGTAGACCCCGAGGTTGTTCCAGGCGCCTTCGGTCATCCCGGGCCGGTCTCCCGCGGCCGGTGCGACCGGCCGGCTCTCCGCTCCCGTCAGGTATCCGAGGGCCTTGAGCTTCTTCGCGTATTCGCTCGCCTGCTCCGCGGTGATCGACTCCGCGGCCACGCGCCGGACGGTCGCCGTCGAGAAAACGTCCTTCCGGGGAGGGGGGCGAAGTCCGGCGAACGCAGCGGTCACCGGTTTCCCGGTCATCCGCCGGTCCGCCGGCAGATCGAGCAGGGCGAGAACGGTCGGCGCGACGTCGAAGATCGAAACCTTCGCGCGGGCCTTCGACGGGCGTACGCGCGCGCCCCAGGCGGCGAAGACTCCGGTCAGGCGGTGCCAGTACGCGGCCGTCGACCAGTTGAGCGACGACCGCGCGCAGGTCCGGTCGGCGCCCCACCGGAACCCGTGGTCGGAGTGCACCAGGAGAGTGGCTCCGTCCTCTCTGGCGCGGCGCATCCACTGGCCGAGCATCCGATCCACCACGCCGTAATAGACGTCGACCGCCCGGTGGTATCGGGCGAAGTCTTCTTCGCTCGTGCAATCGAGGCGCGGAGGCGAATAAGGAGCGAAGACGTGACCGATCTCGTCCGTGCCCTCCAGGTAGAGCGCCATCAGGTCGGGCCGGGTCCGGTCGTAGAGGTCGCGGGCGATGTGATGGTTCACGCGAGTCGCGGCGAGGATCCGCGAGAGCGCGACGATCGGGTTCTCCATCCCGGCGCCGCTCGCCCGCGCCGAGGAGATTTCGGCGGAGGGAACGTCGACGAACCGCGCGAGCTCGGCGTCCGTCACGGCGCCGTCGCGCGCCACGATCTGCTCGACTCCGGCGGAGAGCGTCGCGGGATACGCGGCCCCCGCGCGCGGAAGATCGCCGAAGAGAAGCGGGCTCGCCCGGTCCGAGACGAAAAACCCGTTGACCTCCTCGGCCGGATGCGTCGCCCACCATCCCACGACTCCGACCTTTTTTCCGGCGGCGGAGGCCACGTTCCAGACCGCGGGAACCGCGCGCGAGAATCCGGAGATGGGGAGCTTCACGCCGGTCCGGGGATCCGTCTCCTGGAAGTCGAGGATGCGGTGCACGTCGGCGCCGACTCCCGTCGCGGCCGTCGTCCACAGGATGGGAGACAGGACCGGCAGGAAGCTCGCCAGGTTTCCCTGGAATCCTTCCGACGCGAGCCGCGCCCAGTTGGGCATCTTTCCCTCGCGCGACAGACGGTCGAGGATTTCCCAGTCGAGCCCGTCCAGGCCGAGCCAGATCACGGGAGCCGGCGCTGTCGCGGGACGCGGAGATCGCGCGGTTTCGTCCGCATCTTCGATCGGAGTCACCGCCGCCGCCGGCGCGCCGGTCTCCCGGGACGGCCCGGCGGAGCGGGCCGCGATCTCGGTCCGGCGGCAGGCGAAGATAGAGAACGCGGCGAGGGGAAGCGCGCAGAGGAGCAAGGCGCGCTTGCGACGCATGGTCAAGCGAGGAAACTACCGGGCCGCCGGCTTCGAAGCAGGCGCGGGCTTGCCCGCCGGCGACAGCCTGTCTTTCAAGTAGGCCTCGAAGAGGTCCGGCTCCGCCGAGACGAAGTTGCCGTCGTGCAGGAACGATGGGGTGCCCGAAAGCCCGAGCCGCAGGGCGAGGCGGATGTCGCGGAGGACCCGTTCCCGCGCCCGTCCGCTCGAGAGCTCGGATTCGAACTTCTCCTTCGCGCCGGCTGCCTCTGCGATATCGGAGGCGAGCTGGCGGGCGGTCGCCGCAGTCGTTCCCTCGCGGGTGAAGAGCGTCTCCTCGTACTTCGCGTAGAGCGCCGCGTCCACGTTCGCGAGCGCGGCGCCGTACTCCGCGGCCGGGAAGGCCCAGTCGTGGACTTTCGCGAGCGGGAGAAGCCTCACCTCCATCGCTCCGCCCTTTTCGACCACGAACTTCTTCACCTCGGGCGCGCGCACGCGGCAGCGCTCGCACTGGAAGTCTACGAACTCGGTGACGTAGAAGCTGCCCTTCGCCGGGCGGATGCCGGAGCTTTCCGCGAGCAGCTTGCGTCGGATCGCCGGAGCGTCCGAGGAAAGCGGCACGAACTCCCCGATCATCAGTGTCGCTCCGTCGTCGGAGACGAATCCGGGAATGGAGACCGGCGCGTTCTCCGCCTCCCGGAGGGTGATCGTGATCGGCTTCAACGAAGCCCGGGTCGAGTCTTCGACCTTCACCCTGGCCGGCAGGCCGTAGGCCTCCGAGAGTGAACCTTCGATCGGGGGCACGTCCGCGGCGGCATTGAACGGGCGCTTCGCCATTCGCCGCACGAGGTCGTGGAAGACCTCTCCGACGAAGACCTCGTCCTTCGTCCGGTCGACGAGGGCGACGTTCGATTCCCGATGGAGCTTCGACTCGCAGGTCCGCTCGACGCGATAGGTCTCGAAGCCTGCGATCTCGACCTCCCGGCTCTCGCTCACACGGATCAGCGAGTTCGGATACCACGAGTACCAGCCGCCGAAGAAGTGGACCAGGCGGTTGCGCGTCTCGACGTCGGCGGCCGCGGGCGAGGCCGCGGCGAGCGCCAAAATCAGAGCCAGGAAGGCGATTTTTCGCACGGCGCGCACGTTAACACGCGCCTCCGCCGGAGGATTTCCCGGCGGGCGACCGAGCTAAGCCGCCTGGCGGAGGTGCGACTTCGCCTTCTCCAGCGTGTCCAAAACCTGGGTCTCCCGCTGGAGGACGTTCGCGCCGTATCCCTCCTTGGTGACGAACTCGAAGTCGACCTGGAAGTACGGAATCCCCTTCGGCAGATTCTCGTGCCGGTAGTGCCAGACCTCGCGCCAGTTCTTCCCGGCGTCGTTCACGGAGTTGCCCGGGCCCGTCACTTTGTCGACCCGGCGAGCGTGGTCGGTCGTCGTGCCTCCCGGCAGAGAGGCGATCCTGAGGTCGGAGGGGCGGTACTTGAAGAGGCCGGCTTTGTCGTTCGCGTCATCTCCGGAAGTGAGCGGTTTCTGTCCCGCGTACGTCGGGGGTCCGAGGAGAATGAACACCATCCCCCGATCGGTCAGACTGCCGGCGGTCTCTCCCTGGGTGAACCGGGAATTCGCGAACGCCACCCGCCTTTCGAACTCGTCGCGGAATTCGTTCTCCGGAGTCTCGGGCTTCGGATCGCGCTTCTTCCAGAACGCCGTCACGTATTCCGATCGAGACACCGGATCGGCGAGACGGGTGAAGTTGTGCCGTTCCTCGGGAGTCATGAGGAAGCGAACCGGCCCTTCCGCCCACTCCTCGCCGAGAGAGATCTGCTCCTCGCGGCGGGGTTTTGGAAACGTCCGGTAGGACGTCGCCAGCGATCCGGTCGAGACCGGCAGCTCCTTGTTGGCAGCGAGAGTCCGCCTCGCGCCTTCGAGACCCGCGATGACCTTCTTCGAGTAGATGGCGGGATCGAGGACCGCGTTCGGCTGGAACGCGAGAAACGCCTGGAACTGCGGTTGCGCCTCCGCCGGTCGGTCGAGAGACGCGAGGCACGCGCCGCGGTAGAACGCCAGGACGGGAGCGAGAGCCGTGCGTTCCTTTTCCAGACCTTCTTTCTGGCTCTCCGCCTCGAGGATGTCGAGCGTCTTGAGCGCGTCGGTGTACGCCGCGAGCCGGAACTGGTCTTTGGCCTTCTGCAGGAGCTGGGGAAGATTCGAAGCGGCGAAGAGAGAGGCGGTGAAGAAGAGCGAAGCGGCGATCACGGGAAAGCGCTTCATGAGATACCTCCGGGAAATCTCAATCCTACCGCCAAACGGACAACGAAAGGGGGGCCCGAGGGCCCCCCAGACGGAATCGGAGAAGAGAAATCAGAACGAGATCTTGAGAGCCACCTTGATCTGCCGCGGGTCCTGACGGGCCGACGGCTTGGCCCAGTCCTGCTGCGGCACCGGGGAGCCGTAGGGAACGGTTCCGAGTCGGTTGAAGTTGCGCTGCGTCATCCAGGGTTGCCCCGTGTCGGCGTTGACGTTCAAGCCGCACCCGGCGGTATCCAGACAGAAGGTGCCATCCGGGTTGAAGTCCTCGACGACGTCGGTCACGCCCTGACGGTTCAGAACGTTGAAGATATAGACCGCCGGCGTGATCGAGACCGCTCCGAGGTTGATCGTGTAGCCGAGCGAGAGGTTCGCTTCGTACTGGCCCGGTAGCCGTCCGTCGGAAACCGCCGTGTCGTTTCCGCGCTGCACGAGGTGCAGAAGGTCTGGATAGAAGACGTTGTACCAGCCGTATCGGGAGACCGGCGGACCGCTCCGGTAGAAGGCGCCGATTCCGACGTTCAGGCCGAAGGGGGCCGTGTAGACGGCGTCCAAGCGGGCCTGATGCGGCCGGTCGAGGTAGAGCTTTCCGTTGGCGTTCCTCGCGAAGAGGTAGTAGTCGTAGTCGGCGTTGATGCCCGGGTCGGTCTGGCCCGACGCCACTCGCACCGCGCCATCGTAGTTACCGCGGAGCTGCGAGTAGATGTAGGACGCCTGCGCCCACAGGTTCTGGCTGAAGGTCTTGCGGGCCGTCAGCTCGATGCCCTGGTACTTGCGGGTGGCTGCCGGAATGTGCGGCGTTGCGGTCGTGAAGCACTGACCGGCGGTCGGTGAGACGAAAGGATCGCCGGCGTTGTCGCACCAGCCCCAGCCGGTGCCGGAGCCCCAGAAACCGCCGGCGCCCGGGTTGACCATGGCACAGGTGGAGCCCTGGTTGATCGGGTCGGAGCCGTCCAGGTCGCAGCGGTCCTCGATCGCCCGGCCGAGCTTGCGGTACATGCCCTTCACGCCGAGCGCGAAGGTCGGGGTCAGAGCGAGCTCGCTGCCGACCGTGAACTCGTCCTGGTACTGGCCCTTGATCCCCCGGTCCACGGGCTCGTTCGCCGCGCCCTGGATGAGCGAATTGCGGTTGGGCGGACCGGTGCCGGGGCCGCCCGGAGCGACGCTCCACCCGCCGGAGGGCGGAAGCTGGTTGTAAACGGTCGGTCCGTCGTAGTTGAACGTGATCCTCGTGAACTGGGAGCCATAGACCCGGACGTTCAGATCGTTCGGGATGAGGTAATAGAAACGGCCGTAGGACGCGTAGAGTTTCGACGAGCCGTCGCCCTTCCAGTCGTAGATCAAACCGATCCGCGGCTGCCACTCGTTCTTCAGATCGATGACGACGTCCCCGAACCCGTTCTTGATCTGCTCCGCGTCGTAGCGCACGCCGGCATTCACCGTGAAGCGCGGAGTGATCCGCCAGGAATCCTGGAGGAACGCGGACCAGGCCTCCGACGGCGGCGCCGAGTTCGTGAACGGGAGAATGTCGAAGCTCGTGGAGTTGGACGTGTAGTAGCCGTGGTAGAAGTAAACCCGTTTGGGGTCGCCCCGGTAGTTCGTGAAGCTCACGCCCTCGCCCGCCGGGCAGAAGCTGGAAGAAGCCGGGTTCGTGCTGCAGGGATACACGCGGATGAACTGCTGCCCGGTGTAGTACGAATTGTCCGTGGTGACGTTCTTGACCCAGTCGCCGCCCACCTTCAGCTCGTTGTTTCCGAAATAGGCGGTGAAGCTTCCGTCGTAGTCCTTGCGCTCTCCCTGGTTGTTGCGGAGGTATCCGCGGACAGCGCCGAAGCCCACAAAGGATGGGTAGAAGGGGTAGTCGGAGGCGACGGTGCGGTCGAAGATCGCGATCCGGCTCCGATCGAGCGGTTTGAAGCGGAGCTTGTCGTTGTGCCTCGAGGCCTGCAGCGTCAGCACGCCGAAGGACCCGAAGAGCTGGTTGAAGCGGCCCGCGTAATCTTCCGAGCCGATGTCGTAGCGGCCCGCGAAGGAGTTCGGGTCCGGCCCGGTCGGCGTGAACACCGCGCCGTCCCGGACCTCGGGATCACGGAAATACGTCCCGACGAGCGTCGAGCCCTGGACGATGTTCCAGGTCAGCTTCCCGGAGAAGAGGTTGAAGAGGTCCTTCTCGTTGAAGTGCTGGTTGTTGACGGACGGCGACGCCTTGGGAACGCGGTCGCGGTTGTTGTCGACGCGGTCGTACGCCGTGAAGAACCAGAGGTGGTCCTTGACGAAGAAGCCGCCCACGTCCGCGCCGTAGTCGAGCTCCTTCACGTCCTCGAAGGTCGTGTTGAACTTGTCTCGACCCGTCGCGTAGAACGTCTTGGAGCGGAACGAGGTCGGGCTCAAGTTGCCGAACACGTCGCCGTGGAACTCGTTGCCCCCCGACTTCGTGATGACGTTGATGATCCCGCCGGTCGAGCGTCCGAACTCGGCCTGGTAGCCGCCGGTCTTGACCTCGACCTCCTGGATGAACTCGTTGTTGATGACCTTGCCCTGGACTCCGCGGTTGACCTGGTTCGTGTTGACTCCGTCGATCACGAACACGTTCTCCGCGGACGTCGAGCCGTAGATCGAGAGCGCGAGCCCCCGGCCCTGCGTGTCGCCGGTGTCCTTGTTGACGCCCGGCTGAAGCTGCACGACGCTCGCGTAGTTTCGACCGAGCGGCAGCTTCTCCATGACCTTCGCCGAGTAGTTGGAGCCGCCCGTCGTGTTCGTGACGTCGACGACCGGCGCCTGCCCGCTGACCACGATCTCTTCCTTCTGCGAGATCTGAAGAGTGTGGTTGACGGTGGCCGTCGAACCGAGCGAGACGGTCGCCGTCTTCTCCGCCGTCGCAAACCCGGCCAGGGAGCAGACCACCTTGTAGTTGCCGGGCGGCACGGTCGAGATGCGGTACGAGCCGCTGTTGCTGGTGATCGACGAGCGCGACCCCTGCAACTGCGGGCTCGTCGCCGTGCAGGTCACGCCGGGCAAAGCGGCGCCCGACGTATCGGTCACGGTGCCTGTGATGTCGCCCGTGGTCTGGGCGAACGCCAGGCTTCCCGTCGCCGCGCCGACGATCGCGATCGCCAGCAACGGCAAGAAGTACCTCCGAAATCGCCTCATAGAACTCCCTCCTCTGTTATTCCGACGCGAATGGGTGGCTCCCGAAGGGTCGAATCACGGGACGAAGACACGAATTCGTAGGACGACACGCGCGCGATAAAGAGCAATCAAACTGCCAATCGCCGGAGTGTTGGGGCGAATTCTAAGTCTCTGAGTCTACGGAATCAAGCGGATACGACGCGACCTGACCGGCGGGTCAGGGATTCGCCTTTCGGTATCTCCGTCCAAGAAATTGGATAAGGGAGGCCAGAAAGTCTCGTCGCGAGGATCGACCTTTTCATCCTTCGACTCCGCGGCTTGGAGCCTCGGAACAGGATTCCTCCTGCTCCAATCGAACGAGCAACGCCCCGGCCTCGACCGGGTCGCCCGCCGCACACTCGACGCGTTCCACGCGGCCGGAGGACTCGGCGCGAATCTCGTTCTGCATCTTCATCGCTTCGAGAACGACGAGCGTCATTCCCGCTGTGACGCAGTCTCCGGCGGAGACCCGCACCTCGACGACCCGCCCCGGGATCTGTGCCCGCACTTCCGACGCCTCTCCCGGACGGTGCGAGCCGGCCGACGCGAGGTCCCGCAGCGGATCGGAAAGACCGATCGGAAGCCGGCGCCCGCGCACCCAGGCTTCGACGCATCCGTCGCGGCCCGCGACGACGCGGCCGGCGACCTGGCGTCCCGACGGGGCGATGACGCTCGCCCCGCCACCGGGAAGCGGCGCGAAGTCGACGAGATGCTCATTGGCTCCTTCCTGGACCCGAGCCTTCCCGTCGCGCGGGACCTCGACGACGAGCTCGGTGGGAGGGCTGTCCTCGCGGCGCCACCGGAACCGGCGACGGAGTCTCATCGACGGAGGCGCCCTTCCCCCGACCGCAGCGCCGCGGCGCGCGCCGTCTCCCTCCACCGGGATCGGTCCCGCGCCGGCCGCGGCGACGCGCGGCCGGCGGCCTCGGTGAGAGAGAGCGCCGCGAGGAACGTTTCTTCGGCGGTCGCTTCTCGGGCGACGAGCCGCGGCGACGCGAGCCAGTCGTCGAGCCACTGCGTGTGGAACCTGCCGCTGCGAAAATCCGGTTGGCGGACGAGCTCCCGGAAGAGCGGCAGCGTCGTCTCGACTCCGGTCACTTCGTACTCCTCGAGAGCGCGCGCCAACCGGTCGATCGCGGTCTCGCGATCCGGCCCGAAGACGACGAGCTTTCCCAACATCGGGTCGTAGTCGATCGGCACCCACGATCCCGCTTCGATTCCGACGTCGTTGCGGACCCCCGGACCCTCCGGAAGATGAAGGCGCTCCACGACGCCCGGCGACGGTGAAAATCCGCGCGCCGGATCTTCGGCGTAGATGCGGCACTCGATCGCATGGCCGCGCGCCGCGATGTCGGGCCGAATCGAAAGCTTCTCCCCCAGAGCGATGCGGATCATTTCGGTCACGAGGTCGACCCCGAAGACTTCTTCGGTGACCGGGTGCTCGACCTGGAGCCTCGTGTTCATCTCCAGGAAATAGAAGGAGCCGTCCGGCGCGACGAGAAACTCGACCGTGCCGCAGGAGTCGTAGCCGACGGCGTCCGCCGCGGCGAGCGCCGCCGAAAACAGGCGGTCGCGGAGGTCCGGTCCGATCGCTGCGGAGGGACACTCCTCGACCACCTTCTGGTGGCGCCGTTGGAGGCTGCACTCGCGTTCTCCGACCGCGACGCGGTTGCCGCGACGGTCCGCGACGAGCTGAACTTCGACGTGGCGCGGGCGCTCCAGGAGTTTCTCGGCGTAGATCGATCCGTCGTTGAACGAGGCCTTCGCCTCCGCCGCCGCGCGCGAGAACGCCGCCGCGAGGTCCTGTTCTCGATCGACCCGGCGCATGCCCTTTCCGCCGCCGCCTGCCGAAGCTTTCAGGAGGATCGGATATCCGGCGCTTCGCGCGAAGTCCTGGAGGTCGCCGGCGCCCCGAGCGGCACTCGTGGTCCCGGGCACCACCGGAACTCTCGCCTTCTGCATGAGCTCGCGGCTGCGTGTCTTCGACCCCATCGCCTCGATCGAGGCGGCCGACGGTCCGACGAATGTGACACCCGCCGACTGGCAGGCGCGCGCGAAATCCGCGCTCTCGGCGAGGAAACCGTAGCCGGGATGCACGAGCGCCGCTCCGGTCGCGCGGGCGGCCTCCACGATCCGAGGAATCGCGAGGTAGCTCTCGGCGGAAGGAGGCGGACCGAGTCGGACGGCGTAGTCGGCCGACGTGACGTGCGGCGCCGCGCGGTCCGCGTCGGAGTAGACCGCGACGGTCTCGATTCCGAGATCGCGGCAGGCGCGGAAGATCCGGAGCGCGATCTCGCCGCGGTTGGCGACGAGGAGCCTCAAAGGGGGATATTCCCGTGTTTCTTGGCCGGGAGCGAGCTCCTCTTCCCCTCGAGCAGCCCGAACGCCGCGATCAACTTTTCGCGCGTCTCGGAGGGCTCGATGATCTCGTCGATGAAGCCGTGGCGCGCGGCGACGTACGGATTCGCGAAATTCTCGACGTACTCCGAGACCTTCTCGGCCCGCGCGTCCGGTCCGTCCTCTTCGAGCTCCCGGCGATAGAGGATGTTGACCGCGCCCTGGGGACCCATCACCGCGACTTCCGCCGTCGGATAGGCAAAGTTGAAATCGGTGGCGAGATCCTTCGAAGCCATCACGCAATACGCGCCGCCGTAGGCCTTGCGAGTGATGACGGACACCTTGGGAACCGTCGCCTCGGCGAACGCGTAGAGCAGCTTCGCGCCGTGCCGGATGATCCCGCCGTACTCCTGCTGCGTGCCGGGCAGGAAGCCGGGCACGTCCTCGAAGACGACCAGCGGGATATTGAAGGCGTCGCAGAACCGGACGAAGCGGGCGCCCTTGACGGAGGCGTCGATGTCGAGCACTCCGGCGAGATGCATCGGTTGATTCGCGACGACCCCCACGGACCGCCCCGCCAGCCGGATGAAGCCGACCAGGAGATTCCGGGCAAACGCTGCATGCACCTCGAGGAACTCGCCGGCGTCCGCGATTCCTCGAACGAGCTCCGCCATGTCATACGGCTTGTCGGGCTCTTCGGGAATGAAGCGGTCGAGCCGTCGGCCGCCGTCGGCCGGCTCCCGGCTCTCCCGGCGCGGCGGATCGTCCAGGTTGTTGGAGGGAAGATAAGAGAGCAGGTCGCGGATCGCCAGGAGCGCGCCTGCATCGTCTTCCCGGACGAAGTGTGCGACCCCCGAGACCGCGGAGTGCGTCCGCGCGCCGCCGAGTTCCTCTTTCGTGACTTCTTCATGGGTGACCGTCTTGATCACGTCGGGTCCGGTCACGAAGAGGTAGGAGGTCTTTTCGGTCATGAAGACGAAATCGGTGATCGCCGGGGAGTAGACGGCTCCGCCCGCGCACGGGCCGAGGATCGCGGAGATCTGCGGAACGACCCCGGAAGCCCGGGTGTTGCGGAGGAAGACCCGTGAATATCCGGCGAGCGAGACGACCCCTTCTTGGATTCGCGCTCCGCCCGAGTCGTTCAGTCCGATGATCGGCGCGCCGTTCACGACGGCGAGGTCCATGATCTTGCAGATTTTTTCGGCGTTCGTCTCGGAGAGGGAGCCGCCGAAAACCGTGAAGTCCTGCGCGAAGACGTAGACGGGCCGACCGTCGACCGTTCCGGCCCCGGAGACGATCCCGTCCCCCGGGATCAGCGTGCGATCCATTCCGAAGTCCCGGGAACGATGCTCGACCAACCGGCCAAGCTCGAAAAACGAGCCCGGATCCAGCAGCAGCTCCACGCGCTCGCGCGCCGTCAGCTTGCCCTCCGCGTGCTGTCTCGCGGTGCGCTCCGGACCGCCCCCCTGAAGGCTCCTCTCGCGGAGCGCTTCGAGGTCGGCGAGCCGTTTCTCGATCGTCACGGAGGCGAGTTAGAGAACGATCCCGCGCTGTTCGGCGAGCTTGCGTCGGATGCGACGGAAGAGCTCTTGACCATCGACTCTCCCGGCGGCGATCTCGTTGCGGGCGCCTTCCATCATCCGGCGCGCCTCTTCGTCTAAGGTCCGCTCCTTTTCGGCCTCGGCCGCGAGCGCCGAGACGACTGCTTCGCGCAGGGCACCGGGAGCTTTCTCGTCGAAGAGCTTCCGCGAAACGAGTCCGCGCGCGGTCTTGACCGCGACGAAGTCCTTTTTTCGATCCGTCAGGCTCATCCGCGCTCCGATCGGGGCGATGTTACAGCGGGAAAAACGATCACACATAATCGCGGCGGAATGGAAATCGACGACTCTGCCGTCGCCCGCTGGCTCGAGCCGCTCGCGCCCGGGCGCGGCGACATCGCCGAGGTATTCGCCGAGACGCGGCGAAAGACCATCGTGGAGTGGCGGGACGGCGAGCCGGGCGACGCGCGGGTGTCGATCGAAGCGGGCGTCTCGGCGCGGCAGCGTCGCGGTGGGCAGGAGCGGCTCGCTTTCGTCTCGGGGTCCGGCGAGGCGGCGATCCGGGAGGCCGTCCGGGTCCTGCAGGCGTCGGCGAGAAAGTCCGTTCTGCCCAGCAGGCCCGCCCCGGCCCCGCCCGATCACGCGCCGCCCTCCTCCGTCGAGCGCTGGGTCCGCCGTCTCGAGCCGATGCTCGTCCGGCACGTTCCCCGCCACCGTTTTCGCTGGTCGCACGAAGACATCTCACGCCACGTCGTTCCGTTCGGATCCTCCGCGTCGACTTCGACGCGTCGGCTCTTCTCCCTCGAGGGATCCTTCACAGCCGCATCCCGGCGCGGCGACGAGACCCGCAATTTCTCGTTCCACGCCCCGGAAGCGGATGCGACCGCGGACGAGCTGCGGCAGGCCTTGACGGCGGCCGCGGCCGCGCGCGAGCGGACGGTCCCCTTCGGCGACGGAACGGCCGACGTCCTTTTCTCCGGCGCGACCGCGGCCGTTCTTTTTCACGAGATCCTGTCGCACGCGCTCGAGGCGGACGCCGGGGAGACGCCGCTCTCGAGACTCGCGAGCGCGCGGATCTCGGTCCCGGACCTCGAGGTGCGGGACGATCCGACGCGCCTCGACCTCTTCGGAGGCTACGAGAGGGACGACGAGGGAACCCGGCCGCGGATGGTCCGGCTCCTCGACGCGGGCCGCCTCGCCGCGAGCCTGACCGATCGCGCGCACGCCGACGCGCGCGGCTCGAGCGGACACGGCCGGAGGGCGGGTCCCGCGGACGCTCCGCTTCCCCGCGGCTCGAACACCGTCGTCTCGGCGGGCGCGGCGACGTCGGAGGAATTGATCCGCCGGCTCGGAAACGGGCTCTGGATCGAGGAAATCGGGTCGGGCACGGTCGAGCTTTCGAGCGGCCGCTTTCGCCTGGCGTTTCCGCGCGGAAGGCGCGTGCGGCGGGGCCGGTTCGCCGATGAGATCGGAGCGGGATTCCTCGCCGGGGAGATCCTGCCGGCGCTCTCGGCGGTCGAGCCCATGATCGGCCGCGACGTTCGCGCGTGTCGGTCGCTCGGCTGGTGCTCTCGGGCCGGCCAGGTCGTGCCCGTCGGCGGAGAGGCTCCGGACGTCATCGTCCGCCGGCTGTCGGTCCGCGACCGATGATCGACGTCGATCTCGAGAGAGAGCTCGAACGACGCTTCCCCGGAGCGTGGGAGCTGTACCGCAAGACGGCCGACAGCCGGGAGCTCGAGACGTCGGCGGCCAGCCGTCACGAGGCGTGGCGAAGGGAGGAGGGTTGGGCCGTTCGCTGGTGGGAAGGCGGTCTGCGCTTCGCGACCGGATCGGACCGACAGAGGCTTGCCGCCGCGATCCCGCTCGCGGGAAAGTTGCCGGCCCGATCGGAACCGGCGCCGCCGTTTCCGACCGGGGGTGTGATCCCCGAAGGGGGTCAGATCCCTCTTCACCCGGACGACCCGACGGCCGCGGTCGCGGCGCCCCCGGACGTCTTCGCTCCGCTCGCGCAGCTCGTCTCGGAGAAATCCCGCGGGGAGGCGGTTCTCGTGACGCTCACGCTCCGGCAGGGCCGCGCGGTCGAGGAGATCCGGAACGCCGCGGGGGGCCGGGTCAGGATGCAATCGTCGCAGCTGGACGGCGTTGCTCGGGCGCTCGGCCGCCGCGGCCCGCACATGTGCGAAAGGCGGTCGGTCTTTCGCTGGGATTCGGAGCCCGATCTGGCGGGGGTCGCCGGGCGTCTCGCGGACGGAGCGACGCTTCCTCTCGCGGCCCGCGGCCCCACGTTCTCCCGCGGGGCCTGGCTGCTCGATCCGGCGGTCGCCGCGTCCCTTCTCGCCGCCCTCGCTCCTCTTTTCTGTGTCGATACCCTTCCGCTCTGGGTGAAGCGGGGCGAGATCGCGTCGCGCCGCGTCACCATCGCCGACGACGCCTCGGCGGACGCACCCTGCGACGGCGAGGGCACTCCGACCCGGCGGGTCGTTCTGGTCGAAGACGGCGCGCTCGTGTCGCGGCTCCACGATCTGCGCTCGGCGCGGCGGGCGGGCGGGGCGTCGACCGCGCACGGCGTCCGGCCGTCCTATCGGAACCCGCCGCGGCCCGGAGCCCGGCGGCTCTTCTTCGAGACCTCCGGCGGGGTTTCGCCGCGGGAGCTGCTCGGCGGCGTCGCGCGCGGCATCTTCGCGCGAGCTCTCACGGCGCCGGTTTTCGTCGACTTAGAAGCCGACCGTTACGAGGTCGAGTTCACGGGGGTCGCGCTGATAGCCGGGCGGGCCTCCGAGCCGGTCGCGGGCGCGCGCGTGTCGGGGCGGATCTCCGAGCTCTTGACCCGCATCACGCAGGTCGCGACGGACCGTCAGTTCTTTCCGATGCCGTATCCGATCGGAGCGCCGACGGTCTTAGTCGAGAGGGTGAACTTCCAGTAGACGTCTCCGGGCCTCACGGAAGCGGGGTCGGCTGAGGAGTCGGCGGCGGCGGCGGCGGAACCGCGGGCGGTATGAGCGGCGGCGTCCCGGTCGGCAGACCCGACTGCGGCCGCGTCTGACCGGGCTTCAGCGGGAGCATCTTGGGCGTCTTTTCACCAGCCGGTTTCGTCGGAGCCGTGACGGTCGCGTCCACCGGCTCGGGCTCGGGCAGGTCGCCGACTTCTGACGACGACACCGGTCGATCGACCGGTACTCGGCGGAACCGCGCTTCATCCGCGAAGACCTGGTCCGAGTTCATCGAGGCGATCGCGATGTCGCGGTCGTAGTTCGTCAGCGAGATCCGGTCGAGAAGCCGCGTGTCGACGATCAGAGAGTTGGTCTTCGGGTCGCGCATCTGCGGATCGAGCCGCAGCGCCTTCGCGTACTCCTTGATCGCGAGACCGTCCTGCCCGCGCTGCTCGTAGAGCCGGCCCAGCCGGAAGTGGGACTGTGGGAAGCCCGGCTTCCTCGCCGTGGATTTTCGGTACGCCCAGATCGCTTTCGACGGCCGGCCCTCCGCTTCCCAGAGCAGTCAGAGGTTGTAAGCGGCCAGGAAGTTGGTCGAGTCGAGCTCCATCGCCTTTTCGTACTGGCGCTCGGCGTCTTCGACGAAATGCCGTTCCGCGAGGAGATTCCCGAAATCGTTGCGCAGATCGGCGGAGTCCGGCTGCGCCTCGACGCGCCGTTCCTGTTCCGCGATCCGGTCGTCGAGCGTGTTGCCGGCGACCAGGTACTTCCGGTAGAAGGGTTCGGTCGACTTCTCCTTGTGCTTCAAATGCAGGAAGCATCCGGCGGCGGCGAACGCGGTAATGAGAACGAGCGCGGGCGAGAGTTTTTTCATCGAATTGTTCCGTTTCCCGTTTTACGCTTTCCGTTTTCCGGCGACCGGCCTGGCCACGAGCTTGACGCGGCCGTCGCGCTCGACGACGTCGAAGTCGACTTCCGCCGGATCCATGCGAGCTTTCAACTTCTCCCGTTCGACATCGAGCCGTTCGAGAAACGCCTCGAATCGATATCCGGCGACGTCTTCGCCGCGGCCACGCTTGGCGGCGACGTAGCGCTCGAAGAGCGCGCGGTCCGGCGATTCGACGGGACTCCGATCCTTTCTTACGGAGCCGGGGCGCCGTGCGTTGGCCGCCTCCGCCGCCATCCCCGCGGCCGGCGTCCCGACCGGGGAAACGAAGCCCCCGTGGACCCCGGGCCGGCGACCCGCCTCTTTCTCCGCCACGAGCCGTTCCCACCGCTCGCAAAGCGTGAAAAAGCGGCCTTGGAGGGCCGAGAACATGTACCGCTCAGCCGCCACATCCGGGGGGGTGGCGGCCAGCAAGCGGATCATCTCTTCGACGTGGCGGCGGCTCTCGATCGGGGGCCGGTTCGTGGACCCGTACAGGAAGGCGTCGTATTCGCCGTTCAAACGGCGAATCGCCTCGTTCAACACCTTCAGCTCGCGTTCCCAGGACATCGTTTCCGATAATAGCGCCCGTGAGCGCGGACCGCCCCCCCTCGATGGACTCGCTTCTCTCCCGGCCCGAGACGGCCGAGCCGCTGTCGCTCTACGGGCGCGAGGCGGTCAAAGAGGAGCTGCGGCGCGCGATCGCAGCCGGGAGCACGGAACCGGAGACCCTGATCGGTGCGGCGCGCGAGTCGCTCTCGCGGCGTTTCGCCCCGACGGTCGTCCGCGTCGTCAACGGCACCGGCGTGCTCCTCCACACGAACCTGGGCCGGTCGCCTCTGGCGGAGGGAGCCCGCGACGCGATCGCCCGAGTCGCCGCGGGTTACTCGACCGTCGAGTACGAGCCGGCGACCGGCCACCGCGGCAAGCGCCAGGACCACGTGCGCGGCGCGGCCCGCGCGCTCTTCGGCGCGGAAGAGGCGCTCGTCGTCAACAACAACGCTTCGGCCGTCTACCTCGCTCTCACCGCGCTCGCGCGCGGACGCGCGGTCCTCGTTTCCCGAGGCGAGCTGGTCGCGATCGGCGGCAGTTTCAAGATCCCCGAGATCCTCGAAGCCTCCGGGGCCTTCCTTCGCGAAGTGGGCACGACCAATCGGACGACCGCCGACGACTACCGCCGCGCGCTCTCCGCCGACACCGCACTCCTGCTGACGGTGCACCCGTCGAACTACGAGATCCGGGGCTACGCGATCTCGCCGGAGCCCTCCGAGATCGCGGCGGTGGCGCGCGAAGCCGGAATCCCCTGGGTGCACGATCAGGGAACGGGTTGCGTCGTCTCGCTCGACGAGTTCGGCGTCTCCGGGGAGCGGACGGTCACGAACTGCCTCGCGGACGGCGCGGACCTGGTCACGTTCTCGGGCGACAAGCTCTTCGGCGGCCCGCAGGCGGGGTTCGCGGTCGGCCGCGCGTCGCTCCTCTCGAAGCTCGCGGAGCATCCGGTCGCGCGCGTCGTGCGGCCCGACAAGCTCGCGCTCGCCGGAATCGCCGCGACGCTGACGGCGTGGAAGACCGGGCGGTGGCGCGACTTCCCGCTCTACCGCGCGGCCGCCGCTCCGATCGAGGCGCTCGAGGCGCGAGCCGAGAGGATCCGCTCTTCGATGGCCGGGAGCGCGTTCGCGATCGAGATCGTTCCGTCATTCGCGGTTTTCGGCGGCGGGACGAGTCCCGAGAAGAAGTTCGCGTCGCGCGCGCTCGCCGTCGCGCGGGAAGGGCTGTCGGCCGACGAGCTCACCCTGCGGCTTCGATCCGGGACTCCTCCGGTGATTGCCCGCGTGGAAGCGGGCCGGGCGCTTCTCGACCTGCGCACGATCCTGCCGGAAGAGGACGTCGTCGTGGAAAGAGCTCTCAAGGAAGTCTGACGCCCGGCCTCCGAACTACTCGTCGAGCGAGTGCTCCTTCAATTTCGCTTCGAGCCTCCGCCGCGACAGACCCAGCTCCGAAGCCGCCGCGGTCCGGTCGCCTTTGGCTCGTTCGAGCGCGCGGGCGAGCCAGAGCCGCTCGGCCGTCTTCGCGCCGCGCTCCCGCACCTCCTCGAGGTTCTCTCCGCGCCGCTCGGACTGTTCTTCGGTCGCATCGGGCG
>QHVV01000112.1:73891-89405 GCA_003222385.1 Acidobacteriota bacterium
CGGCGAGGATGATCGCGCGCTCGAGGCAGTTCCTGAGCTCACGGACGTTTCCCGGCCAGGGGTATTCGCGAAGCCGCTCGCGCGCCGCCGGAGCGATCCGGATGCCCTTCTTTCCGAGCTCCTGCGGCAAATGACCGAGGAACCAGTCGATCAAAGGTTCGACGTCCTCCGGCCGGTCGCGCAGAGGCGGGATCCGGATCGGAAAAACCCGGACGCGGTAGTAGAGGTCCTCCCGGAAAAGACCTTGCGAAACCATCCGGTCGAGAGGTCGGTTCGACGCAGCAAGGATGCGGATGTCGACCTGGATCGGAATCGTGCCGCCGACGCGGTGGAACGATCTCTCCTGGAGGACGCGCAGGAGCTTGCCCTGGGTCGCGGCGGAGAGCTCGCCGATCTCGTCCAAGAAGACGGTCCCGCCGTCGGCGAGCTCGAACTTGCCGAGCCGGCGCCCGAGCGCGCCGGTGAACGAACCGCGCTCGTGCCCGAACAGCTCGCTTTCGAGCAGCGAGTCGGGGATCGCGGCGCAGTTGATCGCCACGAACGGCCGCTGACGGCGCGCCGAGAGCTCGTGGATCGCGCGCGCGAAGAGCTCCTTGCCGGTGCCGCTCTCCCCCTCGAGAAGGACCGTCGCGTCCGTCGAGGCCACGCGCTGGGCTTCTTCCTGGACCGAGCGGATCGCGGGCGACTCGCCGATGATCGCGGGCATCGAGCGCGACCGGTTGTCCTCGAAGAGGAGCGATTCCCGCTCCCGGACACGCCGCTCGATCGCCCGCGAGACGAGGAGTCTCAGGAGGTCCGGGTCGACCGGCTTGGTAATGAAGTCTTCGGCGCCGCGCTTCATCGCGTCGACGGCGGCTTCGATCGATCCGAACGCGGTCATCACGATCACCGGCAGGGTCGGATCGAGAGAGAGCGCCGCGTCGAGGACCGCGAGGCCGTCGGCTCCGGGCAGGCGCCAGTCGGTCAGGACGAGATCGACCGGCTCACCCGAGCGGAGCAGCTCGACTGCCTGAGACCCGGAAGCGATGCCGCGCACCTCCAGCTTTTCGGCGCGCAGCATCTCTTCGAGCATCGCGCGCAGAGAGTCCTTGTCCTCGACGATCAGGATGCGAGGCACGCGAATAGATTAAAGCGGGAGAGAGCTAGCCCGGAGGCTTCGGCTGGTTGGAGGGGCTCGATGCCCCCGGGATGTAGCCGGTCTTTCCGTCCTTCGGCGCTTCGGAGGGCGCGTTGGGAGCCGGCGGCGCATAGAGCGAGCCTCGGCCGTACGGCGTCGGCGCGGGAGGTGGCGGCGCCGGAGGAGCGGTCGGCACAGCGGCCGGGCCGCCGCCGGAGCCCGCGGCGCCGGGTGCCTTCGACGCGGCGTCCTCGGTGCCCGCGGCCGGGGACGGCGGATTCGGAGCGACCCAGCGCGGCGTGAATTTGAGCGACGAGGCAGGCTTCGCGCCCACCGGGATCGTGATCGAGAAGGCCGCGGTCTTCCCCGGCTCGATGGCGCCGCTCGACAGGCCGGCGTCACCGGACGCGATCGACTGGCCCTTCGCGTCGAGAGCGGTCACCGTCATCCGGACCCCCGTCGCGGTCGTCGCGCCCGGGTTGCGCAGCGTGCCCCGCACGATCAGCGCCTCCCCCGACTTCTCCTGCGTGTAATCGGCGACCTCGACGCGACCGGCTCCGGATACAGTCTCCTTCGGCCCCTCCTCGGCATTGCCGGCGGTCTGGGCGGTGCGCTCGGTGTGCGAAACGTTTGCATCGGTGATCTTGACGCGCGCTTTCGGGGCTTCGTGGGAAGCGCGGGCCGCTTCGGCGAGCGTCGCGGGACGCGCCTGCGGCGGCTCGGGGGCCGGTGGAGGCACCGCGCGCCGCGCGGCGGTCGCCGCGGCGTCGATCTCGGATGCCGGAACCGAGAGCAGCGTGCCGTCGGTCCGCGTCAAGAGAACGTTGTTTCCGCGCCGGACCGGGGGGCGCTGGAGCTGGACGACGACTCCACCCTTCAAGACGATCACCTCGGCCGCGCCGGCCGCGGCGGCCAGGAAAACCAGCAGGACCGCGGTGCGCAGCGACTTCGTCATCGTTCTTTCCAGTTCATGTTCACCACCCGAACAGGGACTCCGACCGTATGGCCGATTATAGTCCCCCGGTCCCCCCTCTCGAGGAAATCGGCGGGAAGCGGGCCGACCTCGAGGTCGGCGACCACCTCCCGGCGGAATCGCGCCGGGTTCGCCGCTTCGGAGCCGGTCACCCGGACCTCGAAGGCGTAGAAGAACCGGTCGCCGTCCGAGGCGGCGGGATCGGCCCGGCGCCCGAGAAAGCCGGGATTCTCGACGGTCACCCGGATTCGATCCTCGGACGGATCGCCCGAGAAGAGGCCGCCGGAACCGTGGAAGTGACCGGGTAGCGGTAAGGAAACCGACCCGAAGGGACCGGGAGGGTCGGCGAACTCGGGCCGGCCCAGAAATGCACCCGCATCGGCCGACAGCTGCGCCGCGGTCCACCGGATGCCCGCATCGGCGGCGTAGAGGGCGCGCTCGATTGCCCACTCGCTCGCTGCGCTCGCCCTCTCGGACTCAGTCGAGAACGCGAGCGCGATCCCGACGACGGTCAGGACTGCCAGAGAGAGAAGGACGAGGAGCAGCACCGCTCCCGTGGACGCCCGGCGCGGCATCCGCTATCCCGCGCTCCCGAAGTTCCGCAGGCCGATCGTGACGGTCGCCGCCCGCCTCCGGTACCGGAGTGCGCCGGAACCGCGCGCGCTCCCGGGGGAGTTCATGGCGTGCAGACCGGAAGCGCCCCGACCTCGAAAAGTCGGATCGGGGTCGCGGGACCTCGCGACGAGCGTGATCTGGACCGCCCGAAGCGTCGGACAGCGCGCCGGCGAACGGAAGTCGCCCGTGGCGAAGAGCCTTTCTCCTGCCACGTTCGGGGCCCATTCGTCACCGCCCGCGCGCGTGGAGACTTCCGGATCGGGATCGTTTTCCGACGCCGCGACGAGCCGCCCCAGAGCGCCGTCGGGCACGACGCCGTCCGAGCCGTAGAGCCCGTCCACTCCGTACGCGACCTGCAGGTCCTCCACGTCCTCCGCCAGGGACACGACGTCGAATCGCCTTCCCCGGCGGACGGCGCGGGCGAGAGCCGGATGGAGGGGATCGGTGTCGTCGATGAAGAACAGGACGTCGTCGAGGATCCCCACGCGCCGGAGCTCTCGAGCGGCCGCATCGCTCGGCGGCGGAGCGTCGAGCGGGTCTTCCGTCGACAGTTCGCGGGCGAGCGGATCCGAGAAATCGACGCTCCCGAACGTCTGCGCGGCGGCGAGGCGGGCCGGAGCGGTCAGGAGACCGACCCGGTACGAAGGTTGCGGCGGCCGCGGCGCGAGCCCGGCGGTCCCGTCGGAACAGGCGGGGCGCAGGTCGTCGTTGCCGGCAACGAGAACGAACATCGGGTTTCGATCGGACGCGCCGGCCGTGTACGAGTCGATCTCGGAGAACCAGGCTCGACGCGGCGGCTCGTCGTTGACGTGGCCGCTCGCGGTCACGGATCGGGCCGTGAGATCGCCCGGGCCGGTACAGGAGCCGCAGCCGCTCGCAGAATCCAGGGCGAGGAGCGGCGAGTCGAAGACGCCCCGGACTTCGAGGATGTCCGTGCCGGCGCGGACCGGCACGTCCTTCCCGGCGAGATCGGTGATCGTTCCGCCCACGACGTTGTCGTAGTCGCCGTCCGGCGGCACTGACGCGCCCGGAAGTCCCGGATCGGGGCGGACCAGGACCGCCTGCGCGACGGAGAGGCCTCCGGCGCCAGCGGATCGAACGACCCGGGCCATCTGGTGAAGTCCGTAGCGGACGCTTCGCTGCGCGTCGGCGATCTCGATCTCGCTCTTGTGGATTCGCGTCGCCGAATCCCAGAGCGCGAGCGCCGCGAGCAGGAGGACCGCGAAGAGAAAGGCGGCCACGACGCTCTCGACGAGAGTCAGGCCGGCGCACCGAAGCGCCCGCTGCCCTCTCACGAATCGGGATCTTCCCGCGAGAGAATCCGGTCCCGCGCCGGATTCGCGCGGAGGGCGCTCACGCGCGCCGCGACCTGGCCGAGCTCCGGACGGGGAGAAACGGATTCGACGGTGACGTCGATCCTCTTGTAATCGAACGGAAGCCCGGCGCTCGTCACGCGGACCGGAACGAACAGAGCTCCTTTCGACACCCGATCCGAAGCGGGAAGCGCGAACTGCCGGACTCGATACGACCGGCGAAATGGATTCGCCACCGCGGAGGGAAGGGTGCCCGTCTCCGGATCCGGCAGGGTCGCGGGGAGTTCGTTCGCCGCGTGGCGTCCGACCGAGAGACGCGGATCGTCGAAAGGCGCGTCCAGCAATTGCTCCAATCGCGACCGCGCGAGGTTGTTCGCTTCGCCATACGCGCCGGCGGAGACGTTCGCCTTCACGCTCGCCAGGAACAACGGAAAGATCGCGAGGACGACCCATCCGAAGAGCAACGCCGAGACCACCAGCTCGATCAGGGCGATCCCCCGCCCCCCGGGCGAGCCCATTACCGGTCCGCGGCGACGCCGGCCGACGATCCTCACAAGCAGAGTTGTCGCGACGACCCGATCGGCGTTCCGCGGGACCGGGTTGTCGCGCTACACTTGCGACGAAGCAATCATGTGGACAAAAAGACGCCACAAGCCGACGGCGGAAGCCCGTGCCCTGCTCGCTCAGGCGCACGCCCGCGGGTGGAAAGGCGAGGAGGAGCGCCAGGCGCTCTTCGACCAGATCGCCCTCCTCCGGACGCTCGAAGCGGAGGACGTGGCATGGCTGGTGGTCGACCCCGACGCGGCCCTCCGCGCCCGGGGACAGGCGCTCCTCGGTCGGTTCACGTATGACGACGCCGCGGCGGCGCTCCTGCCGTACCTCCTGGCGCGGACCGAAACGATGCGCCGGATCGCGATCGAGAGCCTCGCGGGGCTCGCGGGGCCCCGGTTTCCGGAGAAGCTCCCGGAGCTTCTCAAACACCCCGATCCGACGGTCGTCCACGTCGTGCTGGACTGGATGCGCCGGAACCCGTCAGAAGCCAACCTGGCGCTCATCTCGGAGGCCTTGAATTCCCCTTCCGCCGCGGTGCGGGCGAAGGCGTTCGCGATCGTCGAATCGACGCCGTCCCCGCGAGTCGTGCCGTTCGCTCTGAAGGGGCTCGAAGACGAGGAAGAGGGCTTGAGGTTCCGGGCAGTCCGGTTGATCGCGAAGTTCCCGGACGAGTCGGCGATCGGACCCCTTCTGCGCCGCTGCCATCTCGATTCGACCCGGGTCCAGGACGCGGCGATCGGCGCTCTGACGCCGCTTCTCGCGAGCGGCGACATCCGCTGGAACCAAGACCTGCTCCCGCTCCTGTCCGACTCGAACCCGCGGGTGCGGCAGCTCGCGTCGAGGCTCCTCCGCACGCAGCAGCCGGACCGCGTCGCGCAGGCGTTCCTGCACGCCTACCAGGACACCTACGGTCCGAAGCGGGACCGTGCGCTGGAGGCGCTCCGCGGGCTCGGGCCCCACTACATTCCGGCGTTCCTGGAGCGCGACAACGACCCGGACCACCGCATCGCGGCCCTCGCGTCCGCAGTCGCGGTCACGATCCGCTCCCCGGAGGTCGTTCCGCACTGCATCCGCTACGTCTCCGGCGACGACTGGTGGCTGCGCGACCGCGCCGCGCACGCGCTCGGCGAGCTCCGCGACGACCGCGGCTTCGAGCCGCTCGTGAAGATGCTCGCCGACCCGGAATCGAACCTATCCGCGGCGGCGGCGCTCGGCACCTGGGGTACTCCGAAAGCGCTGCCCGCGCTGCTCGATGCCTACAAGCGCGGCACCAAGGACCTCCGCCTCGAGATCCTCGACGCGTTCGCCCGGATTCCGGATCCTGGAGTCCCCGGTCTTCTGGCGAAGATCGTCAAGGCGGATCCGGATCCCCTCGTTCGGGAGAAGGCGGCTCGGCTCGCCGAAAGACTGGCGGGATTGGAACGTCCGGACGACGTCGAAGCGGCGCGCGAGTTCATTCCGCACGATTTCGCCGCAGCGCCCGAACCGACCCTCTCGGACCTCCTCCGGCACGCGCGCGCCGGCGGCGCGTCGGACCTCCACCTCTCGACCGGCACCGTCCCGCACCTGCGACTGCACGGACAGCTCTCCGCTCTCCCGATGCCGGAGTCGACCGAGGGGCAGCTGCAGGATTGGATCTACCCGATTCTCACGGTCGAGCGCCGAGCGTTGTTCGAGGAGCGCCAGCAGATCGACTTCTGTCACAAGGACGCGGGGCTCGGCCGGTTTCGGACGAACGTCTTTCTCCAGCGCAAGGGACTCTCCGCGGTCTTCCGGCTGATCCCGTTCGAGGTGCCTAATCTCGCCGACGTCGGTCTGCCGGAGAGCCTCTGGGAGCTGACGACGTACTCGCAGGGGTTGATCCTCGTGACCGGGCCGGCCGGCTGCGGCAAGACGACCACGCTCGCGGCGCTGGTCGACCGGATCAACCATACCGAGCGCTGCCACGTGCTCACGATCGAGGATCCGATCGAGTACGTCCACGTCAGCCAGGACTCGCTGGTCAACCAGCGTGAGGTGCCGAGTCACTCGCGCTCTTTCGCGCGCGCGCTGCGTCAGTCGCTTCGCGAAGATCCGGACGTCATCCTCGTCGGAGAGATGCGGGACCTGGAAACCATATCGCTCGCGATCACCGCGGCGGAGACGGGACACCTCGTCCTCGGCACCCTTCACACGACGACCGCCTCCTCGACGGTCGATCGCGTGATCAACGCCTTTCCGGCCGATCAACAAGGTCAGATCCGGCAGATGATCTCGGAGTCCCTGAAGGCCGTGATCTCACAATCCCTTCTCCCGAGACGCGACGGGTCGGGACGGGTCGCGGCCTGGGAGGTCCTGCGAAACACCCCGGCGGTCGCCGGCCTCATTCGCGAAGCGAAGACGTTCCAGATCCCGACGGCGATGCAGACCGGAACCGGCGCAGGCATGATGCTCATGGACATGTCGCTCCTGAAGCTCGTACAGGAAGGCTCGGTGGATCCGCGCGTGGCGTACGACCGCGCGCTGCGCAAGGAGGCCTTCGAGCCGTATCTCGAGGAAGGGAGCGCGGCGTGAGCGATCCGATCCCCGCCCATCCCGAGGCCCCCGAGAAAGTCTTCCAGGTCGGAGCTCTGGAGATCGTCTCGATCGGCACGAACCGGATCGACCGGTTTCTGTCGGTGCTGCCCAAGAGAAACGGCTCAGACCTGCACCTCTCGGTGGGATCGCCCCCGGTCCTCCGCATCGACGGAGACCTCGAGCGGATCCGCTACCGCGCGTTGAACGAGGGAGATTTCTACAACCTCGTCGGTCCGATCGCTCCGCCCCGGATCTGGACCCAGTATGGCGAGACCGGCGACGTGGATTTCGCCTACCAGATGGGGACCGAAGCGCGCTTCCGGGTCAATCTCTTCCGCCAGGAGCGCGGGTCCGCCGCTGTCTTCCGCCTCATTCCGGCAAGGGTCCCGACCGTCGAGGAGCTCCAGCTTCCCGGCCCGGTGGCCGACCTCGCGTCCGCCGCGCGCGGACTCGTTCTCGTGACGGGGCCGACCGGAAGCGGCAAGTCCACCACGCTCGCGGCGATCCTCGACCGCGTCAACCGCCGCTACACGCGCCACGTGGTCACGATCGAGGACCCGATCGAGTTCGTGCATGTGAACGACCGCTCGATCTTCACGCAACGCGAGATCGGCCCGGACGTTCCGAGCTTCGCCGAAGGCGTCAAGGCGGCGATGCGCGAAGACCCCGACTGTCTCTTAGTCGGCGAGATGCGGGATTTAGAGACGATGCGGATGGCGCTGACCGCCGCCGAGACCGGTCTTCTCGTGTTCGCCACCCTCCACACGAACTCCGCCGCCAAGGCGGTGGACCGGATCATCGATGCGTTCCCGGCGAGCGAGCAGGAACAGATCCGCGTGGTGCTGGCGGAATCGGTTCGCGCCGTGGTCGCGCAGCAGCTCTTGAAGAGGGCCGAAACCGGGCGCATCCCGGCCTTCGAAATCCTGCTCGGGTCGAGCGCGCTCTCGAACGCGATCCGCGAAGGAAAGACGGCTCAGATCAACAACCAGATCCAGACCGGCAAATCGCGCGGGATGATCTCGATGGACCAGTCGCTCGCGGAGCTCGTACGGCGGAGGCTCGTCACTCCCGACGAAGCGCTCGAGCGCGCGTTCGACCGGGAGACCTTCCGCTCTATCCTGGCGAAGGGGCCGGGCTCGCCGGCGGGTGCCGCAGGGACGGCGCGGCTTCCGGAAGACGCAACGTGAAGAGCGCTCCTCCGTCCTTGCGCGCTCCGACTTCGACCGTCCCTCCGTGCAGCTCCGCGATCCGGGCGACGATCGCGAGCCCGAACCCGGAGCCGCGGGGCTTCGTCGAGTAGAACGGCAGAAAAATCTCGTCGCGCCGCGAAGCTTCCACGCCTTCGCCGCGGTCGGCCACGGCCATCAGGATTTCCCCGTCGCGACTCGACCCGTCGAGCCGGATCGCTTCGGGCTCGCCGCGGCGCGCCGGCGGGGTCGCCTCGACCGCGTTCCGGAGCAGGTTGACGAGGGCCCGGCGCAGCAGCACCTCCGAGCCGGAGACCGCGGGGAACGGCCCGTGGAGCCGGACGACGACGCCGGGAAAGGCGGTCTCGGTCTCGGCAACGGCGGCCGACGCGACGCCGTCGAGATCGACCCGTTCGCGCGCGAACTTCTCGGGTCGGGCAAAGAGGAGGAAATCGCTCGTCACCCGGCTCATTTCCTGGGCCTCGCGGCGGATCGCCTTCAGATGCTCGGCCGCACGCCCGGGCGATCGCAGCGCGAGATCGGCGAACCCGTCGATCGCGGCGGCGGCGTTGCGGAACTCGTGCGCGGCGCCGGCAGAGACCTGGCCGAGTTCGGAAAGGTGCCGCGTCAACGCCATCCGCGCCTCGAGCTTCCGCATCTCGGTCAGGTCGGTGAAGAGCGCGAGCACCCCGAGGAACCGGCCATCGGCGCCTTCGGCCGGCGTCACGGTGACGCCGAAGGATCGGGACTCTCCGGCCGAGACCCACCGGATCTCCCGGCGCCCGACGGGCTTGCGCTCGGAGAGCACCTCGCCGATCGAGTCGCGGAACTCCGGGATCGTCTCGAACGCCTCCTGGTAACGCCGGCCGTGCAGGTTTCCGGAGAGCTTGAGGATCTCCTGCCCCGATTCGTTCAACTCGACGACGGTTTCGTCCGCGGCCACCGAGAGGACGCCGGTCGGCAGATTTCGCGAGAGAAGTCTCGCCCCGGTCTCGAGGTCGTCGGCGCGCGCCTTGAGCTCGCGCTCCTTCTCTTTGAGAGCCGCGATCGTGGACTCGAAACGCTCGATCAGGAACTCGCGCTCGTCGCCCGGTTCGGCGTGAGCTCCCGGGACCGCCGGGACAGGAAGCGGAGCCCGATCCGCCGCGGCGAGGAGGCGGTCGTAGGGCGAGAGCAGCGAGCGCAGGTAGAAGCCGGCGAGCACCACGAGCGCGGCGCCGGCGATCGGGACGACCAACGTGAATGACCGCGCGAGCGGACGGAGCGCCGCGCCGGGACCCGGATCGACCGCGATCGAAAGGTAGCCGCCCGGGACGGGAGTCGTGGCGACCACCAGGATCGGGCTGCTTCGCCAGGCGATCGCGATCTTTCCGGGCGCGGGGACGGCGGTCGTGAGCGCGTCGGGCGCGTCGATCTCCCCGCCGAGCGTCCGGACCCTCCGGCCCCGCGCGTCGTAGGTCGCGACGTAGACGATGTCCCGCTCCAGGGCCACGCGGCCGAGGCTCCCTCCCCCGCCCGCTCCCGGCTGGTCGATCGGCAGCCGCCGGAGAATTTCGGAGGCCCGTCGCTCGATCGACTCGCTTCCCCAATCGACGGCGCGACGGAAGAAGAAGAGCGTCAGGAGATTCAGGAACAGGATGAGAAAGAGCGCGACCCAGAGGAAGAGCCGCGACTCCCGCCGGAAAGTGCGGGGAACGGCGGCGCTCACCGGAACCCCCCGCGATAGAGCTCGATCAGGAGAGGGGCCCAGAAGAACGCGGCGACCGCGCCGAGAGCGAGGAAAACTCCGAACGGCAGCGCCGTCTGCAGCGATCCGCGGCGGGCGAGAACGAGAGCGAGGCCGACCAGGCTCCCGGACACCGACGCGAGAAGAACGGCGATGATGACGCCGGAAGCGCCCAGCAGTGCCCCGATCATTCCGAGCATCTTGACGTCCCCGAGGCCCATCCCCTCGACCTTCTTCCATTTCTCGTAGAGGAAAGCCACGAGCCAGAGTCCGCCGGCGCCGATCGCGGCGCCGGCGAAAGACGAGACGGGCGAGCGGACGCGCGAGAAGAAGGACAGCGCGAGGCCGACCACGATGCCGGTCAGGGTGATGCGGTCGGGCAGGATCCGGAACTCGGCGTCGATCGCGAGGAGGGCGAGACACGCCGAGCAGAGAAACGCGCCGGATGCGAAATCCGCCCATCCGGGTGCCCGGAGAAAAACGGCCACCCAGAGTACCGCGTTCGTCAGCTCGACGACCGGATACCGGACGCTGATCGGGGCCCGGCAGACCCGGCAGCGGCCGCGGAGGAAGAGCCAGGAGAGGACGGGCACGTTGTCGTAAGGACGGATCGGCGCGCCGCAAGCGGGGCAGTGCGATCCGGGGAAGGCGACCGACTCGCCGCGCGGCAGCCGGTGGATCACGACGTTCAGAAAGCTCCCGGCCACCAGGCCGAACAGGCCGACGACGACGGCGGTCGGGATCATCGGACCGGCTCGCCCTGGTAACCGAGGAAGAGGATCGTCAGCAGCGCGGCCATCGAAATCCCGGCGCCGAGGAAGACGGAAACCGGGCGATAGCGGAAAGTCACCCGATGCGATCCCGCGGGCAGGGCGACGGCGCGAAAGAAGCCGTCCGCGCGCAGGATCGGGAGGCGGCGTCCCTCTTCCTCCGCGACCCAGCCTGGAAAAAAGAGATCGGTCACGACGAGAAGTCCGGACGCATTGGTCGCGATCTCGGCGACGATCCGTTCCGGACGGTCCTCCGCGAGACGCGCGATCAGGATCGGCGATCGGGGAGCGGGAGGAGGCCTCGGCGACGGCTCGCGATCGAGCAGGACTTCGCGCGCGAGATCGACTTCGCCCGAGGCGACACGCCTCCACGCGCGAACCGGGTCCGACTCGATCCGGTAACTTCGAACGAACGAAAGACGCGGGCGGTACGGAGCGATCGGGGCCCGGAAAAACTCGCCGACCTTGCGCGAAGGCAGGAGGCCCGGCCGCAACGGGCTCCACAGGACGCGCGCGGAGGCGGGGCCGGCCGCGCGAACCGGGTCGCGCGAGCCATCGATCGAATCCGCGATCGTGCGGGCCGCTCCGGTCGGGAGAGCTGCGGCGGTCCGGACGGTCGACACTCCAGACAGCAGGTTCGTGTAGCCGCCGAGCGCTTCGCGCTGGCGGGACAGGGTCTCCCGATCGAATCTTGCGTCGCGGACGACCCAGCGCGAGAGATCGCGGGGAGGCGGCGTGAGTACGCGGCCGGTCAGGTTGCCGAGCGCGTCGAGCGTCGGCGGACGCTCGCGGAGCGCGGCGTCCGGGACGAACGTGAAGAGGCTCCGGCCGGTAATCGCGAACGAGACGACGAGCGCCAGCGCGCAGATCGTCCCGAGCACGGCTCCGGCCGTCTGGGACCGGTCGCCGGCGAAAGCGAGCGCCGCCGCCGACGCGAGCCCGACCGCCGCCGCGGAGCGGAACCCGACGGGGCCCGGCGTCGCGAGCGCGAGCGCGAGAGCGGCGGCCGCGATTAAGGGAAAGAGCGCCCGCAAGGTTCGTCCTCCCGCGCGGAAGCGGAGAGCGTCGAGACCCAGGCCGGAGAGAGCCGCGAGGGCGAAGACCGCGGCGGCCAGGATCTTCTCCGGGTAGCGCATCCGGTCGAGAGGGGGAATCGCGCGCAGCCACGAGCCGGGAGGCCCCGCAGCCGCGAGGAGGAGCGCGACTGCCCCGATTCCGGCGAGAAGGAGAGCGAGACGCCGTCTATCCCGCTCGAAGAACGGCGCCGCGGCGACCGCCAGGACGAGCGGGCCGACGAAGATGGACGGAAGCCAGTACGTCCGCGTCGCCGTCCGCGGCCGCGCGAGCCCCGCGCCGAGCTCGGGAAGAGTGATGGCGCCGGGCTCCCTCTCCGCCGTCGGAAGCGGTCCCCGCCGATCCGAGTGGAGGGCGAGCTCCCCCATCGGAACGAGCATCCACGCGGCGACAGCGAGGCCGAGCAGAAAACCGCCGGCGGTCCGGGGAGGGGACTTCTTCCGGGAATCGAGCCAGGGCCGGTCCGGGTCGGGTCTCGGCAGGAAGGACACCGCGAGAGCGATGACGGCGGTCAAGCCGCAAATCTCGGGACTTCCGGCCATCGCCTGCAGCCCGACGAGCGCGGCAAGACCGAGAAAGGCGCCTCGGGAGCGCACTCCGGCCCGCGCGATCGCGACGATCGCGGGCAGATAAGCGTAGGCGCCGAAGTGGTTCCAGAAAGCGGAGAGTGAAGCCGGGAGCCCGGATGCCACGAAGACGGCGGTGCCGAAGAGCGCTCCCGACTCGGAGATCCCTTCCTGCTTGAGGAAGCGGCGCATGCCCCAGGCGCCGATCGCGAAGTGAACGAGGAGGAAGAGGATGCCGGCGGCGCCCGGCCAGGAAAGGAGAAAGAGGGCGCTCGGCGGGTAGAACACGCCCGCCTGTCCGTTCGCGAGCCATGGCTCGCCCGCCCCGGAAAGCGGATTCCACAGCGGAATCTCTCCGGCGCGCAGCCGGTCCGCCGTGTACAACTTCAGAGGATAGAAGAAGTCGCCCTGATCCCGAAAAGAGGGGGCAAGGCGCCCGGCGAGCGCGGGTCCGAGCCAGAAGAGAGCCGGCGCGATTGCCGCAGCCCCGAGAAGCCCGGTCAGCCGAGGGCGCAGCGGCACCCCGGAATTGTAAGCGGAAGAGAAGCGTCCCGCTCCGGCCAAACCGCGGAATCGCCGGCGGAGACTACAATGCGCACGCGATTGAAGATCGAGCCGCCCCAACTCGCGGATCGGTGGCGCCCGCTCGGCATCGCGCTCGCAATCTTCGTCGTCGCCTTTCTCGTCCGGATCTCCAACCTCCCGACGGCCTTCCATGGAGGCGTTCCCCAGCTCGCCCCCTTCGACGAGCTGTACCACGCGAAGAGGATCGTCTACTCCGCGACCCATCTCTTCCGGGTGTTGACAGAGGATCCGAACCGCGGTCCCCGCGGCGCGTTCTGCCCGTGGCCGCCCCTGTACGACATGTTGGCGGGAGCGGCGTCGCGTCTTCTCGGAGGCCGCGATGCCGCCGGGATCGTGGCGCGGGCGAGCTGGTTCCCGCCTCTCTTCTCCTCTCTGGTTTGCGCGATCGTCGCCGGATGGCTCTCCCGGCGGCTCGACACGGCAACCGGCCTTCTCGGAGGCCTCGCGGTCGCGCTCTCGCCGGATTACCTCGACCGGTCACGCCTCGGCGCGATCGACCATCACTTCCTCGAGTTCCCGCTCGTGCTCGGCATCCTGGCGGCGACGTTCGCGCTCGTCCGTGCGGCCACCTCCCGGGAGGCGGTCCAGTCGGGAGCTTTTTTCGGTATCGCTCTGACGATTTCGCTCCTGGTGCAGCCGGCCCTGCTGCTCGCCGGCGGGATCGTCCTGATCGTCGTTCTGTGGCTCGATCCCGGCAAGCCGCTCGTCCGCGCGGCGGCCGCATCCGGCTTCGCGCTGTCGTCGCTGCTCATCTTCCTCTACCGCGCAGTTCAACCTGCCGGCTATCCGGATAGCGAGTGGTACCTCGGGGCGTCGCACGCCGCGGCGCTCGCCGGAGCGGCCGCTGCCTGCGCCGTCCAGTACGGGCAGCTCCGCGCGGGCGGGAAGCCGGGGCGAACCGCAATCTTCGCCCTGCTGTCCGGGCTCCTCGTCGTGGCGGCAGTCCCGAATGCGCTCGGCGCCGTCCTCGCCGGCACCCGGTTTCTGGGAGGAGATCCGTGGTTCAAATCCATCCAGGAATTCCAGCCGCTGTTCTTCGCCCCCGGCAGTATCTGGCTGGAAGATGCCATCGAGCTCGGAGGGGGAACGGTCTTGACGCTCCTCATGGTGGCGGACCGGCGCTGGAGGCGAGGGCTGCGCGGCCTTTCTCTGCCCTTTGCTCTGGGGTATGCGCTTGCGGCCGTGAGCTCCAAGCGTTTTCTGTCCGTCGCCGCCCCGCTGTGCGCGATCTCCGGCGCGGTCGCCGTCTTCGACATCCGCCGGGACTTCGGCCGATGGCCGGCGCGAGCCGCGGCCGTCCTGCTCATCGGGCCGGCGCTGCTCCTCTCGGCCGGGTCGGTCCTTCACCCTCTTCCCCCGGTCACGCCGGAGATGTCTCCGATGTTGCGGGCGGCCGAGTACCTCGGACGGCAGACGTCGGCGCCCGGACGAGTGCTCGGGCCGTGGTCCTGGGGGCATCTCTTCGACGTCGTCGCGGGACGGGGCGTCCTTCTCGACAACTTCGGAACGATGAGCGGACGAACCGACTTCGAAAACGCGGCGGGAATCCTTCTGGCCACTCGCGAAAGCGCCGTCGCCGGCTACTGCGCGGCGAACGCGGTTCGCTTCGTCGTTCTGCAGGACCCGCTGCCGTACCTGCCCGCCCAGGCCGACATGAGCGGTTTCCGGCAGGCTTCTTTCGAGACGCCTCCGCGTCGGCCGGGGTCCTGGTCGCCGACCCGTCTGACGAAGGCGACGTTCTGGTGGCGCGCCTATTTCGAAGGGGGGCGGGAGCGCCCGGGCGGGGGCTCCGCGGGCGCGGCGTTTCGGGAGTTTCGCCTGGTCCGGGTCTTCTCCGAGCCGAAGCCCTCGGCGATTCGCTCGGCCGTGCAGGTCTGGCAATTCGCGCCGGACGGACCGGCACGGGTCCGGTGAAGCGCTCGACCCAAAAAGAAACGGTCCCGATTGCTCGGGACCGTTCTTCCTGGAATCGAGAAGGTCGCGGTTAGTTCTGAGCGCCCTGCGGGAACTGAACGAATCCGCCGAGATGATGTCCGAGTTGAAGTTGGTGGTCGTCGAGCAGGCGTTCGTCTCGGTCGTGACGACGCCGTCGCGGCCGTACGAGATGAAGCCGTACGCCTGCGCGTTGGTTGCCGGATTGACCCCGTAGTACATGAAACGGTCCCAGCCGTCCTTCCGAACCGGGTTGGCGATGTAGGTCGGCGAGAGCACCGAGAGAGCCGTGTCGGTCAGGACGGTGCCCGAGGTCACCGAGCCGGACGGGCAGGCGCCCGACGGGTAGAAGTTGTTGTCCACCGCGTATGACTCGACGGCCGTCGCCATGGTCCGCATGTCCGACATGGTCCTCTTCTGCTTGCCGCGCTGCACGGCGTTCAGCAGATTCGGGATCGCGATCGCGGCCAGGATGCCGATGATCGCGATGACGATCAAAAGCTCGATCAACGTAAAACCGGACTGACGCTTCTTCATCCATTTCCTCC
>QHVV01000211.1 GCA_003222385.1 Acidobacteriota bacterium
CATTCGGGTCCGCCGCTCTCGAAGGTCGGTTACTTCAATCAGTTCTACATCGCGCAGACGCAGCTCGTCCCGATCGGGTCCGCGGGGCGGCTGCCCACGCAGTGGGAAGCAAACCTCGCCCTCGGTTATCCGTTCAACATCGGGCCGGTGACCGTGACCGGGCTTCTCTACGTCTTCGATCTCTTCAACCGGCAGATCGTGACGAACGTGGACAACAACTGGCAGATTTCGCAGGGGGTGAACTACCCGAAGACCCCGGAGCAGTATCCCCAGCTCTTCTATCGGCCCTGCACGGCGGCGGAGGCGTCGGATCCGGCGGCGAACCAGTGCAACGAGCAGAACAACGCCAACTACGGCAAGGCGACCTCGCGGCAGGATCCCCGCCTCGTCCGCGCCGCGATCAAAATCTCGTTCTAGAGTCCGATCTTCCGAGCCCCGGAGAGCCCGCTTCGGCGGGCTCTCTTTTTTGGCCCGCGAATCGTGGCTGGACCGGATCCCGCCGAGCGGCGTAGCATCAGAGCTCTTCGAGGCAGGTCATGTGGGACTCTCTCGCTTTTCGCGTTCTTCCGATTCTGATCTCGTCGACCCTCGCGGCAACTCTGCCGCAGCTCTTTCAGAAGGCCAAGGACGAGTTCCGGCTCGGCTCCTATGCCGCCGCGCTCTCAACCCTCGAGACCCTCGAGACCGAGAGCGCCCGGCCGGAACTCCAATCTCAGCGGCAAGCGCTTCTCCCGGGGCTTCTTTTCTACCGGGGCGCGAGCCTCGCCGCGCTGGGGCGGCAAAGCGAGGCGCGCTCCGCGTTCGAGATGTTTCTCGCTTACCAGCCCAACGCGCATCTCGATCCCGCCCTGTATCCGAAGTCGGTGATCGTGGCCCTCCAGAGCGCTCGCGAGTCGCTCAAGCGGGACCCTCGCGCAGGAGAGGCGTCGACGCTCGCCGAAGCGTACCGGGCGTTTCCGCGTCCCGACGCCGGAGCCGGAGAAAACCCGGGCGAAGACTGGGCGGACGGTCCCGTCCGCCATCTTCTCTCTCCGCGGGAGCGAGCGGACTTCGCGCGGCTCTCGAGCGCCGTCGAGCGGTCCGAATTCGTCACAACTTTCTGGAAGTCTCGCGATCCGAAGCCGGAGACGGAACGAAACGAGTATCGCGAGGAGTTCGAGAAACGCGTCGCTTTCGCCGACTCGCATTTCGTACAGGACGAAGTCCGGGGCAGCCTGACGGATCGGGGAATGGCTTTCATCCTGCTGGGGCCTCCGACCTACAACGGCCGCAAGCCGCTCCAGACCGGAGACGACGTCGCGGACGCTTCGGGTCTCTCGCGGTTTTCGAGGTCCGAGGTGCGAGCCGCCTCTCAGACGGGGGGATCGAATGCGGATCGGCAGGCCCGCATCGAGCAGGTGACCGGTCCGGGGAGCAAGGTCCTGGACGCCGCTGCGAACTGGATCGAGGTCTGGCACTACCTGCGCGAAAACCTCCCCAGAGAAATCCCTTACCCCGAGGTCGTTTTCGAGTTCGTGACCAAGCAGGGCTACGGCAAGAACATCCTGCAGCGGGACGGGAAGTCTCTCTCGGCTCTCGAGCGCGCTCGAGAGCTTTCGCACGGCGGCGCGGGCATCGGTCCGAATCCTTCGTCCTAGCGGGTGCTCGGCGCGCTGATCCGTCCGTCTCCTGTTCATGAAAATAGTCTCAGGATCGATCGGCGCGGTACGAGCCTTGCTGCTCCGGTTCGAGAGGTTTTGTTGAAACGGTACTTCCGCGTCACGTTGCTCTTTGTCGCGGCCCACATTGCTGCGAGCGTCTTGCGGGCGGAGTTCGTGTCCGTGCGACATCCCGAAGGCCTTCTTCGGGGATTTCTGGTCCTTCGAGCGCCCGACGGCGCCATCATCGCGAACGGCGATCTCATTCAGTCTCTGCACGGTGACCGGCTGACGAATCGTCTCGTCTTCCACTTCCGGGATGGATCGCTCCAGGACGAGACCGCGGTCTTCTCGGAGCGCAGGCAATTTCGGCTCCTGAGCGATCACTTCATCCAGCGCGGCCCCACCTTTCCCTATCCCATCGAGGTCTCGATCGACGCCGTGAAGGGCAGCGTGACGGTCCGGCATCGCAAGAACGGTCAGGAGAAAGTCATCCAGGAGCAGATGGAGTTGCCTCCGGATCTGGCCAACGGAATGATGGTCACGCTCTTGAAGAACATCGCTCCGGATACGGTTTCCACGACCGTGCCGCTGTTGGCCGCGACGCCCAAGCCGCGGCTCGTGAAGCTCCACATCACGAGGATGGGCGCCGAGCCGTTTTCGGTCGGCCGCGCGTCGTACAAAGCGAACCGATTCAACGTCAAGGTGGAGATCGGGGGGCTCGCCGGCCTGATCGCGCCGCTGCTGGGCAAGCAACCGCTGGACACTTCGGTCTGGATTCTCGCGGGCGAGGCTCCCGTT
>QHVV01000212.1 GCA_003222385.1 Acidobacteriota bacterium
CGGGAAGTCGGCCAGGACCTCATGTCCGGTCTCGGTGACCCGGAAAGTGTCGCTGAGCTCGAAGCCCCACCCCTCCATCCACATGCCGAGCATGAGGTGGAACGTCATGTTCGGCTCCATCACGGTCGTGTCGTTCTCCCGGAGGCTCGCCGTGTGGTCGGCCCAGTTCGGGGGATAGTTCAGGCCGATCGAGTAACCGATGCGCGACGGCTTGCTGAAGCCGGCGCGGTTGATGGTCTGGCGCCACGCGAGCTCGACGTCCTGGCACAGCGCGCCAGGCTTGACCGTCGCGAGGGCGGCCGCCATCCCCTCGCCGGTGGCCGCGGCCACACGCTGCATATCGTTGGGTGGTTGGCCCAAGTAGACCGTCCGCGACATCGCGCAGTGATAGCGCTGCCGGCAGCCGCTGAGCTCGAGGCAAGTCGCGGTGTCCTGCCGGAAAGGCTGGTCCGACCACGACGCATGCGGGGTCGCGGCGTTCTCCGCGCTGAGGATGGAAGGAGGGTTGGCCGGCGCATCGCCCCCGAATTGCTCGGTGCCTCGGATCTGGGCCTCGGAGATCAGCGCCGCGGCGTCGCACTGGCGCACGCCGACGGCCACCGCGTCGATGGCGACCCGCATCACGTTCTCGACGATCCGGGCTGCCTGTCGCATGACGTCGATCTCGAGCGCCGACTTCACCGTCCGCACCCAGTTGACGAGGAGGTCGACGTCCTCAAACCTTGCCTGCGGCAGAGCACGCGTCAGCACCTGCAGGTTGCGCGCGGTGAAGAAGTAGGCGTTGCCTTCGTACCCGATACGCGAGACTGAGAACCCGCCGTCCGCGAGCACCGACGCGACATGCTCCATCGGATGCTTCACCGGCGACTCGACGTAGTCGTCGGCGTAGCTGAGGATGTTTTCCCGCGGAAGCGTGGTGGTGAGGATCGCGCTCTGAGCGTCCATCTCCCGCCCGACCCACAGCGGCGGCTCCGGCTTCATCGGCACGATCACCGCTTGCGGCACATAGAACGACCAGGCGTCGTAGCCGGTCAGGTAATTCATGTTCGCCGGATCGGTGACCAAGAGCACGTCGACCCCGGCCTCACCCATCTTCACCCGTGTTCTCTCCAGCCGTTTCTCGTACTCCTCACTGGGAAACGCTGCCATCCGCCACCTCCTGGGCCGGCTCCCGGCTGAGCAACACATGCTCGAATACGCGCTGAGCGGTGTCGAGATCGTCGAGGTCGATCCACTCGTCCGGCCGGTGCGCCGCCTGCTCGATATCGCCCGGTCCGAACAGAACG
>QHVV01000214.1 GCA_003222385.1 Acidobacteriota bacterium
ACCACCAGGCGTTCGACGGGATTTTGAACGGCGGGATTGCCGGAGCCCTCCTCGACTGCCACAGCAACTGGACCGCGGCGTACCACCTGATGAAGAAGTCGGGCGCCGCGGAGCCGCCGTGCACCGTGACCGCCGAGTTCCACGTCACCTTGAAGCGGCCGACCCCGATGGACGTCCCGCTCCACCTGCGCGCCCGCGTCGCGGAGTCGACCGAGGACCGCGCGGTCGTCGAGGCGACCCTCGAGGCGAACGGGAAGGTGACCGCGACCTGCCGCGGCACATTCGTCGCGGTCAAGGAGGGGCATCCCGCGTATCACCGGTGGTGACACAGTCCCGGCGGCCTCAGTGCTTCGGGGTCTCTCCGGCGAGAACCTCCAGCGAGTGGAATGCGACGGCGAGCCGGCGATCGTCCTGCCGGCTCGCCCGATGGGCGTAACCGAACTGGAATTCGATTTCGTTTTCTCCGGAGCGCACGAGACCTCGCGGGACCTCGAGCTCGTAGTCGTTCCAGCCCCGGTCGAGCAGCATCCGCCCGATGCGAGCGCCGTTGAAGTCGACCGCGACGACCTGACAGGACAAGCCCTGGCCGCGCACGAACGGATTCGGCCTCACGCGGAGTTCGTGGTTTCCAGGGGGAAGCGGCGGGAGGCGCAGAGTCGCCGTCGACCCCTCCGCCCAGACGAATGGAATTTTCCCGTTCCACCGCTCGTCGTTCGACCATCCCTGGACCAAGAGCGCTCGCGCCGGAGCCGTGCCGAACTCGATTGAGGCTTCCGGCCGTCCCGGCGGGCGGGTCTCTTTCACGAGGTGTCGGTCGAGCTCGTGCTCGTAGACGCCGAACCAGGCGACCGCGGGGATCCCGATGACCGCCGCGGCGACCCACGCCCATCGAAGCGCTAGCGAAGTCTCGCGGCGCTCCCCGCGCGGAAGCAGACGCCGCGCGAGCAGGAGTCCGCACGCGGTCCCGAGCGCCGCGCCGCCAGCGATGTCGACGACGAAATGGTCGCGGAAGAAGACGCGCGCGAGCCCGGTCGCGAGCGCTCCGAAGTAGAGAACGGGCGCCGCCGGCGGAAAGGCGTCACCGAGCACGGAAGCGACGGCAAACGCGGTCGTCGCGTGGCCCGAAGGGAAGCCGTAGGAAAAGACGCGGTGACCCGGCCGCGGATGGGCAAAGGCGAGCTTGAGCCCATTCGCCAGGATCCCCGCGACGACGACCGCCAGGAGAACGACCAGGCCCGCGCGGAGCGCGCGGCGGTTTCGCGTGACGAGTCCGAAGACGGCGACGACGAGACCGAGCGCCGCGGCGCCCACGCCGTGGCCCAGGTGATCGAGCAGGGACATGACCCGCTCGAATAAGACGGAGCCGACGAGCGGGCAGGCGAGTCGGACGAGGTCGATTCCCACCCCGCGGTCAGGGTTTGCGATCGCGCGAGCGGCCGATCAACTCCTCCAGCCAGCCTCCGACGCGCTTCTCCATCTCGGAAAAGCTCGGCGCGACGAAGAGAGCTTTCTGGTAGCTCGTCGGGTCGTACGCCGTTCGCGCGATCTCCGCGGGGTCGAACGGCTTCAGCTCCGCCTGCGACGCGAAGCTGCCGAGCTCGCCGAAAGAAGACAGCAGCCCCGCGCCGTAGGCCTTGACGTCGCCGTCCTCGCGCGCGACGCCAAACTCGAGCGTGTACCAGTAGACGCGCTCCAGCTGGCGGAGCGTCTCTTCGTCGGCCTTCCCGGCCGCCTCGCCGAAGAGCCTCGTCAGACGGACGATTTCGGGCCGGAAGAAGCTCGTCGCGTGTCCGACGAGCTCGTGCACGACGTCGGGCTCCGGAGTGTAGAGAGGCATCGAGTGGTGGCGGATGTACTGCGTCGAAAGAAAGACGCCGCTGCCGAGCGAGCAGAGAAACCCGCGGGCCGAAATGAGGCCGGCGACCGGCAGCATCTCGATGCCGGGGCTCGCCTGGAGCTCCTCGTTGACCTCCCCGAGCTGCGGAATGAACTTCTGGTCCAGGTCGAGCTCGGACGCCCCGTCGCGCCACTCCGAAACGGCGTTCGTCGAATGCAGCGGCGCGAGGTGCTCCCACACGGTGCGCCAGACGGAGTGCTCCGCGTCCGTGTAGTCCACGGTGGGCGGCGGATCGCCCGGCCGATACTCGAGCGCCAGGCGCGCGATCGCGTTGCGGCGCAGACGGTAGACCGGGTCCCGAAACCCCGGGTGGTCCGGATCCAGCCGGACCAGCTCCTCTTCGCCCCCCGCGTGGGGAGCGACGGGATCGCCGCTCGCGTGTAGCGGAGGCGGAGCGGGATGCGGA
>QHVV01000063.1 GCA_003222385.1 Acidobacteriota bacterium
TGGAAATGAAGCCGGATCGACTGACCTGATCGATCTCTGATCGAAATCCGACTTGACCATCCACGAACCCGGGCGTACACGGGAGGAAGACTTTCGAAAGGAGGACGGATGACGAGGCGGGCTCTGGCCCTTGCGGCGATCGCCGCAGGTGTTCTGACTCTCGGTGGAGGCGTCGCGGCCGGATGCGGCGACAAGTTCGTCCTGATCGGCGGGGGCGCGCGGGTCAATCACTCGAAGTTTCCTTCCCGGGTCCTGGTCTTCATGAATCCCGGTTCCCGCATTCCCGCGGCCGAGAAGGAGTTCCACGTGGAGGCGACCCTCACGGCCGCCGGCCACAAAGCCAAGGTCGTGGAGACCGAAGCCGAGGTCGAGAAGGCGCTCGATTCCGGCAAATACGACATCGTGCTGGCCGATTTCGCCGACGTGCCCGACCTGCAGAAGAAATGCGGGACGAGCGCCTCGAAACCCGCGGTCCTGCCGCTTCTCTATAAGCCGACGGCCGCCGAGCTCTCGGCCGCCGAAAGGGAGGCGAACTGCCTCGTCCGGCCATCCAGAATACTTGCTGGCCGTGATCGACGAGACGATGAAGGACCGGCAAAAGGGCGTGGCCCCCAATTGCCCGCCGCCTCGATAGGACGCCGCGATGAAGGACAGAAGGATCCGGCGCGCCCTCTTCGGGCTGCTCTCCGGTGTCCTCGTGGCGAGCACTGCCGCGCCGGCGCTCGCGCAGGCCTGGCTGCCGCCGAAGGGAGAGGCCTCGTTCTCACTCGGTTACGGCAACGTGTTCGTCAACAAGCACTACCTGGGTACTTCCGCCGGTCCGGGCGACAATGTCGAATCGGACTTCGGACACATCCGCTCGCAGAGCGTCGAGATCGGGTTGGGGTACGGGCTGACCGACCGGCTCGCGGCTTCTGTCGCGATTCCCTACATCCTGACGAAGTATTACGGGACTCCTGGCCAGAATTTCTTTCCGCATACGATTTCGGTCGACGACGGTCAGTACCACGGCATCTTTCAGGATTTCAAAATCAACCTGAGCTACCAGGCCTTGCAAGGGCGGGTCGCAGTGGCGCCGTTCGTCTCGGCTGTCATTCCCAGCCACTCGTATACGTATTTCGCGCACTCGGCCGCCGGCAAAGGTCTGCGCGAGTATCTGGTCGGGACCAGCTTCGGGGCGCGCCTCGACCAACTCCTGGCCGGCAGCTACGTCGAGTTGACCTATTCGTATGCTTTCGTGGAGCGCGTGTTGGGCGTCCATCATGACCGCAGCAACGGCTTTCTCGAGGTGGGCTATTACGTGACGCCTTCTCTCTCCCTGCGTGGAATCGGGACCGCCGTCTACACGCATGGCGGCCTGGTATTGAGAGAAGCGGATGTGCTCCCGCCGCCCGAAGTCTTCTTGCACCACGACCAGATCGACCACGAATCGGGGATCAGTCTCGGAGGCGGAGTCTCCTATGTCCTGACGGGTTCCACCGAACTCTATGTCGCTTACCTGACGCAGGTGCAGGGCCGGGGCGGGCACAAGATCAAGGATTCTCTGAGCTTCGGCGTGAGCTACAGCTTTTCGCCCGCGCAGCTCGGCCGCCGCATTTTCCCTCCGAAGTCCCCCGGGACCCCCGTCGGGACGCCGTGAGGCGGGCTAGGCGCGCAGCGGCGGTTCTCGCGGGCGCGCTCCTGATCCCCGCTGCCGCCTCGGGATTGAAAGTCGGCGCGATCGTGCCGGAGTTCGAAAAGACCACCCTGGAAGGGCGCCGATTCTCGCTCGCCGTAGCGGAAAAGACCCACAATGGTGTGGTCGTCCTGTTCCTCTCGACGATCTGTCCGTACTCCAACTATTACAACGACCTGATCCGCGACATGGCCGGAGAGTTCGGTAAGCGGGGTGTCCTCTTCGTGGCCGTCAACTCCGGAAAGCTCGAGACGGCGGAAGAGGCGCGAGCCCATGCCCTCGAACACGGCCACCGCTTCGACATCATCAAGGACCCGGAAGCCCGGATCGCAGACCTTTTCGACGCGCGGCGAACGCCGGAGGTCTTCCTCCTGGATTCCCGAGGAATCCTGCGTTACCACGGACGGATCGCTTCGAAGATTTCCTCCCCCGACCTGAAGTCCGCGATCGAGGCTTTTCTCGCGGGCCGTCCGATACGCCCGGCCGAGACCAAAGCGTTCGGCTGCGCGATCCCGCGAAGTTAGCCGTAACCCGCGCGGGGAAGCCCCGCATTGCGTCGCGCGCTCCGAAATCGACGAGTGCCGATCTGGAAGTCGGGAAGTCGCGTGCGGCCCTCCTTGCGGTTCGGTTGCAGTTCCCTGATCGAAATCCGCGTTGACCCTCCGGAAGCAACGGCGTAACAACGATCACAAGGAGGATTTCTCATGAGATCCACATTCCGAATCGCCTTCACCGGGGCTCTCGCGATCGTCTTACTCGGGATGGTCTCCGTCTCCACGGCGACCGCTCAATGCGCCCTCTTCGGGTGGCACAACGCGGGAACGATTCCGCCGCAGGTCTGGCAAGGAACGAGTCGGTTGACGCCGGCCTCGCTCTCGCTCGCCGCGGGACAGGCGGCCGCCGACGACCGGATCGTGGGGTTCTGGAAAGTGAAGTTCGTGTCCGAAGGCACTCCCGGCATCCCCGACGGCACCGTGATCGACAACGCGCTCGTCCAGTGGCACAGCGATGGAACCGAGATCATGAACTCCTCACGTCCGCCGGCGACCAGCAGCTTCTGCCTGGGGGTCTGGCAGAAGAGCGGACCATCCAGCTACGGTCTGAATCACTTCGGTCTGAGCTCCGACCTCGGCGGGACTCTGATCGGTCCGGCTCAGATCCGGGAACAGGTCACTCTGGAGCGCGGAGGAGACCGATACGAAGGCACCTTCACGATCGATCAATACGATCTCTCGGGTAACCTGCTCGCCCACCTCGCCGGCCGAGTCACCGCGACGCGGATCACCGTGGATACACCTGTGGCGGACGTGCTCTGAGGGCCGATAAGGCTGCCCGATGGCCAGGGAACTCCTGACCGGAATTTATTCGAACGAACCCGGGGCGGGCGGGTGAACCAACCCCGCCCCGGCTATTTTTCCGTCGAGGCCGTACAAAAGAGCCCTCGCGGCTCGGCGCGGACCGGAAGCACCTGCCCTCCGTCGAGCCCGCCGAGCGCCTCGCGCACGGGCCCGGTCCGATCGGCAGGCGAGAGAAAGACAACGCAGCCGCCTCCCCCCGCGCCGCAGGCCTTTCCGCCCCACGCTCCGGCCTCGCGGGCGCGAGCGATCGCCCGCTCGATCGCGGGGGACGACACGACCGGGGCGAGTTCGCGACGGGACTGCCACTCGGCGTCGAGCGAGCGGCCCATCGCCGGAAAATCCTTCCGCTTGGCCGCGGCCGCCATCTCGCGCGCGGCCTGCGCGATCGAATCGAGCGAGCGGGTCACGCCCGCGTCTCCCTCGAGCCGGCGGCGGAAGACCTCCCAGTTGTTCATCCCGGAAGAGTGAGCTGCGCCGGTGTCGAAGAGGGTCAGGTGCCGGTCCCAGTCGTCCGGATCGACGTCGAGACGCTCCGCCACGGTGCGCCCCGTCTCGAACCAGAGGCAGTGCAGCCCTCCGCCGAACGCGGAGTAATAGTCCTGGACGCCCGCCGGCTTGCCGAGGACGCGCGTCTCGACGTCCCGCACGAGCTCCACGCCGCCGGCCCCGTCGAGCGACGCGCCGGTCCCGTGCGTCAAGGCCGCCGCGACGGCCACCGCGAGGGCGGAAGAGCCCCCCAGGCCCGAGCCGAACGGAACCCCGGATCGAAACTCGACTTCGACCGGGACATCCGGCCGGATTTCTTCCACGAGCGCAGCGACGAGAGCCGTCCTCGGATCGGCGCGGAGCTCGCGGGCGGAGTCGGCGCGCAGATCGAGCTGGCGGTCGGGAGCGATCAGACGCACTCCCGCCTCCGACGTCCGGACGCGGCACGTCGCGCGGCGGTCGATGGCGAGGTTGACCGTGACCGATCCCGGGTGAAGAACGTGAAGCGGCCAGAGGTCGAGAGTGCCGCCCGCCAGGTCGACGCGCGCGGGCGCCGAGGCTTCGACCGAAGAGTCAGGATTCATCCAGGCAGGATTCTAGAGGCGAAAGATCTCGGAGGCCGGCTCCCGTTTGAACTCTCTCGGCTGCCGTTCGCGGAGCGAACGCCGCAGCCGACAGTCGGGTGTGAAAACTAATTAGTAGCCGACGCGATTCGCGCGGAGGAAACCGGACCGCGGGAACGCGGTGCCTTCGATCGTCGCGGAGCGGCCGAGCGCGGAGTCTCCGAAACCGTGTTCCCGGGTCATGAGACGCCAGATCTCGCCGTTGTCCGCGCACAGACCGGGAACGTGATCGGTCTCGGGCAGCGGACAGAGTCCGGCCTCCCGGCGGGCTTCACAGCGAACGCAGACGAGCGTCCCGGTCACGCGCTTGGAGACCAGAGCGAGCGGCTCGGCGGCCGCGGCGTTGGTAACGGCGACTTCGCCGCGCGGCGTCGGAGCATCGGCGACGAGCGGCATGATCAGGAGAGCGACCGCGGCCGCGAAGAAGTACGACGCGGGTCGGGGACGGGCGGGTTCGTACGGCATCATCTGGAGACGGGAGCGCAACCGGGGCGGAGCGGAGGCCCGGTCGAGCCGCGACCGCAGAATCTTTGCCAGGCCGCGCGCCGAATCGGCTCGCGCCGCACAGGGACCGCACAGCGCGAGGTGACGGGCAAGCTCCTCCGCGTCGTTTCGCGAGAGTTCCCGATCCAGGTGGGCGTAGAGCAGAAATCGGGCTTGCGGGCAGTTCATCGGACCGCCTGGAAAAACCGGCCGTCCGGCGCAGAAATTCCGGGCTTCGGAGCGGGGCAGTCGGGTTCCGGCCCCTCGTTTCAACTCTCTGGCTGCCGCGCAGCGACCGCCGCAGCCCTGGTCTTCTCTACGCCGCTGGCGGCTTCGGCCGGGTCCGCATTTTGGCCGGCTCGCCTCCCCGGATGTACCCGTGCCGGCGGGCGTACCGGAGGAGGGCCTTTTCGAGGAGCTTCCGGCCGCGGTAGAGCCGGGACATCACGGTCCCGACCGGGCAGTCCAGGATCTCCGCGATCTCCTTGTACGAGAAGTCCTCCAGGTCGGCCAGGATGACGACCATCCGGTAGTCGTACGGCAGCGATTCCAGAGCCTTGCGGACGTCGTCGTCCAGAACGCCCGTGAAGAACTCGGCCTCGGGATCGGAGGGCTGTTCGGAGTTGTCGCGCCGGACGATCCGCTCGAACGAGTCCTCGATCTCGGCAAAGTCGACGCTGCGCGGCTCGAGCTTCTTCTTCCGATAGTTGTTGATGAACGTGTTCTTCAGGATCTTGAAGAGCCACGCCTTCAGGTTGGTCCCCTCTTCGAACTTGTCGTAGTACTTGTATGCTTTGAAGAAGGTCTCCTGAACCAGGTCCTCGGCGTCCTCGGCGCTCCGCGTCATCCGGTACGCCGTGTTGTAGAGCGAGTCCACGTACGGCATGACCTGGGAATCGAAGTCCCAGGACGTGACCGCCGGGGGCGGATTTCCTTCGAGAGTTGGTCGCACGCTTATTTTCTCCATACCTTCCGAGGTCGCAAATTCCTTGCCCGGCCGGCCGCATCACCATCGGGCCGGCCGGACCGGGCTAACCTCCGCCGTTCCTACGGAATAGACACCCGGCCCGTTGGGGCGGTTCCACCCACAAATACGGGAAAATGGAACAGCCGGTTTCCGGAGAGGGCACCCTGTCCCCCGGCGGGGACAGGGGTCAGTCCCCGGGAACGCCCCGGAACGCCCTTCCCGCGGGCCCGGAGCTCTCTAGACGCCCTTGATGAGAAAGGCGATCAATAGCGCGTATAGGACGAGCGACTCGATCAGTGCGAGGCCGATGATCGTCATCGTCCGGATCGGTCCGGCGGCCCCGGGGTTGCGCGACATGCCTTCCGCCGCGGCGGACGTGGCCCGGCCCTGCGCCATCGCGCCGAACGCCGCCGCGATTCCGAGGAGGAAAGCCGCGCCGAGCGCGCCCGCACCCCAGCTCCGGGCCGCCCCGCTGGGAGCAGCCGGTTCCTGGGCGAACGCCGGCACGGCGAGGACGAGGAGCGTCAACGCGATCAAGACAGCCGTTTTCTTCCGCATCTTCCGCATCTCTGAATCTCTCCTTTGTCTTCTCGGCCCGCCGGGAGCTCAGTGCTCCTCGTGGGCCGTTGCGAGGCTGATGTAAACCGACGAAAGCGTGGCGAAGATGAACGCCTGAAGGATCGCCGTGAAGAGGCCGAGCGCCATGAGCGGCCAGGGCACGACGATCGGGACGAGACCCGCGAAGATTCCGGTCGCCGTGTGCTCGCCGTAGATGTTCATGAAGAGCCGGAGCGAGAGCGACAGGATCCGGGCAAAGTTGCCGATGATCTCGATCACGAAGAAGAGCGGCGCGAGCCAGAGCACCGGCCCCATGAAGTGCTTCAGATATCCGAGAAACCCGTGCTCCTTGATCCCCTGAAAGTTGAAATAGACGAACGAGAGTAGGGCGAGGGCCACTGTCGTCGAGAGAGATCCGGTCGGCGGCTGAAGGAAGAAGAACAGCCCGAACAGGTTCCCCACGAAGATGAACAGCGCGAAGCCGCCGATGACGTTCATGTAACGGTTCTCTGCGCCCGGCCCGATCACGTCGACGACAAGGGACCGGACGCCGGCGACCAACATCTCGAGAAAGTTCTGAACTTTCCCGGGACGCTCCTTTTCATATTTCCTGGCCGCCCAGGGCAGGAAAGCCAGAAAGAGGAGCAGCAGCAGGAGCGCCATGATCGCCGGATCCGGGATCCATGCGGCCTTGCCGTCGGGGAACCAGAAGGCGGCGGCACCGGCAGAGAGCCGCTCGACCGGAGGAGGACCGAAGAGCGCGATCAGCAGCCGGTTGACCGGCGCATAGAGAATCGAATGGTGCTCGCTCACCCGATCAGCCCTTCCTCCTCCTCAGAAGCTCCGCTCCGATCGCCAGGACCACGACCGACAGACCGGCCATGCCGGCTACCGGCTCGAAACCCCTCCAGCGAAGGAGGGCGATCCCGAGAGCGGCCGCGCCGGCGGCCGTGACCAGCAGGAGGGGGAGCACAGCTCGAAACCCTTTTTTTTCCTGCGGGGGAACGAGACGCTCGGTCAGCTTCTCGAGAACGAGAAAGCTGAAAATAACGACGGCCGCGGCGATTGTCAAGGAGACCGCGGCGCGCCATGAAAAGAAGAGCGCCGCGATCGCGCCGGCCGCGGCGATGCCGATCGACCGCATCCGGATGCGGCGGAGGATGGCCTCTTCGCCGTTCAGAACCGCTTTCCTCCCGAGTCGAGCGCGCGGAGGAGCCGGTAGAGATTCCAGAAGCCGGCCGCGGCGCCGAGCATGGCTCCGACGAGAGCCGGCGCATCGCCCCAGCCGACCGCTTTCCCGAGCCAGTTGCCGAGGAGATACCCCGCAACGATCGAGAGCGGGAAGATGACCCCGGCGGCCGATGCCCGCGCGACGATCGCGTATCGGGGGCTTGCCTTCCGATTTTCGATTTCCGATTTCCGATTTATGGCGCCTTGATCACGCACGCTCGCAGCATCTCGACGAACGGCTGCGGCGCGACTCCCACGATGACCGTCGCGGCCGCGCAGATCAGGACCGCGGCCGTCAGGGCGTAGGAGCTCTTCAACGGTGCTCCCTCCGCTTCCGAGAAGAACATCGCGGCGGCGATGCGGAAGTAGTAGAAGAGCGACAGCGCCGACATCAGGACCGCGAGGACGGCGAGCCAGGCGTAGCCCGCCTTCATCGCCGATGTGAACAGGTAGTACTTCCCGATGAACCCGGCCGTCGGCGGGATCCCGGCGAGCGAGAGGAGGAAAACGAGCATCACGACCGCCGCCGTCATGTTCCGACGGGCCAACCCGTTGAAATCCGCGACCGACTCGGCCGCATAGCCCTTTGTTTCCAGGAACACGACGAGCGCGAAGACCCCGAAGTTCATGAAGGTGTACGCGAGGAGGTAGACCAGGATGCCCCAGAGCCCGAACTCCGTGCGGAAGCCGAGGACGCCCATGAGCGCGTAGCCCGCGTGGGCGATCGACGAGTACGCGAGCATGCGTTTGACGTTCGTCTGCAGGAGCGCCGCCACGTTGCCGAACACCATCGTCGCCGCGGAGACGAGCGCGATGATCAGGCCCCAGTCGGCGTGGAACTTCGGGAAGCCGACGTAGAAGATCCGGGCGAGGATCGCGTACGCCGCGAGCTTCGGCCCGACCGAGAAGAACGCCGTGACCGGCGTGGGAGAGCCCTCGTAAACGTCGGGCGTCCAGACGTGGAACGGCACGGCGGCGATCTTGAAGAGCAGCCCGGCGAGGATCAGCAGGATCCCGACGAGGAGCAGGTTCGACTTCGCCTGGGACTCGAAGAGCTTCGCGAGGTCCGGAAGGCCCATCCGGCCGGCGATGCCGTACACGAGCGACAGACCGTAAAGAAGGACGCCCGAAGAGAAGGCGCCCAGCACGAAGTACTTCAGCGCCGCCTCGGTGCTCTTGATCTCCAGCTTGAAATAGCCGGCGAGGATGTAGGAGGAGAGCGCCATGAGCTCCAGCGCGACGTAGATCGACACGAGGTTGTTGCCGGAGACCATGAAGAGCATGCCGACGCCCGTGAAAAGGAGGAGAGCGTAGTAGTCGCCGGCCGGGTAGGGGGCGCGGCCCACGAACTGGATGGACGCGAGCACGGTCAGCGCGATCGACACGAGCATCAGGAGCTTGAAGAAGATCGCGAAGTTGTCCACGATGAACATCCCTGCGAAGATCGGCGCGCCCCGCCCGCCGTATCCCGAGAGGAACGCGACGAGCCCGATCGCGACGCCGACGAAGAGGAGCGTCAGGAACGCGAGGAATTCCTCTTTCGCCTTGTCGAAGAAAGCCGAGATCGAGAGGATGAGGAGCCCGGCCGCCGTCAGGAACAGCTCGGGGGAAAGAAGGAGCCAGTCCGAGGCGGAGACTTTCACGGGCGCGACGCCTCGACCGCGAGCGACGGATCCCTCTCCGGGGCTGGCTTCCGGGCGAGCGCCGGGCTCGGAAGGGTCCGACCGCCGACCGCGGCGACGATCTTTTCGGAAGGCACCCGGAGGACGTCGAACATCGGCTTCGGATAGAGCCCGATCCAAAGAGCCAGGACGACGAGCGGAACGAGCGTCAACTGCTCGCGCGCCGTCAGGTCCGGGAGAGTCGCGTTGGCGGGATTCGTGATCTCGCCGAAGAAGACGCGCTGGTAGAGCCAGAGGAGATAGGCCGCGCCGAGCACGATCCCCGTGGCCGCGGAGAACGCCCACCAGAAATTTTTCGCGAAGGCCCCCTGGAGAATCGTGAACTCGCCGATGAAGCCATTCAGGATCGGCAGGCCCATGGAAGAGAGAGCCATGATCAGGAAGTACGTCGCATAGATCGGCATCTGGCGGGCGAGGCCGCCGTACTCCGAAATCATCCGCGTGTGGCGCCGCTCGTAGATCATCCCGACCAGCAAGAAGAGCGCGCCCGTCGAGATTCCATGGTTCACCATCTGGAGGATCCCGCCCTGCAGACCGGCCATGTTGAGCGCGAAGACGCCCAACATGACGAACCCGAGGTGTGAGACGGAGGAGTACGCGATGAGTCGCTTCATGTCCTTCTGGACGAGAGTCACCATCGCGCCGTACACGATGCCGACGATCGAGAGCGTGATCACGACGGCGAGGACCCAGCCCGTGTTGATCGCGTCCGGGAACATCGGCAGGGAGAACCGGACGAACCCGTACGTCCCCATCTTGAGAAGGATCGCCGCCAGGATGACCGAGCCGGCCGTCGGCGCCTCCGTATGGGCGTCCGGCAGCCACGTGTGGAACGGGAACATCGGGACCTTGATCGCGAAACCGAAGAAGAACGCGAAGAACAACCAGATCTGGAGCTCCGCGGGCATCCCGGCGGCGACCGCCGTCAGCTTCTCGATCGAAAACGTGGGCGGCTGGCCGAGCCCCTTGTAACTGTGGAAGCCGGTCGTGTTGTAGAAGTAGAGCGCGATGATGCCGAGCAGCATCAGCACCGATCCCGCGAGGGTATAGAGGAAGAACTTGATCGCGGCGTACAGCCGCCGGTCACTTCCCCAGACTCCGATCAGGAAATACATCGGGACGAGCATGACCTCCCAGAAGACATAGAACAGGAAGAGGTCGAGCGAGCAGAAAGTCCCGATCATGAACGTCTGCAGAAGAAGGAGCAGGACGTAGTACTCCTTCTGCCGGGTCGAGATCGCCGTGTAGGAGCAGGCGACCGCGATGATGCCAATGAGAGTGGTCAGGAGGATCAGCAGGAGCGAAATCCCGTCGAAGTGGTAGTCGACGCCGAGCGATGGAATCCACGAGAGCTTCTCGACGAACTGATAGCCCTCCCGCCCCCGCTCGAAGAGGAACCACAGCGGCAGCGAGACGACGAAATCCACGAGCACGATCACCGTCGAGATCGCCTGGATGGCGCCGGTCCGCTCCTTGGGCACGAAAAACACGACCGCGAGCGCCCCGGCGAGCGGGATGTAGGTCACGATCGAGAGGATCGGGATCCAGATGCCCATCAGATGCATGCGGTTGTCCTCATCGGAAAATCAGATACACCGCGACGATACAAAAGAGCCCGGCCCCCATCACGAGGGCGTAGTTCTGAACGCGTCCCGTCTGCGCCCGGCGCAGAAGGCGGAACCCTCCCTGCAGAGAGTCGGCGACGCCGTTGACGGCTCCATCCACGAAGTACTGGTCGAAGAAGTGCGAGAGCCAGGATGCCCCGCGGGTGACGGCGGCCGCGCCGTTGGGGATCAGATCGACGACGGTCGCATCCACCTCCCAGAGGAATCGCCCTCCCCCTTTGGCGAGCCCTTCGACAAAGAGGGCGTCGTAGGCCTCGTCCACGAAATACTTGTTTTCGACCGCGCGATACACCGCGGGGAATCGCGCGGCGAGACGCGCCGGCACGCCCCCATCCCCTTTCGCGTACCAGAGATAGGCCAGCAGAAGCCCGATCATCGCGATTCCGACGGAGGCCGCCATGAGCGCGACCTCGAGCGAGACCGCCGGGGCGTGCTCCGCCGGCCGGGCCCCGGCCAGCGCGGGAACGACCGGCGCGAGGAATCGCCCGATCCGGTCGCCGCCCGGCAGCATCGGGATTCCGATCCAGCCGCCGACGATCGAGAGGAACGCGAGGATGACGAGCGGCACTGTCATCGACTTCGGCGACTCGTGGACGTGCGCGTCCTGCTCCGGCGTGCCGCGGAACGTCCCATAGAAGGCGAGAGAGACGAGCCGGAACATGTAAAACGCCGTCAGGCCGGCCGTGAAGAGTGCCGCCATCCACAACAGCTTCGGCAGCCACGGCGCCCGCGGAAAATGCGCCTCGAAGACGGCGGCCAAGATCGCGTCTTTCGAGAAGAACCCCGCGAGGAGCGGCACGCCCGAGATCGCGAGCGTCGCGACGAGGAACGTCGCGTACGTGACCGGAATCTTCCGCGCGAGCCCGCCCATCCGGCGGAGATCCTGTTCCCCCCCGAGCGCGTGGATCACGGAGCCCGATCCGAGAAACAGACATGCCTTGAAGAAGGCGTGCGTCAAGACGTGGAACATCCCGGCGACGAACGCGCCGACCCCGCACGCGAGAAACATGTAACCGAGCTGCGAGACCGTCGAGTAGGCGAGGACCTTCTTGATGTCGTTCTGGGCGAGGCCGATCGTCGCGGCGAAGAGGGCGGTGAAGCCGCCCACGACCGCCACGACGAGGAGGGAGTCGGGAGAAAGTCGGAAGAGCACGTTGCACCGGGCGACCATGTAGACGCCGGCCGTGACCATCGTCGCGGCGTGGATCAAAGCGGACACCGGCGTCGGTCCCGCCATCGCGTCCGGGAGCCAGACGTGGAGCGGCACCTGCGCGGACTTTCCCACCGCTCCCAGGAACAGGCAGAGGCAGACGAGCGTCATCCAGGGGGCGTACGCAATCGGATTGGAAGCCGCGGCCGCGAACACCTGGCCGAAGTCGAGCGTGCCGAAGAGGGCGAACACTCCGAAGATGCCCAGGATGAAGCCGAAGTCCCCGATGCGGTTCACGACGAACGCCTTCTTGCCGGCGTCCGCCGCGAACTTCTTGTGGTAGTCGTACCCGATCAAGAGGTAGGAGCAGAGTCCCACGCCCTCCCAGCCCACGAACATCACCAGGAAGTTCGACGCGAGCACGAGCGTCAGCATCGAGAACATGAACAGGTTCAGGTACGCGAAGTAGCGGCCGTAGCCGGCCTCGTGCCCCATATAGCCCACCGAATAGACGTGGATCAGGAACCCGACGAACGTGACGAAGCCGATCATCAGCGCGGAGAGGGAATCCAGCCGGAGCGCCATGTCGACGAACCACTCGCCGGGAGGTCCCGGGACCTGCCCGGTCGCCTGATTCACCCCGAGCGGGATCCACCGCCACAGGTTCAGAACGTGGTGCGCGCCCGAGGCAAGCGCCGGGATACCGAGGTCGAAGATCGCGCCGAATGCGAACACGCAGGAGAGCGCGACGCTCCCGGTCCCGACGAACGTGTGGAGCGTCTTCCGTCTGGGTCTCGTCTCCAGGTGGACATGGGCATGGGGATGCCCCGCGGCCTGGCTCGACTCGGCGGCCGGCTGATCCGCCGGAGGGTGCGCTGCCCGGGTTCGGTGCGAGAAGAGGTAGACGATCCCGTTGACCAGGAACCCGGCCAGCGGAAAGACGGGAACGAGCCAGAGGAGGTCGCGCATCCGCCCGCTATCCCTGCATCGTGTTCGCGTCTTCCACGTTCAGCGTGCGCCGCTGCCGGAAGAGCGAGATCGTCAGGGCGAGGCCGATCGCGGCCTCCCCCGCCGCGATCGTGATGACGAAGACCGAGAACACCTGCCCCGTCAGATCCGAAAGCCGCCGCGAGAACGCGATCAGGTTCAGGTTGACCGCGTTCAGCATCAGCTCGACCGACATCAGCACCGTCAGGAAGTTTCTCCGCACGAGCACGCCGAGGAGGCCGATCGAGAAGAGCAGGAAAGAGACGACGAGGAAGTGGTTGATGGTGATGGTCATGACGGCGCCCTAGTCCACCTTCTCGGCAGAGCGCTTTCCCAGTACCACCGCACCGATCATCGCCACGAGCAGGAACACGGAGGCGACCTCGAAGGGCAGCAGGTAGTCGCGGTACAGGACCCACGCGACCGCCTGTGTGTTGCCGGCGATTTTCCCGCGCACCGTGCGGAACGCGTCGAGGTTCTGGGGCAGATCGGGAAAGCGCTCGGTCCAGAGGACGTACAGAAAGGGCAGCAGAAACGCGAGGACGAAGAGGAGCGCGACGTCCCACTGGTGCTGGAAGGTGAGCCGTTCGCGGACGCCTCGCTGGTGGACGAGCATGATGACGAAGAGGAACAGCACCATGATCCCGCCGGCGTAGACGAGGATCTGGACCGCGCCGACGAACTCCGCCTGCTGCAGGATGAAGATGCAGGCGACCAAAAGGAAGGAAGACAGCAGGAAAAGCGCGGAGTGGATCGGATTCCGCGCGACCACCACGGCGATCGCCATCCCGAGCGCCAGCACCGCGAAGATCACGAACAGCCAGCCGGCGGCTCCGGTCAGGAGCGCCCCGGGGACGGCTTGCGCCCCGGTCATTTCATCCCTGCTCGACGACCGTGAACGGCTTGACGTTCTCCGCCGCTCTCCAGTCGGTCAGCTTGCGGATGTCCAGATAGAGCGAGTCGTTCCGGTCGTACGCCGCCATCTCGTACGTCTTCGTGGTCAGCCAGATCGACTTGGGATTGGTCGGGCAGGCCTCTTCGCACAGCTGGCAGAACATGCAGCGCTTCAGGTCGACGTCGAAACGGTCCAGGACCTTGACCGACTTGCCCTGCGGGTTCTTCTCGTTGTGCCAGTCGATGTAGATGATGTTGATCGGGCACTCGATCGCGCAGAGCGTGCACTTGATGCAGCGCTCTTCGTCGAGTCGGAACATCCCGCGGAACCGGTCGGACGGGAGCTTCTTCTGCTCGGGATACTGGATCGTGACCTTCTTCTTGAAGAGGTGACGGCCCGTGACGGAGAGTCCGTCGAACAGGTCGAGCAGGGTCAGTCGGTCGAGCCACCTCTTCAGGGCCATCCGATCACTCCACCGCGGACGCCGGAATCGCCGCCAGCCGCTCGCGGCGGGCGAGCTTCTGGCGCAGCTTCGCCAGGAGGAACATCACGACGAACAGGCCGCCAAAGATATACGAGAGAACGAACATCCCGTTGCTGCGGCCGGGGGTCGCGAGGATCGCGCACGCCACGATCACGATGTTCGCGAGCGAGATTGGGATCAGCCACTTCCAACCCAGCGCCATCAGCTGGTCGAACCGATAGCGGGGGAAGGTCGAGCGGAACCAGATATATCCGAAGAGGAACAATCCCGCTTTGATCAGGAACCATCCGAGAGGCGGGAGGATCCGGAGAAACTTCAGCGCCGCGACGTGCGGAAACGGGGGAAGCCATCCGCCCAGGAAGACCGTCACCGCCACACACGAGATCACGATCATCGCGGCGTACTCGCCGAGGAAGAAGAACGCGAACTTGACGCCGGAGTACTCGGTGTTGAATCCCGAGACCAGCTCCGACTCCGCCTCCGGCAGGTCGAACGGATTCCGATTGGTTTCGGCCACGCCCGAGACGAAGTAGATGAAGAAGGCGAGCAGACCCGGGAAGATGAACCAGAGGTGCAGCCTCCCCTGCCGGTGCACGATCTCGACCATCGAGAGCGACCGCGTCATCAAGAGCACCGAGACGAGAGCGAGGCCCATGGGGACCTCGTAGGAAACGAGCTGGGCCGCAGAGCGCAGGCCTCCCAAGAGCGAGTACTTGTTGTTCGAGGCCCAGCCGCCGAGGATGATCCCGTACACGCCGATCGACGTGATCGCGAGCAGGAACAAGAGGCCGATGTTGACGTCGGTCACCCAGAGAGTCGTCTTCACCTTTCCGATCCGGATCGCCGGCCCGAACGGGATGACCGCCAGCGCCGTCAGGGCGGGGATCACGGCCAGCACGGGCGCGAGGAAGTAGACGGCGCGCTCCGCGCGGGAGGGAGTGATGTCCTCCTTGGTGACGAGCTTGACGAGGTCCGCGACCCCCTGCAGCAGCCCCTTCGGGCCGACCCGGTTCGGGCCCAGCCGCGCCTGCATGAAGCCCATGAGCCGGCGTTCGGCGAGCACGACCACGAAGCCGATGATCGCCGGCACGACCGCCACGAGGATCACGACCTTCAGGTAGGTCAGGACGGTCGGCGTCAGGACTTTCACCGATCCACCTCGCCCAGCACGATGTCGATCGTGCCGATCAAAGCGACCAGGTCCGACACGAGGTGGCCCTTGGCGAGCCGGGGCAGCGCCTGGAGGTTGATGAAGGACGGGGGCCGCACGTGCATCCGGTACGGCCGGTTCGTTCCGTTGGAGACGCAGTAGAACCCGAGTTCCCCCTTGGGAGACTCGATCGAGGCGTACACCTCTTCGGCGATCGGCTTGATGACGCGGGGAACCTTGCCGCGAATGTCCCCCGGCTCCAGGAGATCGATGCACTGCTTCACGATCCGGACGCTCTGGCGCATCTCCTGCACGCGGACGACGTACCGGTCGTACGTGTCGCCGTTCGTGCGGGTCGGGATCGCGAAGTCGAGCTCGTCGTAGCATTCGTATGGCTGCGCGCGCCGCAGGTCCCACTCGACGCCGGAGGCGCGGAGCACCGGCCCGGTGACGCCCCACTCGATGCATTCCTGTCCGGAGATCACGCCGATTCCGACCGTCCGCTTCTTCCAGATCCGGTTGTCGGTCAGGAGCTGCTCGTAGTCGTCGATGCGCGACGGCAGATCGTCGACGAACTCCATCAGGCGCTCGACCCACCCGGCGGTCAGGTCGAAAGGCAGCCCCCCGATCCGCATGCAGTTCAAGGTCAGCCGCGCCCCGCAGTACTCCTCGAAGAAGTCGAGGATCTGCTCACGCTCCCGGAAGGCGTACCAGAACGGGGTGACGGCCCCGAGATCGATCCCGGACGTCCCGAGCCAGACCAGGTGCGACGAGAGACGCTGGAGCTCGTCCAAGATCACGCGAATCAGCTGCGCGCGGCGGGGGATCTCGACGGCGAGAAGCTTCTCGATCGTCAGGCAGAAGGCGTGGTTGTTGGTGGCGGCGGCGACGTAGTCCAGCCGGTCGGTGTGCGGAATCCCCATCGGGTAGGTCTCGGTCTCGAAGAGCTTTTCGGTGCCGCGGTGGAGATATCCGACGTCGGGCTTCGTCTCGAGGATCTTTTCGCCGTCCACCCGGATGACGAGGCGCAGCACTCCATGCGTCGAGGGATGCTGCGGCCCGAAGTTGAGCTCCATCTCCTGGACTTCGAAGAGAGTCGGCGGCTCGACCGACACGGGGACCGACTCGGCCGCGGCGAGCGCCGCCGCCTTGAGATCGTCGGCGGTACGGGCCGCCTGATCCTTTTCCGGCCCCGAAATCGGTCGGTCGTCGCTCACGACACGACCTTCCGATTCGGGTCGTCCGCCGCCGGGCCTCCCCCTTCGGGCCACTCCTCGGGATAGACGGCGGCTCCCGTGTCGATTCCTTCGACCGGGAAGTCCTTGCGGAGCGGGTGCCCGTGGAACCCGTCCCAGGTCAGGATGCGCCGCAGGTCGGGATGGCCAGCGAACGGGATCCCGAACATGTCGAAGGTCTCGCGCTCCGACCAGTTCGCCGCGAGGAAGACCTCGGCGATCGAGGGGACCTCTTCCCCGTCCGCGACGCCGCACTTGACCCGGATCCGGTCGTTCTTCGAAAACGAGTAGAAGTGGTAGACGACGTCGAAACGCGGCTGCCGGTCCCGCCAGTCCACCGCGGTGACGTCCACGCAGTAGCGAAAGTCCTCCGCGTCCTTCAGGTGTCGCGCGACGTCGGCGATCTTCTCGCGGCGCACGACCACCGTGACCTGCTTCGCGAACTCCTTGGCCGAAA
>QHVV01000064.1 GCA_003222385.1 Acidobacteriota bacterium
CCCATCGGCGCTGTACTGGGCGATCGGAGGGGTGACTGTGGTGCTTACGCTCGGGTTCGCCTGTGCCATCGTCCGGTGGCGTGGTACGTGGCCTCAGCGGAAGGCAGTGCCAATCCTGCTCGCGGCAATTCTCTTGGACATCGTCGGCGCCATCTATACCAACATTTCGATTCATCAACCCCAAGGGAGATATCTACTGCCGGCGATGCCCGCTGTTGCAGTCATCCTTGTGGTCGGGTTGGTCGGTTTGCTACCGTCGAAAGCCGCGCGGTCGGTGCCACTTGTTGTGCCCGTCCTGCTGCTCGGGTTGACCACGTATACGCTGGCCTTCGTGGTTCGGCATGCCTATTTCGGTTGAATGAACATATGACCGTTTTGCGAAATATTGAAACCGTTTATAGCACAACACGCCCAGTTGGCAACATGAGCTGTGTTTAGGTTTCGCGTGAGAACGGACCTGGCGACATCACCCCGATCTCAAGCCACGTGACTTTCGCTCTCCCACTACCGCGGGTGGTCCGGCGAGTTCCGGGTTTCCGCTCAGGAGAACCCTGGAAGCAAGTCTTTGCCGTCGTTAGCTATTTGCTCGTAATTGCCTTTGCAACAACCGGAGTGCTTGAAGGTCTATCTCCCCGTGTCGAAGTGTCAAAGGCCCTCGCGAACGGTGGTTTCGAATCTGGCAGCGTCGGGTGGAATCTCTCTGCCGACGCGGTGATCGATAACTCGCAGGCGAACGCTCATTCTGGCAAGAGTTCGCTAAAGCTCGTGGCAAAGGCACCCTGGCAGGCATCAATCCAGGCAATTCTTGTCACGCCTGGCCAGCCATATAACTTCACGGGGTGGGGCCGTGCTACCGCCTCGGACGGCCATTTCAGCATCTTCACGTATGGCTCCAACGGCGATTTGCTCGGCACACCGTTTGACCGCACCTTCCCGGGTAGTCGGAACTGGATCGAGATATCGGCTGTCTATGTGCCGCCCGCTGGCGCTGTGCAAGCGCAGCTCCTGCTGCAGAATTCCTCAGCGGGCACGTTTTGGTTCGATGACATAACGCTGAGGCCGGGTAATAACGCCCTCGACAATTCGGGCTTCGAGGCTGGCGTCGAGAGTTGGAAGCTCCCCGAGCAGGCCTTCATCGATGCAGTGCCTGCCCATGCCCATTCGGGGAATCACGCGCTTGAACTTAGGGCCACCGCGCCATGGCAGGAAACCTATCAATCAGTGACAGTCATCGGTGGGCACAGCTACAGCTTTACCGGTTGGGGCAGTTCCGCAACTTCGGGCGGCCACTTTAGCCTTCTGAGCTTTGACATCAACCAAGTCCGAATAGGCTCATTCGACCGTGTTTTTGCAGGTATCGGCGGTTGGCAGTATGTGAGCGGGGTGTACGTGCCACCACCAACCGCAGTACGAGTGGACGTGGCACTCCAAAGCTCCACCAGTGGAACCTACTGGTTTGACGATGTGGATTTCGGGCCAACGAATAACCTCGTGGATAACGGCAACTTTGAGTTCGGCCCGGCAGGCTGGAAGCTGTCCGCGGAAACCACCGTTAATTCGAGCGCGGCGCACTCTGGTCACAATTCAATGCGGCTGGCAGCGGATGCACCATGGGAGGGAGCTTCCCAATCAATTCCGGTGACAGATGGCCAGACCTATCTCATCAGCGGTTGGGAGCGCTCCGGCTCGGATGGTGGCCACCTGACAATCATTAGCTTCGATACGAACGATCGTGAAATTGGCGAGCGGGTCGATTTGACCCTTCGCGCAACTAATGGATGGGTTTTGTTTGTTACGTCTTATCGCCCGCCCAAAGGAACGACTCGCATTGATCTGTGGCTACAGAGTTCCGCGCCCGGTGTGTTTTGGTTTGACGATATCGCCATGGCCGTGCAGTAACTCGAATGGGGCGAACTTCATCGGTCATTGTGCCAAAGGGTCGTTCGCTGACACCGCTCTCTCATCCTGGCAAAGCAAGTATCGGGACACGTTTCGGAGTCCTCCCATTCAGGGACGTGCTCTTTCTGATCCTTGTAATTGCAGTTTTTGCTTCGGTCGGTTTTCTTGTCTTCAATGCGGGGCGCGATACGACCTTCTACTGGGACGAATGGGATTTCATTCAAGGCTCGCGGCGTGGGGGCCTCGATGTACTTCTGACGCCACACAACGGCCATCTGTCGATAGTGCCGATCCTGATATATCGCGCGCTATTTGCCTCGGTGGGGCTTCGAGACTATGCCGCCTACCGCATCACCTTGATTGCGATTCATCTGGCGTGCTGTCTTCTCTTCTTTTTGCTTGCTCGCCGCGCAGTCGGCAGGACACTCGCCCTTCTCATGACTTTCCTGCTGCTGCTCGTAGGCAATGCCTGGCAGGACTTGTTGACGCCGTTTCAGATGAGCTTTCTGATATCGCTGGCCACCGGCTTGCTCGCCTTTCTCTTGATCGACCGCCCAAGCACGCTAGGCAAAGTCGTTGCCGCGGCCTCGCTGGTAGTCTCGATTGGGAGTTCAGGTGTAGGAATTCCCATGGTCGCGGCAGCTGCGGTATTGATTTTGGCGCGGCCAGACCGTTGGTCAACAATCTGGATCGTAATGCCGGCAGCTTCCTTGTACGGCCTGTGGTATATCGCGGACGGCGTTCCACAAGCCAAGCTGTCAAACGTTCCCCACATATCAACTTATTTGATTCGTTCCGCCGCTGGTGCGATGGGTGGAATGCTGGGCGTCGGTACTGACTGGGGACTGATCTTGGTGCCGATCGCGGTGGCGTTCTTGTCGTTGCGAATGTGCCGGATGAGTATCAGTCCGTCAATGGCGGCTTCCTTAACCGTGGCAGGGACTTTTTGGTTGCTTATAGCGATGGCGCGGGCGAGCCTCGGCGATGCCGACGCGAACCGTTACATCTATCCGGGAGCGCTCTTCATCCTGCTAATAGCAAAGGAAGCCTTTGCAAGAATGCCGACCCCGCCTCTGCTACTGGCGGCGCTCGGCACGATGACGGCTGCAGCCGTGGCAGCTAATGTGTTGGCGCTGAACGCTGGGGTCGCCCAACTACGCGATAGCGCGGCCACAGTGCGCGCGGAGTTAGCGGCAGTAGAAATTGCCCGTCACGTCGTAAAGAGCGACTTCCAGCCGGATTCATTGCTCATGCCGCAGGTTAGCGCGGGTAGTTATTTACTCGCTGTTACAGACTTGGGCTCGCCCGCGTATTCAGTCGCGACAATTGTGCACAGTCCCGAAACGGTCCGGGCTTCAACAGATCATGTGCTCGAACGCGCTGAGCTCCTCGAGCTGCGGGGTGTTCCATCGGCACCTCTAGGACCAGTACCATCGCCCGACGACCTTCTCCCACTCGAACGCCAGGGAGGATCATGTTTGCTCGTGAGCGTCCCATCGTCAGGCATCAGCTTCACATCACCGGCCGGAGGCATGACATTTCAAAGCCAAGGAGACACAGCTGTACATGTTCAACTTCGTCGGTTCGCGGGCAGCTATCACGCGCCCGCCGTACCCGTCGATGGTGACGGGCCAATTTTTGCACTCAAGCTCGGCGCCGATGACCTTGCGATTCCGTGGCACGTGAAAGTCCTAGGGTCGGGTCCAGTACGCGTGTGCGGTCTCAGTGGGTGAAACAATCGCGGCTTAGCGACTACCGCAGCGGCATAGGTTACTGGCCCCAAGAAGGCAATGGCCTTGATGATCACAACGCCAACGTACGCAAGCGGCGCTGAAGCAGCGATTGCTACACGAGGCATCTCCAGGCCGTGGGGTCGAACCTGCCCGCAGCTTGATGAGTGAACGCCAAGAAGAGTCGCTGCAGATGCCGCCGGGCCACCACCCGATGGACCCCGGCAGTGTTGGAACATTCTCACGCTTGCCCTGGGTCGGCTTGGTTATTGGATTACTCCTGCGCTTTGGGTTGGCTCCGTACACCGCAGAAAGCAACGACGTGTCGGTGTGGGCGCACGCGAGCCTGTCGGGCTTCTACGGCCTGCATCTGTACGATCGAGCAGGATTCTCGTATCCACCGGTGTGGGGTTATTGCCTACAGATCATTGGCTGGATCGTCCGGTTCGCGGGCAATGGTCCGAGTTTTTTTGCCACTGATAACCCCGACCTCGGTTCTGCTAGTCAGATAACGGCAGACTTCAGCACTTTGGTGACCTCGCCAATGTACAACGTTGCCTTCAAGGCGATTCTGTTTGGATGCGACCTTGCTAGCGCACTAGTGATCTATCGAGTCGTGGCCTGGCTGACACGTGACCAACGTCGAGCTCGGATGGCATTCGCGATGTGGTTCTTGAATCCGTTTGTGATTTACGAAAGTGCCGTCGATGGAGCGGCAGATACTCTTGTCGGGTTTACGGTGATCGCGACGATAGCACTTGTGCTATTCGGGCGCCCAGCCTCTGCAGGCGTGGCCTGGGCATTGGGAATCATGACGAAGGTGTCTCCCGTGGCCTTGGCGATTCAACTTGTTGTGATGATCGGGATGTTCCCACGGGAACTAAGGTGGAGTGTCGGCGCCAGGGTCCGACCTATTTTGCTGTTCGGGATGGCAACCCTTATAACGACTGCTCTATTGGTAGCGCCCCAAATACTGGCTGGTTCGACTCAAGTGATGGTCCACAGCACATTTGCACGGGCACAGGGCACTTTTGACATCGGTGGATTATCGTTCTTTGGAATTCGACACCTAAAGCCGTGGGCATGGCTGTTGCAATGGGCGGCCAATAACGCAGCTGTCGTGGTTCGTCTAAGCACCTTAGCCCAGGCAGTCTCAGCGTTAGGATGGGCAGCTTGGACCCTGATCATCGCTCGCCGTAGCCCGGCGTTCGCATTTCTCACCGGCACGATAGGGACACTCGCCAGCGCCATGCTCCTTTCGCCAATTGCCAATCCTCAGTACGTACTCTGGTGGCTTCCGGTTCTCATCACCCTAATTGCGGCAAGCGGTCGCGGTTACTGGCAGTATGGCGTGCTTACAGTGGCACCGCTCGTATTTGCGATTGCAGTTTTGGGTCCGGTGGCCTTTCTAGCGCCACTGGCGACTTACACACACGTGATACCTACGAATGCCGTGGCCGATCGTGTGATCCAGTGGTACGTCGCACCCGGAAAATTGTGGGGAATGTATTGGACTGATGACTTTTTCGCGCCAGCAGCACTGGCAACAATCGCTGCACTGATTTCGCTCTTTGCGACTTGGTGGAAGCTGGGCCTCTCGCATCAAGAACCACGTTTCATGACCTCGCCCCTCCCGTGAAGGTCTCGCTTCGTCCTTATTCTCGATTCCTTGAGGCCATCCTCGCGGTGTTCTTGCTTGGAATCGTGGCTGGCGAGGTCGTGCTGTTCAGTCCGCCTGTCCAGACCCACGTCCAAACCCTTGCAACCACGGCACAGATCGAGAGAGTGAATTCAGACTCAACAACACTCGAGGTAAAAATCACGCACGGCACCGCTGACGAGAACCTCCGGCTCGTGGCTTTCCCGAGACCACCCGCCGGTCTAGGCTATCGCACAGTTTTCGTCTACTACGACGGAGCTTACCCTACGGCCAGCGTGAACCCCCTTGCCTCACAAGGTGTGATCGACAACCTGGCGGGCGAACTGTTAATCCGTCACTACCCTCGTTCAGTCTTCCCAATGTCTGCAGCGACCCTGGTCGATGTCTTGCGACGGACAACCGACGCCAGTTCTGAAGCCATAGTAGCGATGACTGGAGTAATGCCATCGAATACGTTCTCTCGCGGAGTTGATCTTCTGACCCCGTGGGTACGTGCCGGCGGTCTGCTCATTTGGGGAGGAGCAACCATTGGCTACTACTCGGGCGTGGAGGGAAGGTCTCTCGCGACCATTCCGGCGAAGAATGGACCTAGCTTGGGGGAGTCCGGCATTGAACAGATACTCGGTAAGGGGATAGTTGCCTATCCATGGGCTTCTCAACGCGTTGCAACCAATCGAAGCGATGCAGCATCCGCGTTTGGATTGACCTATCAGTTTGCAAGCGCCGGGATAAAGAGCGGCGCAGCCCTGGCACGTGGGGGAAAAGTGCTGGGATGGTATACCGATCAATACTCCTCTGTCACTTTCCTTCCGGTTGCAAGAGGCGGGTACTTGATTTTTGGTGGTGAGGTCTTAGACGCCGCGCTGATATCGCGGGATATCGCTCAATTGCTTGCGTCGGGCGTACAGTATGGCTCCGGGCAGATCGCTGCAAGGGACATTCGACTATCAGATCTTCGTGAAACTGCTGTTGTCAGGTGGCCCCTTCCCTTTGGAGCGAGTACCAGTGGTGTCACTTTCATAGCCTTCGACCCGCGACCCGACGGAGCTTTCTTCTATCAACGAGAGATCGACGTCTAAGCATTTACTGCATTCGTTGGTGCGGTGTGCGTTCATGATGTGGACTTCCAGAAAGAACTCTACGAAACCAAAAGCTCCCTGGCCAACAGCGATCACTCCGATAGGATGAAAATGCTGCGGCAAGCTTGTCCGGGTAGTTCAAGTGCATGTAGCTAGCGCCCCATACGACTTCAAATTCGCTATTAAAAGCCAGAAACGCCTGCAACAAATACTGCTCGGTCCAGAATCGCTTCTGGTTAAGAACCCATTCTCGTGCGTACTCTGCAGGGAGGAAGATGTCGTGAACATGAACGAGAACACCGACCTGCAGACGCGGAACAACTTGAAGCAATTCAAACACAACGTCCCCACCAATTCGAACGACATGACTCGAATCGATGAACAGAATGTCATTCGCTTGTAGTTGCGTGAAGACCTCTAACGGCATTTCCTGAGCGGGCTTTTCAGCGAGTTCTGTCAGTCCGCTCACCCCTGCCCGAATCGCCGTTGGAGGGAATGGGTCAATCGAAGTCAATCGGCAAGGATAGCCCTCCGAGGTATTCCGGACGACAGCTTCAGCGGCTGCCAGAGTCGATGCGCCCGCACCAATCTCGACTATCCGTTCAGGTCGAAAGTGGCGAACCATGCAGAACAGAACTTCGCCATCGACACTTTCAAAGGTGCCGTTGTTAACGAAGTAGGAGCCGTGACTGGGGCTTCCCTGCGCAGGAAATGCGTCGTACTCACCCCGAAAGCGGCTCTGAAATTGATCAAGCAGTCGCAGTTGCTGATCAGCCCGCATGTCAATCCCTACCATCTCATCCAGGCGCGTCCACAGCGATTGCGGCAGGTTGCGTGTATCGGGAATCGGATCGTAGAAGTGATTCGGCGTCACGTGCAGGCCGAGGACCTGCCAAATATCGAACGTTTGCTGGAGGACGATGCGTCGTGCAGCCCACCAGGCTTCGCGGGCAAACTGCAGGAACGAACTCCAACGCAGAGCAAAGGTTTGAATTCTTACTGGATTGACGTCCAGCGCGGCGCGACTAGCGTTTCGACCCGGCACGATAACCCGTGAATGTGGAAGGTCGAGGCGTGGTAGGGAGCATCACACGTTGCTCGTCAACGTGCGACGTGGCGGTGCGCCCTGGTCCTACACCCCGCCAGACTTGGGGGCCTCGGACGTAGTCTCTTCAAACGCCGGCAACTCGGAAGCCAGACGGGTTCGCACTGCGTGCGCGCCGGCCGCGTCGCCACGGAATTTGACAATGAGCCGACCCCGATCAATTTTGATTCGATCCTCAGCTCTAAGCAGCTGCCGAACCCGTGCAAGCATCGAACGGGCATGCCGCGAATTTACTTGCCCGAGGTCGAGGGTTTCAACGCGGTCATGGTGTGATCTCAGCACGTGGCCATTGGCGATTACTCGCTTGGACGTCGCTAGCGGATGCCAGACACCGTTATGCGGCCGGCGGCCTCGGGCGTGGGATAGGCGAGCCCTGCTCCGTGCCACTGCTTCCAAGACCGCCGCTGCAAGCAGGTAGCGCAGGGATGTGCCACGACGCCATAGGCGCCACGCGACGCGCGCGGTTGTTCCGACGTCCATAGACGAAACTCGATAGCCAGTCGATGCGGCGAGCGCCAGGTGTCCTTCGTAAATCCGGGTTCGCTGAGCCATGAACTCTCGCACTGTCTCAGGGCCGTGATTGCGAACAACGGCGCCCGGAATGTAGCGGAGTTGTAGTCCTGACGCGACGATTACTCCCTCCATCACCGCTTCATCGACGAGCGTCCCGCGGTCGATTGATTGAAGCACGCGTCTAAACGCAACTGCCTCTCCCAACTTGGGGCGGTGCAGAGACAACTCGTGATGCAGATCCCAGACGATGTTGACTGCGTTCCCCACTAGCCCGGATCGGGCATTTGTCGGGATCGGCCTAACCCCAGTCATGCCTACACCAGGATCCCTGAAAGGCTCTAAGAGTCTTGTCAGAGAGCCTGGAGTGAAGACGACGTCGCCGCCGATTACGACCACAATCGGATCTGACGACTCTCGGAGCAGCAGGTTGATGGCTGCAGCCTTACCGGTCCGTTCCGCCTCGACGATCAGGCGAACCCTGGGATCGTCTTCTGCGACGCTCCTCACGATTTCAACGGTTCGATCCGTGCATCCGCTCGCAACCACAAGTACGGACCGCACCGAGACTTCTCCGTCTCGTTCGGCAAGGATGGCTCGCAGGCACGTTTCTACCGTGGGATCTTCGTTATGAACGAGGACGCCTACAACCGTTGAACGCAGAGGGTGATCCGCCTCGGCGCGCCTGTCGTCCTCCAACCTCACCTCGATCATTCGGCTGAACTCGGCTCCGCCGGCCCGATCAAATTGACTTGGCTGAGCTGCGCACCCGTTCGAAGGCGGATTGTGCACGCCAGCGCTTCGAGGATCTCGCCCCTCGAAGCCTTCGACGTGCCGGTTTCTCGCTCCCTAAAAACTATCGGAACCTCAACTACGGGAATCGCGTTTCGTACACACCGGAATGCAAACTCGATTTGAAACGCGAAACCTTTCGAAAAGAGATCCTCCGGCCGGACCAGGTCAAAGACGTGCGCCGAGTAGCAACGATAGCCAGAAGTCCAATCGTGCACGGCCCGCCCGAGAAAGGTTCTGCAGAAGGCGTTGGCAAGCCGCGAGAGAACGCGGCGCTCAAGACTCCAGCCTCTTGTTCCGCCTCCCGAGACGTACCTGGAACCAATCGACAATCCGGTTGAGTTCCTTGCCGCGTGGATAAGGCGGGCGAGATCGTCCGGGTCATGAGATCCGTCGGCGTCCATCTCCACAATGAACCGGTAGTTCCGCTGAAGACCATTTCGAAAGCCGACCTGATACGCAGTGCCGAGCCCCAGCTTCCGGCTGCGATGGATGACACGTAGCTGTTTTATGGATTCGGCGAGCCGATCGGCGATCGCTCCCGTGCCGTCGGGCGAATTGTCGTCAACTACCAGGACATCGCACCCTTGCCGAATGACAGCTGCAACCGCAGACTCCAGGTTCTCGCGTTCGTTATAGGTCGGCAGTACAACCAGGCAGTCGGCTCGGGTTTGCCTCTCGACGAACCCTTCATCCGCTTCAGACCCGTCACGACTCTCGATGCGGACAGCTAGGCTCAAGGCGCGATGCGATCGGCGCCAGGAGCGCCCTGGCGGCTGCTATCAATGCCGCAGGTCGGTTGGGCGTTTGGCTCGGCGGGCATTGCCCTTTGGGTCCTCCCTTCAATCAGGGCGATTGGACGGTTACCCCAGACGTAGGGCCGAGGGTGGCATCACTTGGCGCCCCTTGTCAAGCGACGTGTCCAAGCCCGTTAACGAAGACAAAGAGCTCGGTCGGGGCGCGGACAAAACTGAAACGAATGTTAAGATATTGCTAATTGACACTCAACCCGGCGGATGTTAGAAATTGCGCCAGCGCACTATTCGCGCGCGCTGTTTTGGGCTGGGAGGGCCCGTCGCCCCTTTGTGTTCCACCACGCCGCCAGACTCGGGTTTCAGTAGGGAGCGAGCCTGAATGAGTAAGACCTCGATCGCAGCCAGACTTTTGCCTGTCGCCATCGTGGCCGCGGTCCTGGGCGCCTCGCTCCTGGTTCGGCCAGTCTCCATCAATTCCAACAATGTCGCTCTCTGTGGCT
>QHVV01000215.1 GCA_003222385.1 Acidobacteriota bacterium
CCATGGCGCTTCGGTGAACGCGCAAATCCGATCGGTGAACGGACGTCCACGCGTAAAACGGCGCGCTATCCTCGACGCATCCCATGCGAACTCGAGTCGTCGTGCGCCGGACCCTGATGGTCGTCGGAGCCTGGCTCCCGTTCTTCTTCTTCTGGCTCCTCTTTTTCCTGTCGTACGCGCGCGAGCGGCCGAAGCTCGGGACCGCCATTTCCTCGGCCTTCGCCGCGATCGGCACGGCCGCCCTGCTCTCGCTGGTCGTCTGGCGCTTCTGCGCCCGCAATCCGTGGCCGCTCAACGTGCGGCCGGGCTTCTACGTCAGGCACTTCGCGGCGGCGATGGCGTACGCGGCCGCCTGGATCCTGGCGATGTACTGGATCGAAGGAATCCTGCTCAAAAGGAAGTTCTTCGACGATCTCGCCTCCGCCTTCTCCTCGCGTGTCCTGTTGTGGCAGTTTCTGATGGGAGTGTGGCTCTACGGCCTCGTCGCCGGCGTGGCGTACGGAATTCAGACGCGCCGCCGGGCGAACGAAAGCGAGAGCCGTGCGCTGAAAGCCGAAGCGGCGCTCGTCGGAGCCCGGCTGGAAGCGCTGCGCAGCCGGCTGAACCCGCACTTCCTCTTCAATGCGCTCCACACGGTCGGGGCGCTCGTCCGCGAAGATGCCGCGCGGGCGGAAAGCGCCGTCGAGAAGCTCGGCGACATCCTGAGGCAGACGCTGTCCGAGGACGCCGGCGAGACCGTGTCGTTCCGCGAGGAGTGGGACTTGACGCAGCGTTATCTGGAGTTCGAGCAGCTGCGCTACGGCGACCGGCTCGCAGTGTCGCGGGACATCGACCCGCGCGCGTTCGGGTGCCGGACGCCGACGTTCGCGTTGCAGACGCTCGTCGAGAACGCCGTGCGCCACTCGATCGCCAACCGCGTCGAGGGCGGCCGCGTCGAGATCACGGCGAGGTTGGACGGACGCTCTTTTCTGCTCCGGGTTCGGGACGACGGACCCGGACCGCAAGGCTCTTCGAACGGGGGGACCGGCTATGGGCTGCGGGCGCTGAAGCAGCGGCTCGCGGCGGTCTACGGCACCGCCGCGGCCCTGCAGATTCAGGACGACGGCCCGAGCGGCTACGAAGTCTCGATCCGGCTGCCCTGCGAGCCGCCGGCCCCGCGCGGAGATTCCGATGACGCGTAACAAAGCCGTCGTCGTCATCGCCGACGACGAGCCTCTGGCGCGGAAGGCTTTGCGCGGCCATCTTTCTTCTCTCGAATGGATCGGCGACGTCCACGAGGCCGGCGACGGCTGGTCGGCGATCCACGCGGTCGACGAGCTCCGCCCGCACATCCTTTTTCTCGACGTCGTGATGCCGGGCGTCTCGGGAATCGAGGTCGCCGAGCAGATCTCGCACCGCCCGTACATCGTGTTCACCACCGCGTTCGAAAGGTTCGCCGTCACCGCGTTCGAGATCGGCGCGCTCGACTTTCTCTTGAAGCCCTTCGGGCGCGAGCGAGTGCGCGCGGCGGCCGAGCGGGGCCGGGCTGCAATCGAGCACGGCATGCCTTCCGTCGTCGCGCGGGCGCGCGAGGCGCTCGCCGCCGCGAAGCCGATCACGCGCGTCTTCGTCCGGGAGCGCGGGCGCATGGTCGCCGTCCCTCTCGAAGGAGTCGAGCGGCTGGAGGCGTGCGACGACTACGTGGCGCTGCACACCGGTGGGAAACAGCACCTGGTCCACGCGCGACTGCAGGACCTGGAAGCGCGGCTCGAGCCCCGGCGATTCGTGCGCATTCACCGGTCGCACGTCGTCAACCTCGACTTCGTCGTCGCGATCGAGCCGCACGAAGGCTCGCGCGTCGCCGCGGTTCTCGCGAGCGGCGCGCGGATCGTCGCGAGCCGTCCCGGCACCGCGCGCCTCAAGACGCGGATAGGGTCAGGTCTCCACTTGCCACATTGAGGGTCAGGCCGCCACATCGGCGCCCTCGTTCCCGGCAGCGATCCTGCAGGACCGCGGATTGGAGGGAGACATGGCGAGATTGATCGCGTTCGAGAACGTCACGCTCGACGGTTACTTCACCGGACCCGACGGTGACTTGAGCTGGGCGCACAACAAGGAAAAGGATCCGGAGTGGGACGAGTTCGTCGCCGGGAATGCCAGCGGCGGTGGTCAGCTCCTGCTGGGCCGAAAGACCTACGAGCTCATGGAGAAATACTGGCCGACTCCGCAAGCCGCCGAAAACGATCCCGAGGTCGCGAAAGGGATGAACAGCCTGCCCAAGGTCGTGTTCTCGAGAACGATGGACAGGGCGGCGTGGAGCAATACGACTTTGAAAAAGGGCGACCTGGCCGACGAAGTCCGGAAGATGAAGAAGTCGCCCGGAGACCACATCGCCGTCCTCGGCAGCGGCAGCATCGTTTCGCAGCTGGCGAAAGAAGGTCTGATCGACGAGTACCAGATCGTGGTGAATCCGGTCGTCCTCGGCAAGGGGAGGACGTTGTTCGACGGCGTCAAAGAAAAGGTGAACCTGAAGCGGACGAAGACCCGGTCGTTTCGCAACGGGAACGTCCTGCTGTGCTACGAGCCGGCTGCTTGAAGTAAGAGCAGGCGCCCCCGGGCTCTGCGACTCCCGATTACGCCGTCTTCCTCTGCCTCCACCACCTCTGCGCTTCCTCGGGCCGCCAGGGCTCCGAGCCGATCCATCAGGGCGTGCGCGCTCTCCGGGCGACGCAGCGGATCCTTTTCGAGACAGTCGAGGACGACTCGCTCGAGCTTTGCCGGCACGCGCCGGCCGAGGCGCGCCGACGGCGGCTCCGGCGAGCGCTGGAGATGGCTCTGGATCACCTCGACCAGCCGCCCGTCGAAGACCGGACTCCCGGTCAAGAGGAAGTACGCCACGGCCCCGAGAGCGTAGAGGTCGCTGCGCGGATCGGACGACAGCCCGTTCTCGATCGTCTCGGGCGCCAGGTACTGCGGCGTTCCGGCGAAGACGTCTTCGCGCGTCAATCGGAGATCGTCCGATCCCTTGACGTCCTTGACGAGCCCGAAATCGAGGACCTTGGCGAAGTCCGAGATGCCGCCCATCTCCGACAGCACGATGTTCGCCGGCTTGATGTCGCGGTGGACGAGCCCGACGCCGTGCGCTTCGGCCAGAGCCTCGCAGACCTGCCGGAGGATGTGCACGACCCGGCCCGGCGGGAGCGGCCCCTCGCCGCGCACGAGCCGCTCGAGGTCGATCCCGTCGAGGTACTCCATCACGTAATAGAACGCGCCTTCCGGCGTGCGTCCGAAGTCGTACACCGAGACGGTGTGCGGGTTCGCGAGACGAGCCGTCAGCTGGGCCTCGCGCTCGAAGCGGCGCAGGCTCTGCTCCCCCGCGGCGTGGGGAGCGAGAAGCTTGATCGCCGTGGGGCGCCGCAGCATCTCGTGCTCGGCCCGGTAGACGATGCCCATTCCGCCTTCTCCGATTTTCTCGAGGAGCTCGTACTGTCCGAGCCGCCGCGCGCGGGCGACCGAGCGGCGCAGGTGGAAGATGATGTTCGAGATCAGCGCCGCGAGCACGACGATGAACGTCGCCCAGAGCGTCGCCTGCGTCACGACCGCGCCGGGGACGAGGTCGCCGGGCGGGTTGGCCCGGAAAATCAGGAACGTCACGAACGGAATCGGCGCGACCGAGGCCGTGGAGATCCACGCGGTGCGGCGCGGCTCGCTCGGAACGAGCGCGGCCCGGCCGAGCAGCACGGCGCTCAGGATCAGCAGCACGAGCTGGTCGGACCGCCAGGAAAGCGGCATCGTCCACGCCATCACGTTGTAGGCGAGGGCCGCGGCGATCGTGCCGGCCGCGTCGAGGCGGCGCAGCCCGCGATTGGAGAAGGCGTGGCTGCCCGCCAGGAGCCAGACGGACGAGAAAATCACGGTCGCCACGAGGTGGAAGACCGGAAATCGCTCGAGCGGCGCGTGCCGGGCGCTCCGCTCCGCGACCGCGTTCAAGACGATGCGCATCAGGAGGAACCCGCTCGATGCGAGACACGCGATGCGCGCGAAGAGCGCGAGCCGTTCCGCGAGAAAGTCGCGCTCGCCCGAAGCGTCCGTCGGCGCGAAGGCGGCGGGCGGCGTCGAGCCGCGCATGCGGGCGGCCTCGACGCGGGTCAGCGAGCTCCGCGACGCCTCAGAGTCCGCGCCCGAAGACAGAGGAACCGTGGCGTCGCTCGGCGACGTCTCTTCAGAATGCGACATTCAGCAGCTGTATATCCGAACCGATCGCAGAGCGCGAGCGGGCGCTAGACTCGGAGAGTTGCAATGACGACGAGTGTTCGAATGGACGCGGAGACCGAGAGGCTTCTCGAAGACCTCGCGCGTGAGCGGGGGTCGACGAAGTCCGAGATCATTCGCGAGGCGGTGAGGTCGGCGGCCCGCAGGCAGCGCCGCCCCCGGCTCGCCGAGCGGCCCTACGATGCGTTCCGGACGGTCATCGGATCCGTGCGCGGCGGCCCTCCCGATCTCTCGGAGCGAACCGGTGAACGTTTCCGGAAGCTTCTCCTCAATCGCACGCGGAAACGCTCCTGACTCTCGTTGATTGCGGCACGATCCCGCCGTGAGCGTCGTCCCACGTTCGTCCGCGTCGGCTAGCCCGTCCTTTTCAGCTGCGCAACGCTGAACACCGCGCCCTGCGGGTCCGCGAGGACCGCCTGCCGGAATCCCGGAATGTCGAAGGGCGGTGCGAGAATCCTGCCGCCGAGCTTCTTCGTCTTCTCGGCGGTCCCGTCGGCGTCGGCGACCCAGAAGTTGACGAGCCAGTGCGGCGGCGCATTGCCCGA
>QHVV01000217.1 GCA_003222385.1 Acidobacteriota bacterium
GATGAAGCGGTCGATCCAGATCAACCCGCCCCGCTCCTCGCGGACGCGGCGCGCGAGCTCCGCCACCTCGGCGGCGATCTCGGGCGTGTCGGGGCTGCTGGCGACGATCACCAGCTGATGCGCCGGGTCAAGCTTGAGGGCGGCGGCGAGGAGCAGCGGCAATCCCTTCTGCCGGGTGATGCGGCCGTTGAAAAACGCGAAGGGCTTGTTGGGGTCGATTCCGTAGCGGGTCAGCGTCTCGAGTGATGGTTGGGGCCTGTACTCCTCCGGATCGATCCCGTTGTGGATGACGTGCACGCGATCCGGGTCCACGTCCGGATAGCAGTCGAGCACGTCCTTGCGCACACCGTGGGAGACGGCGATCACGGCGTCTGCGCCCTCGACCGCCGTTCGCTCGCAAAACAGCGACAGGGCGTAACCACCGCCCAGCTGCTCGGCTTTCCAGGGCCGGAGCGGCTCGAGGCTGTGGATGGTCACGACGTGCGGAATCGACCACATCAGCTTGGCCAGGTGTCCGCCGAAGTTCGCGTACCAGGTGTGGCTGTGCACGACCTCGGTGCCCTTGACCCCCGCGGCCATCGCCAGGTTGATCGACATCGCCTGCAGCGCAGCGGCCTCAGGTTTGGGCTCCGCCAGCGCGGCCCACGGCTGGTAGGCCGTGACGCGTGGATCTTCGCGCGGCGCCCCCCAGCAGTGGACGGACACCTCGGCCAGCCGGCCGACCTCGCGGGCCAGATACTCGACGGCGGTGCCGGCTCCCCCGTAGACGTCGGGCGGGTACTCGCGGGTGAGGATCGCGACCCTGGCTATGGGGTGACCTGAACCTTCAAACCCTTGCCCGACAGGAACGCATCGATCGCAGCCGAATAGTCATCCAGCCCGAAACGGTTGGTGATCATGGCCTCGCAGTCGATGACGCCCTTGACCAGCAGCTTCAGCGCCCGCTCGAAGCTGTGCACCACCGCCATCGAGCCGATGATCTTGATCTCGTCGTTGTAAACGCGAAAGGGCGAGAAGGTCGCGGTCGCGTCAGCCTTGGCGACGCCGAACATCAGGAAGGTGCCGCCGCGAGACACGCGCTTCAAACCATCTTCGATTGCAGGAACTGCCCCGGTGGCGTCGATCACCACGTCCCAACCTTGCGGCCTGTCGAGCGCGGTCGCGGAAGTGGCGACGTGGTCCGCCCCCAGGCGGGTGGCCAGCGCATGCCGTCCACTGTTCGTGTCCACAATGTCGATCTCGCCCGCGCCGGCGTCCTTGGCCAGCTGCGCCAGCAGCAGGCCCATCGTCCCGGCGCCATAGATGAGGTAATCGCCCGCCACCTCCACGTCCACCTGGTCGAGGCCGTGAACCGCGCACGAAAGCGGCTCCACGAGCGCTCCCCACTGGCGCGGAATGTCGGACGGCAGCTGAAACGCGCTGGTGGCGGGGACGCGAACGAGCTCGGCGCAGGCGCCGTCGGTCCGCGCCACGCCGATGCCGTTCCAGTTCTCGCACAGGTTGAAGCGGCCGGCGCGGCACTGGCGGCAGGTGCCGTCGTAGAGCGTCGGATCCACGGCCACGAAGTCGCCGACCTTGACGTTGCGGACCTCGCTGCCGATCGCCACCACCTCGCCGCAGAACTCATGGCCGGGCACGATCGGGTAGCGGGTCGGAGCGAACTCGCCGCGGATGACGTGGATGTCGGTGCCGCAGATGCCGCACGCCTCGACCTTGACCACGGCGTCAGCGGCGCCGGGGGTTGGATCTTCCACCTGTTTGACCGAGAACTTATTCGGTTCCTCGATCACGACGGCCTTCACTTCACGGCGCCCATGGTCAGGCCGCGGATGAGCTGTTTCTGCGCGATCCAGCCGGCGAGCAGAACGGGCAGGCTGGCCAGCGTGGCGGCGGCGGCAAGCTTGGCGTAGAACAGGCCGCGGCCGCTGATGAAGCTGACCAGGAAGATCGGCGCCGTGGCCGCCACCGACGATGTGAAGTTGACCGCGTAGAAGAACTCGTTCCAGCTGAAGATCAGGCAGATCAAGGACGTGGCCGCCAGCCCCGGGGCGATCAACGGCACCACGATGCGCAATATTTCGTGCCGAAACTGGGCGCCGTCCACGCGCGCCGCCTCAAAGAGGTCGTTCGGTATCTCGAGCAGAAACGAGCGCAGCAGCCAGACGCCAAGCGGAAGGTTGATCGTGGTGTAGATGAGGATCAGCGCGAGGATGTTGTCGAGCAGCTGCAGGTCGCGAGCCAGCAGGTACAGCGGGACCAGGCTCGCGGCAAAGGGCAGGAAGCGGGTCGAGATGAAGAAGAACAGCACGTCGCGGGTCTTCCCCACCGGCCTGATCGCAAGCGCATAGGCGGCGGGCAGTCCGAGGACCAGCACCAGCAGCGTCGAGACGAGGCTGGCGATCGCGGAGTTGATAAAGAACGGCGGGAAATCGCCGGAAAGCACCTCCTGGTATTCGGCCAGGGTGGGCAGGAAAAGGATTGTCGGCGGGGAGCTGGCGGCCTGCGGTTCCGTCTTCAGTCCCTCCA
>QHVV01000088.1:0-1177 GCA_003222385.1 Acidobacteriota bacterium
GAGTCTCGCCGCGAAAGACCTGCAGGGTCAGCTCGGAAAAGGTGTCGCCGGGAAGCGGAAAGAGGCGAGACACCGATACACCTGCATCGCTCCATCCCTCCTCGCTTCCGAGCAGGTCGACGATCGGCAGCGGCTCGTCGGGCCACGGAAGGGTGTGGAGATGCTGCGTATTGACTTTGCCGATCTGGGCCTTGAACTTTCCGACCTTGACGAGAAGGTCCGCCGGCAGGTGAGTGAACGTGACGAAGCCCTCCTCGAGCTCCACTCCGTCGTTCGAGATCGAGACGAAGAAGTCGGCGCGGGCGTAGGGGTCGACGACCGCCTGGAAGGAAACCTCCGACTCGCGCATCTCGAGCGATGGCCGGTCTTCCACGCGATTCTTCCCGGCCGTGGCGAGGAAGTTCCCGATCACGGCGATTGCCGGATTGAAATACGTCCCGCTCTGCGGGCTCCCGGCAGAAGAAGGCGCCGGAGGAGCTTCGGCCGCGGGAGGCGGCACCGCCTCCGGTGCGGGTGGCGGGGTCGCCTCCGGTCCCGGCGGCGGAGTCGCCTCCGGCGGAGGAGTGGCGGGCGGGGGACTCGCCGCAGGCGGGGGCTGCTGCGCGACGGCGGCTGTCGCCGTCGCCAGACCGAGGCAAAGGGAAAGGAGAAGTTTTGCGGATGGACCCACGAAAACCTCCTGGAGAGCTCGGAACGTCCCGGGGCGACTCGCCCCGGGCCGAGAGACGCTCTAGGAGAGGAAGGGAGGCGAGCGACCGTCCTTCGAGAGGACGGGGAAGGCACGGACGGCGAGATCGAGCGCGGCGTCAGGACCGGTGACCGAGGTCTGCGGCGCGGTCACCTCGGCCGGAGTCGAAGAGGCGATGAGCGGCCGATGGGCGCGGCACGCGAGGCAACCGTGGTCGGCGGACGCGTCGACAGTGGCCGTCGTCGCGCGAATCGCGAGAGCGCGGTCGGTCGGCGCCGAGTCCGGCTCCGGGTGGAGTCCGAAGGCCGAAGACGCGGCGAAACACGCCGCGACGAGCAGCGCGGCGCGGACTCCCCGGAGGCGGCGGACTTTTCCCATCGGCATCAGCATCTTACCGGCAAACGGACAGCGCTCCGGTCCCATTCCTGCCGCGCCTCGTCCACGAATTCGGAACGCCTAGAATGTCGCGGTGCCGGACCACGCCGCTCT
>QHVV01000088.1:1200-1726 GCA_003222385.1 Acidobacteriota bacterium
GATGTACTGGCTGCTCGGGCTCACGTTCATCCACGTCGTCGGCGAAGGCGGCCTGGGTTTCGTGGAGGCGCTGCGGACCGGAAGCCTCGCGCTCCTCGCGTTCGCTCTCGAGAGCGTCATCGAAGGGGGAGCGGCTTTCCTCGCGGTGCGCCATCTGCGGCTGCTCGCCGACCGGGAGCAGGACCATGCGCGGCGGGACCGCATGCTCGCGCGCTGGATCGGGATCTCGTTCCTGCTGCTCGGAGCGTACGTCGTCGCGCGCGCGATCTACGAGCTGACCCACGGCGCCCATGCCGAGCAGAGCGTCCTCGGTCTCCTGCTGACGCTCTTCGCTTCGTTCGGGATGCCGTTCGTGGGATATGGGAAGTGGAAGACTGCACGGCGACTGGGCAGCGAGGGCCTCGCGGCCGAGGCGAAAGAGTCGATCGCCTGCTCGATCGACTCCTCTTTGACGCTTCTCGCGATGATCGGCGCCCTGCTGGGCGCTCCGGGATGGGTCGATCCAGCCCTCTCTCTCCTCATGGTC
>QHVV01000088.1:1773-15714 GCA_003222385.1 Acidobacteriota bacterium
TCGCGCACGTGCGCGGGAAAGTGCACGCGCATGTACACTGAGAGACGCTTGAATCCCCTGGCCGCGATCCTGCATATTTTCGAATTGGAGGGACACTGATGGCCAACAACCCGAACGTCCAGGAGGTTTCCGACACGAGCTTCGAGGGCGACATCCTGAAGAGTTCGGTGCCCGTCCTCGTGGACTTCTGGGCTCCCTGGTGCGGCCCGTGCCGGACCGTCGGACCGATCGTCGACGACCTCGCCAGCAAGTACGCCGGAAAGCTCAAGGTCGCGAAGGTCAACGTGGACGAATCCCAGCAGGTTGCTTTCCAGTATCAGGTGACGTCCATCCCCACGTTCATCCTCTTCAAGGGCGGCAAGGTCGCCGACCGGGTCCTGGGCGCGCTGCCCCGCAGCGAATTCGTCAAGTTCATCGACCGCAACATTTCGTAAGAGCCTAGTTCCGCCCCGCCGCATCGTAAGATGACGGAGGATGGCGACGCGTCTCCTCGTTCTCTTCTCCCGCGAGCCGCGGCGGCAGGCCGACGAAAAGGGTCTGCGCGGCCGAGCGGGTGAGCACCTCTTCACGGCTTTCGCTCTCGGCTGGCTCGACGCGGCTCGGCGCGTCGACGCGCGACTCGTCGTCGCAGCTCCCCGGGCGGATCACGCCGGCTGGCGACGCTCCCTGTCCGGCGAGGAGATCGCGCTTCTCGAGCAGCGCGGCAGCTCGTTCGGGCGGCGGCTGGAAGACGCGGCGCGTCAGGCCGGAGAGCTCGGCGGCCACGCGGTCCTCGTCGGGGGCGACGTCGCGCCGGCCCCGGAGATCCTCGCGAAAGCGTTCGATCTCCTCGAGAAAGGAGCCGACGCCGTTCTCGCTCCCGCGCCGGACGGCGGCGTCTCGCTCGTCGCGCTGCCCGCGGCAGACCTGGATCTCCTGCGCGGCCTTGCCCCCAGGCGTTTCGACGTTTTCTCCCGGCTCTCGAAGAGCCTTCGCGCCCGCGGACGGCTCGTCCGCGTCGTCGCTCCGGCCCCCGACGTCGACGGCCGCCGCCAGCTCGGCCGGCTCCTGCGCCGGCCGCTTTCGACCCCGGATCTAAAAGCCCTCGCCCGGGACGCGCTCGAGTCGAAGGCGTGGAGCCCGACTGTCGCCGCGCTCCCGGTTCCCTCTCGCCCGCATTTCGATCCCGAAGCCTCGCGCGCCCCGCCCTCCGGTTCCTGAACCGCCCGCTGACTTCTGTTTTTTCGTCCAGCAGGAGGTGTCTTGCCCGCGAGGTTCCTGCGCGCGCCGATCGCTCCGACCGTCTCGGACGACGGCCTGTATCCGTTCGTGCCGTCGATTTCTCTCGACACGCTCTGGTTTCAGGTCGCTGGAACGATCTGCAACCTGAAATGCACGCACTGCTTCATTTCCTGCTCCCCCTCGAATCACAGTCACGAGATGTTGACTCTCGGCGAGGTCCGCCGGCGACTCGCCGAGGCGATTCCCCTGGGAGTGCGCGAGTACTACTTCACGGGCGGAGAGCCGTTCGGCAACCCGGAGATGCTCCCGATTCTCGAGGAGACCCTGCGGCAGGGTCCGGCCACCGTCCTGACCAACGGAATGTTCCTGTCGCCCGACCGCTGCCGAAGCTTGAAAAGAATCTTCGACGCCAGCGAGTACTCTCTCGACGTCCGCGTTTCGATCGACGGCTATACCGCCGAAGTGAACGACGCGATTCGAGGAGCCGGCACGTTCGAAAAGATCCTCGGAGGGATCTCGAATCTCGCCGGCGCGGGACTGAACCCGGTCGTCACGGTGACCGAGGCGTGCGAGGAGGCGGGGAGCCCGGCGGGCCGCGCGCGGTTTCTGGACTGGATGCGGTCGATCGGGCTCGAGCGTCCCCGTTTGAAGGTCCTCTCTCTCTTCCGGATCGGCGCCGAAGAGGGGAGGCTGCGCGCGTACGAATCGTGGGAGTCCCTCCGCGGCCGGCACCTGACGGAAGACGAGTCGGAGAAGCTCCAGTGCTCCTCCTGCCGGATGGTGACCTCCCGCGGCGTCTACGTCTGCCCGATCCTGATCGACGAGCCGCGGGCGCGGATGGGAGAGTCTCTCGCGGAGACGCTCCGTCCGTTCCGGCTCGAGTACGGAGCCTGCTTCACCTGCCACGAGTTCGGGGTCACGTGCCGGACGTGACGCGGCTCGCGTTCTTCGGCGGCGTCTACAGCAACTCGCTCGCGCTCGAGGCCGCTCTGACCCACGCGAAGCGATCCAGCGCCGACGGCCTTTACGCGCTGGGCGACTTCGGCGGGTTCGGCCCCCATCCCGACCGCGTTTTCCCGATCCTGCTCGACGCGGGGGTGGAGTCGATCCAGGGGAACTACGAGGAATCTCTTTCGTCCGGAGCCGAGGACTGCCACTGCGGCTACACGGACCCGCGAGACAACCACTTCGCGCAGATTTCGTACGACTACACGGCGAGGAAGACCTCTTCCGAGTGGAAGCGATGGATGAGGACCCTTCCGAAGACGCGCCGCCTCGAGGTCGCCGGACGGAAGGTTCTCCTCGTCCACGGCTCCCCCCGCAAGATCAATGAGTTCCTCTGGGAGTCCACGTCGCCGGTCTCCTTTCTCGAAAAGATGCTCGCCGACTCCGATGCGGACGTCCTCGTCTGCACGCACACCGGCCTTCCCTGGACCCGGCTTCTCCCGTCGGGGCGGCGGGTCGTGAACGCGGGCGTGCTCGGCCGGCCGGCCAACGACGGCCGGACGAACGTCTGGTATGCGCGCCTCACGTTCGGCCGGGACGTGTCAGTCGAGTTCGTGCCGGTCGAGTACGACCACGAGGAGCTCGCGAGACGGATGCGCGAGGAGAGATTGCCCGGCGAGTTCATCGAGACCGTCTCGACGGGTTGGTGGACGACCTGTCTGGAGATCCTTCCGGCGAAAGAACGCGAACGAGGAAGGTACTAACGCCACGGTTGGGGACATTAGTGACAAGCCACAGTTGGGGACATTACTGACCGAGCCACAGTTGGGGACAGGCTTCAGCCCGTCCCCGGATGTACGAGGAGTCGCATGCCCAGCTATTACCTTTCTGAAGACCTGGCCCGGTTTCCCGACATGGGGAAGACGCAGCCGAAGCTGTGGGACCTCTACCTCCGGTGGTACACCGCGACCATGGAGAAAGGGGCGCTCGACGAGAGGACGAAGAAGCTGATCGCCCTCGCGGTCGCCTTCGCGATCCAGGAGCCCTACTGCATCGATTCCTATGCGTCCGCCTGCTCCGACGCGGGCGTCTCCCCGGAGGAAATGGCCGAAGCGGTCAACGTCGCCGCGGCCATTCGCGGAGGCGGAACGATCGCGCACTGGGTCCAGGCCTGCAACACGATGACCCGGAAGGGCTGAGCCACGTCCCGCCGGATCGTCGTCATCGGCGCCGGGCCGATCGGCATCGCCGCCGCCTTCGAATTGCGCCAGCGGGATCACGAGGTCGTCGTGCTCGAAGCGGACGACGTCGGCCATGCGCTGATGCGCTGGGGAAACACGAGGTTCTTCAGCCCGCTCGGCATGAACGTGCCGCGAGGATTTCGTCGGGTTTTAGGCAGCCGGATGCCGCCCGACGACGTGCTCCTGACCGGACCGGAAATGGTCGAACGGGTGCTCGCGCCGGTCGCGGCGTCTCCGGCTCTCACCGGATGCGTCCGCGCGCATCACCGGGTCGTCGCGGTCGGCCGCGCCGGAATGCTCCGAGGCGATCACGCGGGCCACCCGTTGCGGGGCGAGCGCCCGTTCCAGCTGCTCGTCGAGACTTCGTCGGGCGAGCAGCGCTTCGACGCCGACGTGGTTCTGGACGCTTCGGGCGCGAGCCGACTGTCGACCTTCCTCGGGGCGGGTGGGCTCCCGGCGCAGGGAGAGCGAGCGCTCGCAGACCGGCTGGTGCGGGATCTCGGAAGGTTTGCGGAGCGACTGCCCTCGTTTCCCGGCCGCCGAGTTCTCCTCGTCGGGCATGGACATTCCGCGGCCACCGCCGCGCTCGCGCTCGCCGGATTGGCCGCCGCCGAGCCCTCCACGCGCGTGATCTGGGCGGTGCGCTCCGCCCAACGCCGTCCGGTTCTGGAGGTCTGCCCCGACCCTCTTCCCGAACGACGACGCGTCGCTTCGAGCGCCAACGACCTCGCCGCCGATCCGCCTGCGTTCCTGGACGTCCGGCGCCGGACGTCGGTCGAACGGCTCGAAGCGCGGAGTGCCGGAATCCGCGTCCGCTTCTCGGGAGGGGACGAGGATGACTTTGACGCAGTCGTCGCGCTGACCGGCTTTCGGCCGGACCTTTCTTTCGTCAGCGAGCTCGCGCTCGAGATCTCTCCGGCGAACGAGGGGGCAGCGCGACTCTCGCGCGCCCTCGGCAACGTCACCGACTGCCTTTCGGTCCCGGCCGTTTCGGCCGGAGATCTCGAGTCCGGGGAGCCCGGCTTCTATTTCGTGGGCGCCAAGAGCTACGGCCGCGGGCGAACGTTCCTCCTGCGAACGGGGCTCGCGCACCTCGAAACCATCCTGTCGAGAGCGGTCTCGCCCACGGGCACGACTTTCGCGTAAATGTCCCGGCGGGATCGCCGAGATGTAAGTTTTCTGTAATCCCGCCCCGCGAGGCCGGCTTTTCCGAACCGGAATGTCCTCCGGGAAGATCACAAGCGTGCGAAGGCGTTCTCGTGAAGTGATGAAGAAGATCGTCTGGGTCGTCATCGTCGTTGCATCGATCGGCGGGGTCGTTCTTCTCCTCGGGACGAGAAGGAATTCCGAGCCCAAGTACCGCACGGCGAAAGTGGATCGCGGCGACGTGACGCAGACCGTCACGGCGACGGGCACGGTCTCCGCGGTCACGACGGTCGCCGTCGGAAGCCAGGTCTCCGGAATCATCGCGAAGCTGCATGCGGACTTCAACAGCCAGGTCAAGAAGGGCGATCTCCTGATCGAGCTCGACCCCACGCCTTTCCAGGAAAAGGTCAACGCGGCCCAGGCGGGGCTGGAAAAGGCGAACGTCGACGTGCGCAACACAAAGATCGCGCTCGAGCGCCAGAAGGCCCTCAAGAAAGAGGGGCTCGCGCCCCAGGCGGACTACGACGCCGCGCAGGCAAACTACGACTCGGCGCGCGCGAGCTCGCAGCAGGCGGCCGCCACGTTGAAGCAGGCCGAGACGGACCTGAAATACACGAAGATCGTCGCGCCGATCGACGGCGTCGTCGTCGCCCGGCAATACGACGTGGGACAGACCGTGGCCGCCTCGTTCCAGGCGCCGACCCTTTTCACGATCGCGCAGGACCTGACCAAGATGCAGGTCTCCGCGGACGTCTCGGAATCCGACATCGGCACCGTGAAAGTCGGGCAGCCCGTCCGCTTCACCGTGGACGCGTATCCGGATCGAAATTTCCGGGGCAAGGTCTCCCAGATCCGCCTGAACGCGACCGTCAACCAGAACGTCGTCACGTATCCGGTGATCGTCGCGGTGGACAATCCCGACCTGATGTTGAAGCCCACCATGACGGCGAACGTGGCGGTCGAGGTGGCCCGCGTGCGCGACGTCCTGCGGATTCCGAATGCGGCCCTCCGCTTCCGGCCGGAGGAAAAGGCTTCGACGTCTCCCGAGGAGCGCGCGGCCAACCTCGGCGCGGGCGGAGGAACCGCCGCCGTGGCGCGGCAGGTCGACCAGTCCCGCGGCGGCGGGGGCCCTGGACGGGGCGCCGGGGGAGCCGCGGGAGGCGGCGGACGGGGAGGAGGCGGTTGGAGCGGCCGGCGCGGAAAGACCGGCCCGCCCACCGAGCAGACCGTGTACAAGCTCCCTCCGGTCAAGTCCGAGCCGGACCCGGTCAAGGTCCAGACGGGTATTTCCGACGGCCGCGTCACGCAGGTGGTCTCGGGACAGCTCGCCGTCGGAGACGCCGTCGTCACGGGCGTCGCGACTTCGAAGGTCGACACCACGGGGAGCGCGCTTCCGGGCGCCGGCCGTGGTCCGGCCGGCGGCGGGGGCGGCCGGCGTGGCTTCTAATCCCAAGCGGAGCGATCCCGCCGCGGACCTGCACCCGCCGCCGGGGGAGCGCAGCGTGGCCGCCGAGCCGGTCATCCGGACCGAGGACCTGGTCCGCGTCTACACGATGGGCGAAGTCGAGGTTCGCGCGCTCGACGGTGTATCGCTCGTCGTCGGACCGGGCGAGTTCGTCGCGGTGATGGGGGCTTCCGGATCGGGAAAGAGCACGTTCATGAACATCATCGGCTGTCTCGACCGCCCGACGTCGGGCAGCTATTCCCTGGACGGCGTGGACGTCTCGGGCCTCGACCGCGACGCGCGGGCGGAGATCCGGAATGGAAAGATCGGGTTCGTTTTCCAGTCCTTCAACCTTCTCGCGCGGACGACCGCGCTCGAGAACGTAGAGCTGCCGTTGATCTACGCCTCGAACGGTCACGTCGCAGCCGACCGCGCCGCGCGCGCCATGCGTTGCCTCGCGGACGTGGGTCTGTCCGGGCGCGAGCATCACCTGCCCAGCCAGCTTTCCGGCGGGCAGCAGCAGCGCGTGGCGATCGCGCGAGCCCTGATCAACGATCCGAAGCTCATGCTGGCCGACGAGCCGACCGGCAATCTCGATACGAAGACCTCGGAAGAGGTGATGGCGGTCTTTCAGAAGTTGAACGACCAGGGAAAGACGGTCGTCCTGATCACGCACGAGCCGGACATTGCCGAGTACGCGCGCCGCATCGTCGTCTTCCGCGACGGTCGGGTCGTCGAGGACCGCCCTTCGGAGCAGCGCCGGGCGGCATCTGCCGAGCGGCCGACGGCATGAAGTTCCTGACGATCCTGAAGGTCGGCCTGAAGGCGATCGCGCGCAACAAGATGCGCTCGGCGCTGACCGCGCTCGGAATCATCATCGGTGTCGCCTGCGTGATCGCGATGATCGGCGTCGGCAAGGGATCGCAGGCCGCGATCCAGTCGCAGATTTCGGCTCTCGGCACGAACTTCCTCATGGTCTTCCCGGGGGTCTCGACGCAGTCCGGCGCCCGGATTTTCACGGGCGAATCCACCCTGACCGAAGACGACGTGGCGGCCGTCAAGGCGGAGTGCCCCTCGGTCGCATACGTTTCGCCGATGTCGAGGTCGGCGGGGCAGGTCGTCTACGGAAACCTGAACTGGGGGACGTCGGTCCAGGGGGTCGGGGTCGAGTGGCCGTTCATTCGATCGTGGAATACCTCGGACGGCGTCTTTTTCGGCGACAGCGAGGTGCGGTCCGCGTCGAAAGTCTGCGTGCTCGGCTCGACCGTCGCGACCTCCCTCTTCGGCGACCAGAGCCCGGTCGGCGCGACCGTGCGGATCAAGAACTTTCCCTTCCGGGTGATCGGCGTTCTCGAGACGAAGGGCGGCAGCACCGTGGGCCAGGACCAGGACGATACGGTCGTGGCTCCCTATACGACCGTGATGCGCCTGCTGAAAGGCAAGAACAAGATCGACATGTTCATGGCCTCGGCGGTCTCGCAGGCCGCGGTTTCCCAGGCGCAGACGGAGATCGAATCGCTCCTGCGACAGCGCCACCGTCTGATGCCCGGCCAGGATTCCGATTTCATGATCCGCTCGCAGCAGGAGATCGCCCAGACCGCGGACCAGACGTCCCACACGCTTTCTCTGCTCCTCGCGTCGGCGGCGTCGATCTCGCTCCTCGTCGGCGGGATCGGGATCATGAACATCATGCTGGTCTCGGTGACGGAGCGGACGCGCGAGATCGGAATCCGTATGGCGATCGGCGCCAAGGGAAGGGACATCTTGACGCAGTTCTTGGTCGAGGCGCTGACGCTCTCGGTTGCCGGGGGCCTGATCGGGATCGTGCTGGGAGTGGGCGCGTCCCGTTTCCTCGCCTGGAAGGCGCACTGGTCGATCGCCCTTCCGCCCGAGTCGATCCTGCTCGCGTTCGGCTTCTCCGCCGCGATCGGCGTCTTCTTCGGCTTCTATCCCGCGCAGAAGGCGTCCCGTCTCGACCCGATCGAAGCCTTGAGATACGAGTAGACCCGCGTCCGCGCGCGGTCGCCGAACTCCTCTCCGCCGCGACCCGCGTTAAAATGTCTCGTTTCTACCCATGAAAGCGCGCCGGGTTCGTCCGGGGGACGAGTTCCGTCGGGGAGCAGCGTGACCGCTCCCTGGCGGCGGCTCGACCCGCGCCGAAGCGTCGCGTCGCGATTGCTGGTCGGCCTCCTCCTCGCGTTCTGCATCCCCGGAGGCGCGTTCGTCTTCCTTCTCGAGCAGCGGCTGTCGGAGCTCGAGAAGGACTCGGGCCGGCAACTCGCGGGACTCCGCGTTGCCGACGCGCTCCGGCGCCTTCAGGAGGACGCGCGATACCGCGCCGAGTGGATGGATCGGCGCGCGCGCCTCGTCGAGGACACGGCCGTCGCGGTCGCCGATTCGACGAGGGCGGCCCTCGCGCGAGCTCTTCCGCCGATCGGACGCTCGCCCGGCCGGATCCCGCCGCGGGCACGGTTGACGATCGTGGGGCGACCGGCCGGGTCGTCCGCCTTTCGGCTTTCGGAAGAAGCGTCGGGCTCCGCCGCACGAGACGACCTCGCCCGGATCCACTCCCTCGTTCCCGGCCTCGAGCGCACGCTCGAACGCCGCGCCGTGATCCTCTCCCTGTCGGTCGAGACGGCATCGGGCGCGACCGCGCGCGTGATGCGGGCCGACCATGCTCTCCATCCGCCGTCTTCGCGAGACGCGGCACCCCGTCCTGCGATTCCGGTCGCTTCGACGCCCACCGGCGATCTTGCCTGGAAGCAGGGAGAGAGCGCCGACGGCCGGCCCGTGGCGACGGTCTCGACGGTCGTCCGCGACGAGCGCGGCAAGGCTCTCGCGCGCGTCGGCGTCGACGTGGACGCGCGGCGCCTCATCGAAGAGTCGGTCGAACGGAGCACTCCTTCCGGGGATCTCTGGATCACTTTCGACGGGGACGGCCACGCGATGGCGGCGACGACCCGAGCCGGCATCCTGCTCGGGTGCACGGATCTGGACTCGACGGCGCTCCCGGCTTCCGAGCGCGCGCTCTGCCGCGAGCTCTGGAGCGCCTTGCAGGCGAAGGCGTCCTCCGCCGATTCGTCGCCGGAAGGGGGCTACCGGCTCGCCTCCGCCCGCGTTCCGTCCAACCGCTGGATCTTTCTCGAGGGCTACTCTCCGGCGGCGCTGGCGCGCGTCGCGACCCAGGCGAAACGAGAGGCGGAGCCGCAGTCTTACCGCGGATTGAAGCGCGACGTGGTTCTCCTCTTCCTCTACCTGGTCGTCGCGGTGTTCGGCGCGGTGCTTCTCATCTCTCGCCGGATTTCCGAGCCCGTGCGGGAGCTCGTCGCGGCCGCGGAGGAAATCGGCGAAGGGCGGTCGGTCCAGCTGGCCCGGCCGAGCTCACGGGACGAAGTGGGGCGTCTCGCGGTCGCCATCGACCGCATGGGCAAGAGGGTCGCGCGCCGCGTCGAAACCTTGCGGCGTCTGCATCACCTGTCGCGCGCCGGCTACGGCACGACCGACGTGAAAGAGATCCTGGCCCGCTCGAGCGAGGCGATCGGCGCCTTCACCCGCGCGGAGACCGTCCTCTTCCTGCTCTACGACCCGAACACGAATCGCCTGGAAGGCGCCTGGCCCGGCTGGAACGTTTCGGAGGACCTCGCCTCCCGGGTCAAAGTCCCGCTCGAGGCCCGGTCGATCGCAGTGACCGTTTACAAGAGCGGAGACGCCTACTACTCCAACGATCTGGAAAACGATCCCTACGTCCATGTCGAGATGAAGAAGCTCTTCAACGCCCGCAACGCCCTGTTCGCACCCTTGAAGACGGACCGCGAAACGATCGGCGTCGTCGTCGCGACCAACCGTCCCGGCGGCTTCGGACGGGAAGAAATGGACGCGATCACGTCTTTCGCGGACGTTGCTTTTGACCGGCACGGTCGAGGAGCTTCGGCGGGCGAGCCGCCTGAAGGACCACTTCCTCCAGAACGTCAACCACGAGCTCCGAACGCCGCTGACGGCGATCGTCGGCTGGACCGACCTCTTCATGGAGGAACACCTGGAGGAGAAGACTCTCAAAAGAGGGCTCTCGCAGGTCCGCCAGTCGGCTCGCGTCCTCCTCGCGCTGATCGACGACCTGCTCGATCTCGCCCGGATGGACCGGGGCTCTCTCGCGCTCGACCGCAAGCCCGTGTCTCTGCCGGACGTGATTCAACGGTCGATCGACACGGTGCGGATGATGGCGGACGGCCGCTCGGTCTCGATCATCCTGGCGCCGCTTCCGCCTGCGATGTCTCTCATCCGCGCCGATCCGCTCCGCCTCCAGCAAGTCCTCTGGAACCTGCTCGCCAACGCGATCAAGTTCTCGCGCCGTCACGGCCGCGTCGTCGTCCGGGTGGAGCGCGAGCCGGAGCGCTACCTCGTGAGCGTCGAGGACGACGGGATCGGGATTCCCGCGGGAGAGCTGTCGCACGTCTTCGAACGCTTCCGCCAGGTCGACGGCTCACCGACCCGACAGCACGCCGGGATGGGGATCGGCCTCGCGCTCGCGCGGTCGCTGGTCGAGCTGCACGGCGGCACGATCTGGGCGGACAGCGTCATCGGGAAAGGCAGCCGGTTCACGTTCACCCTCCCGATCCGGCCGGGCGACCGGCGTGCCGGGGAGATCGAAGCCGCGGCGCCGCCGGAGCCGGCCGCCGCCGCGGCGGACGGTTCCCGGGCCGGCTGAGAGCCGGCGAGATCTCTAGGCCACAAACGAGGCGGGCAGCCCGGTTCCCTTCAGAAGGTCCTTGACGACCCGCGCCGTCTCCTCCTTGCCGGGAACACACAGGTTCGGGTCCTTTTCCGACCCGTCGGCCAGCGCTTTCGCGTAGCCCTCGCAGTCGTAGCCGCACGCGGTGCAGTCCGTCTGCGCCATCGCGGCATAGAGCTTCGTCGAGAGGTCGCCTTCCTTCGCCATGTCCATGCGCTTGGGAAGGGAGATCGTCTCGTCGTGAAACGGCGGCGCTTCCGCTTTCTTGATGGGAGCGGCGGTGACCGCCTCCTCATCGGGCCGGCCGGTATCCATCCATCGGCCGTAGGAGAGACAGCTCGGGCAGATGAAGGTGTAATCCCAGCCCTGCGGAATGAAGACCGCGGGAGTCCTGTAGACGACGAGCGGCATGAAGTCCTGCGGGCACGTCGGCGCTTCCCGCTCCTGCGCGTCCAGGACCATCGTCTTGACGTGCGGCCGCGAAAACTCGACCTGTTTCGGCTTCTGATCGAAGCGGAACATCTCCCCCTTCGGGCACACCATGACGACCTGGGGTTTGTAGACGCGCTCCACGAAGAACGTGCGCATCGGAACGTCGTGCTTCGGACAGAGCGACGGCGCGTCTTTCCAGTAGCTGGAGACGAGGCGCGACTTCTCGGAGAGCGACAGCTTCACCCGGAAGATCGTAGCAAAAACGGATCAGACCGCCGCGAACGGGTTCGAGCGCCGCTCTTCGCCGATCGTGGTGTCGGGTCCGTGACCGCACACGACGCGCAACCCGTCGGAGAGGACGAAAAGCTTCCGCCGGATCGACTCGAGGATCGCGTCGGTGTCGCCGCCCCAGAGGTCGGTGCGCCCGATCGAGCGACGAAAGAGCGTGTCGCCAGAGAAGAGGACCGGCGACTCTCCGTCCAGACGGAAACACGTGGAGCCGGGCGTGTGGCCGGGCGTGTGGATCGCTTCGAGAGCGAACCGGCCGAAGGGGATCGACTCGCCGTCGGCGAAACCGCCGTCCGGCGGAGCGGGAGGCGCGGCTGCGAGGCCGAAGAAACTTGCCTGCTCGACGAGCGCGTCGTAGAGCGGCCGATCGGCAGCGTGGATGCGGATCGCGGCGCCCGTCGCGCGCCGCACCGCCGCGGTCCCGCCGATGTGGTCGAAGTGCCCGTGCGTGTGGAGGAGCGCGAGCGCCCGGCACTTCGTCGCTTCGATCGCCCGGACGATGCGCTCCGGCTCGTCGCCGGGGTCGATCACGACGGCCTCGGCCGCCTCGACGTCCGCCAGGATCGTGCAGTTGCACTGGAGCGGGCCGACCGGGATCGTCGAGAGCAGCGGCCCGCTCACGGGTTCACCGCGACGACCGTCTCGACGTCGTGCTTCTCTTTCCGCTCCGGCGACGCCCAGACTTTCTCGGGCGAAGCGAGATTCAGCTGCACCGCCCACTCGCTGTTGTCGGGCCGCCGGCGCTCCGACGCGAAGAGCTTGCGCCGGCTCTTTGGGGTGAAGATCTCCCAGCGGATCCAGCCGAAGTCGACCGCGTCGCCGTCCAGCCGGAAGGCGGGGATCTTTTCGCCCGCCTCGATCGGCGCCTCGCGGACCGTCATCGGGCGGAAGCCGTTGGCGAGAAGGCGCTCGAGGAACTCGTCGCGAACCGGCCGGCCCCGGGAGACGAGCTCGTGGCGCCCCCGGGCGACGCCGCGCCCGAGGATCAGGTCGTCCAGGGCGTCGGCGAGCTCCTTGTCCATCCGGGCGATGTTAGCGCCCCGGAGCGAACGCTCTCTCGCGGAGGTCCGGATCGAGGCGGGCGAGGAGCGCGTCCTCGGCTTTCGGGAACGGACGCTTCGGAAACATCGCGGCCCAGCGCCGGAGGTCGGGATGGCGCGGCTCGCCGGCAAGGACCAGCCACGACCTCTCCCCGGGCTTCCACGACCACGTCAGCCGGACGATCTCTCCTTCCAGGTTCAGGACCTCGCGGCCGTGCCGGCCTCCGTCGGCGAGCCAGCCCGGTCCGACCAGGTAGAACGCGACGCAGAGCTGCGAGTACTGGTTCTCGGTGAAGACGCGCTCGTCGGCCGGCGACTCGCGGCGCAGGAAGTCGGCGAGCGTTCGCCAGTCCGCGCGGCCTTCCCGGAAATAGACGGCGAGAGAGCGCAGGTCTAAGAACAGCACCGCGGCGAGAGCGATCACGCCGACGATCCGCGGTCGGCGCGACAAAAGGTTTGCCAGGGGCAGCGCTGCCAGGAGAGGGAAAGAGAGGCCGGCAGGGAGAAAGCGACGCGAAACGTAGAAGTGCGGATGGACATGGCCGAGGACCTCGATCGCGAGAAAGCCACCGATTGCCCAGATCGAGAGAAATCTGAGTTTCGGCTTCCGGCATGCGATTGCGATTCCGGCCGCGACGAGCAGCAAATAGAACGGACCTTTGCGTCCGAGCGGCTGGCCGTCATCGGGCGCGAACGAGAAAAATGAGAGCAATCTCGTCAGCCGGTCCCAGGAGATCGGTGGCGCCAGGACGGGCGGCGGGCGCCGCGCCGCTTCCAGCACCACCGGCCACCACGGCAGATAGGCGACGAACAGGGTGGCTCCGAAAACGGGACTCCAGGCGAGGAACCTCCGGGCGGCCCGCCGCCGGCTCTCGTCGACAGAGAACGCGTCCTCGACCAGCATCGCCGCCGCCGCGATCGCGAGGACGAGCGCCGCGAAGTAGAGCGCGTACGCGGTCGCGAGACAGGAGACCCACAGGGCAGCGAGCCGCCCCGCGCGCGGCTTCTCGAGGAAGCGGTCGAGGAGGAGGAGCGACAGCGCGAGGCCGAAGAGACCGAGCGAATAGGGGCGGAGCTCCTGCGAGTAGCGGACGTGGAAAGGCGCGAACGCGAGGAGCGCCGCCGCGATCCAGCCGGCGGCTCTTCCCGCGCGGCGAGCCAGAAGAAAGCCGACCGCTGCGATCGTGCCGACGCCCCAGAAGACCGCGGGCAGCTTGCGCGCCCAATCGGAAGGTCCGAGGATCTCGACGAAGCGATCGATCAGGTAGTCGAGAGGCGGATGGATCGCGTCGAACCGGAGGGTCTTCCAGAAGAACACCCGGTCGCCCTGGATGAAGAATGCCTGGAGGACCTCGTCCAGGCCGTAGGAGAAGTGGTCGAGTCGGAAGAGCCGGACGGCGACGGCCGCGAGAAAGAGAACCGCCGCGGCGAGGACTCGCCCGCGCGCCGCCATGC
>QHVV01000089.1:0-9815 GCA_003222385.1 Acidobacteriota bacterium
CCGGCCTGGCGTGCGTGCATGGATACGATGTACGTGTTGATAGCGTCGACTGTTGGCTGGTCGTAGCTGGGCAGCGCAGTTGGGATTAGCCGTAGCAGCTCGGATTCGGTCAATTCGACTTCGTAATGAGTCGAACCAATGTGTGAGACGGTTCTATCGATCCAGAGCTTCTCCGAGAACTCGTGTTCTTTGAACACGACAGACACGCTATTAATGCTCTGCGGAGAGTTCGCGGCGGCAATCGTCGCCACAACCGTTGAATCAAGCCCACCGCTCAGAAAGACCCCAATTGGTGCGTCGCTGATCAAGCGCATTTTGATCGACTCGCTGAGAAGCGCCTGGATTCGCTCGTCGAGCTCAGTAGGTGACTCTTTGCCATGAGCAGGGCGGAAGGCTTCGGCCAGTGACCAGTAGCGAATGAGCTCAAGTTGGCCTGAACGTACAAAGCCGTGGTGGCCTGGAGGGAACGCCCGAACATTCTGAATAATGGTCACCGGCTCGCTTACCGCTCCAAAAGCCAGGTACGAGCGGATTGCGCTGGGACTGAGGTTCGCAGGAGTAACGTCGCCTTGAAGAAGTGCCCTGACTTCCGATGCGAATGCGAATAATCCTGGTGAGCGGTGATAGTAGAGGGGCTTAACCCCCAAACGGTCTCGGGCTAGGAATAGTGACTGCGTTTTGACGTCCCAGATGGCGAACGCGAACATGCCGCGAAGGCGATCGACGACCTCTGCTCCCCATCGCGCATAACCGCGAAGGACAACCTCGGTGTCGCAATCGGAGGTCAGAGAGTCGCCCATGGCCGTCAGTTCCCGGTGCAGCTCAGGGAAGTTATAGATCTCGCCATTGAACACAATCGCATTGCCTGTGACTGGGTCGACCATCGGTTGAGAGCCGGCCTCGGTTAGATCCTGGATCGCAAGCCGACGGCCACCCAGGACGATCGCACTGTTATCCAGATGCTTGGCCCACCGGCCACCCTGATCGGGTCCGCGATGCAACATGGCGGCAAGCATCGTGTCTACCTGACTCCCCAGTCCTGCAGGATCGCCTTTGGCGGCGCTTGCCCAGATGCCGGCGATTCCGCACACTAGAGCCGCTCCAAGAGCCTGTTCAGATGCGCCTGAAACGAAGCTTCTGTATACGAAGCCTGGAATCGCGACCTCCCCGCGGCGCCGAGAGATTCGCACAAGGGTCTGTCGCTCATGAGCTGGAGTATCGCGTCTGCAAGTCCTTCGACATCCGCATAGCGCGTTAGCACCCCGTTGGATCTATCGATAAGTTCAGGCGTTGCACCGGCGTAAGCGGCAATAACCGGCTTTGCCGCGCACATAGCTTCCAGATGGGCCAGCCCAAAGCCTTCTTTGGCGCTCGGCAGGATAAACGCATCGCACGCGTTGAGCGCTGCGGCAAGCTGGTCATCATCGAAAGCTCCCTCTGAAGTAACCACATCGCCAATACCAAGTGCATCGGCAAAGTCATGTAACACCACGCGGTCAGGTCCTTCTCCGACAATTCGATACGAGATGTTCGGATTGACGGCCCGCACCCCGACTAGAGACGAGAGCACGTGTTCGACACCTTTATATCGCTCAGCGGCGTGGAGCCGGGACACGCTCAACAATTGAAATGGTCGAGACCCGATGGGAGTGTTTTCATTTCTGTGCGCCTCGATCAGCCGCGCCTTGTCGTCAGCCACCGCCAGGGGCAGCACATGGAGTTTTCGAAGTGTTATGGCCGACTCGCGGTTCAGCATTCCCCTTGTGAATTCGCTCACGCACCACACCGCATCTAAAGCGTTTACGCCGATTCGGGCGGAAGGCGCGAGCGGAGACCAAGCTTCAATGCCGTGAGCAACGCAGCTCATTCGGATACCCGGGACGGCCGCTTTCAATGGCAACGCCAGAGAGACGAGATTCAAGTGACTAAATACCACCAGCTCGGGTCGACGCTTCATGACTGTGCCAATAGCGCGAAGGCCGAAGCCGATCTTGGATTTTCGCGCTGAAACCCCCATGTGAGCGTCAGACGACCCGTCCGTGTTCCGTCTTATGACGGATGTCCGAACTCCGAGTGCCGCAAACGCGCGATCCAGGAGCAACTCAACCTGTCCAATACCTCCCGGCGAGCCCTGGTGAATTAGAACAGCGGACAGGGGCGCCGGCAGGTGAGCAGCCATTTATTCGCGCGGGGGTAGCCAGGCCCCGGACGAAAGCTCTACAGAGAGTGGAGCAACGAGAGCCTTGCACGAAATCTTGTTGGCGTCAGGGAAGACATGCGTTTCTTCGTCAGACGCGTGCCCTATTGCTAGGCGCGGTCTCGGTTGGCGGCTCAACCGTGTTGATTGTGGCATCCGTCCAAGTATCAGCGACTGCAGACTACACAGTCTCTTCTGCCCTCCCTCCCGCGGGAGACAGCAATGCGGTAACGTGCCGTTCAGGTTTGTCGTCCAGCCGAATTGCGCTCTGCCTTGCCTGGTGACGAGGCTCGGCGCTGAGGTAATGGGGTCGTTTCACGTCGATGTGGATCTGCGAAGACCCAGAAGCCAACGTCGCTCCCACGGCTGTTGCCAGTTAGACTTTCCGGCGTCGCCGACCATTAGTCAAAGCGGGAGTCCGTCTCTGCACCCTCTAGCTGCATGCGCGCGCGTCGTGCGGGAGCTGGTCGGCCTGAGCCGCATCTTGCAGTTTGGAACGACGGTGCTGTATCTGCGGAACTGCTTAATGTGTTGGCGCACGATCGTCAATTCGCGAAAGCTCTATTGTGCGGACGCAATTCTTAAGGACCGTGTACTCATTTACTATCATGGAATTCGCTTCATAGTCGACTGCGGGAGCTTGGACTCGATGCTTCCCGGCGACTCGGCCACTTTCAGCACTATCCGAGAGATGTTCGGCAGAGACGTGTATCTCCGTGCCTTCGACACTAGACAAATGCGATTGACAAGTGTCGTCGACGCTGGTGGCAACCGAGGTCTATTTTCCCTGTGGGCCGCCAGTGCAGGCGCCAACACGTATTGGATCGAGAGTCAAGCACACTACTTACGGGTGGCGCGATTCCTGTGGGCTCAGAACGGCGTCTCAAATCGAGTTTGCCCTGTCGTCGCTTCGCTTGGAGGAGCGACCCCTGGAAATTCAGTATCGGTAGGGGATGTGATCGCAAAAATAGCGGTACCAGTCTCACTTCTCAAGATCGATATCGAAGGCGCAGAATTCCAAATGTTCGCCACCCATTCACAGTGGTTGAGCCAGGTCGAGAATTTAGCGATGGAAGTGCATCGCTGGGCCGGAAGACCCGCGGAAATAGTTGATGTCCTTCGCAATACCGGCTTCGAGCTGAAGACGACGAACGACCGCTTCCATCCAGTCGCTCCCGCTCAAGCCACATATATATATGCGTCCTCGGTCGGTGCACTCAATGACTGACACTCTTCAGGCGAACGCGGTCGAATCCTTCTCAGGCATGGCGATTGTGCGGATTAACGGAGTCAGCTCAGGAATTGAAACGGTTGCGAGCCGACGGGAGGGGTCTGGTAACTGGTCGACTCAATTAGGCAACCTCTCTTTCAGAGACCCGCAGGCCGCAGCGCGTGAGGTTTGCGAGGTGATACAGCCGACTGGCGGCTGAGGATCAGTTGTGAAGCCGCTTACGCAGCAGATCGCATCCAGATATTGATCCTTGACCTTGCTCGAGTAGCGCGTACGACGCTGGCATCGCGGTCGATCCCTTGCAGCCCGTAGTGGGCACTCCGCCAATCATTGGCCACGCATCTTGAGTCTCGGTAGGTTACCGCTAGGAGCTCTCAGCGGACAGACGGGCTTCGTCGGTCGGGCAATGCAGGCATTGACTGCTTCGGTAGCTCTTCAGGTATTCAACGCTGTCACTGGAATTGTCTTGGCTCGCGGCCTCATGCCTGGCGAACGCGGCACGTTGGCGGCAGCGATCTTGTGGCCGGGCTTGCTTAGTAGCCTTATCGCCTTTGGGGTTGCCGATGCGATTGCATGTCGTTCCAGCGCCCACCCGGATGAGCGAGCGTCGTTACTGTCGACCGGGATTGTGATGTCCCTCGCCTTGTCTCTGGTTGCCACACCAATTGGACTCGTATTACTGCCGAGACTCTTATCCCACTACGGCTCGGATGCGGTGGAGTCATCAAAGTTGTTTCTCCTCTATATACCGCTGTACCTGACATGGCAGAACATGGCCGCTGTCCTCCTCGGAGCGTTGCACACCGTAGAGTTCAACGTCGCACGCATCCTGCAGGTAGGCCTTGCCGCGGCGGGGATCGTTGCCCTCGCCCTCGGTCACTTGGGGTCGGTTCGAGGATTCGTGATTGTGTACTTGGTCGCCAACGCAGGGACGCTTGGATACGTAGTTTGGCGGGCAATGAGACTTCGTCTGGAGATACGACGACCTAGCGGGCGCATTGGGTGGGCAGTGCTCAGCTACGGGGCGAGGTCCCACCTTGGGACGGTCTCAGGGATAACAAATGAGTATCTTGATCAAGCTGTCATCTCGGTTGTACTACCGGCTTCGCAGCTAGCCTATTACGCGATCGCGACGTCCGTCCTGACGCCCATGGTGTTGCTCGGCACTTCCTTAGGGATGATGGCCATGCCAAGTTTGGCTTCGCAACCCGACGAGAGCATTCGGGCGCGGAACGTCGCTCGTTACACAAGAGTCACGCTTGCCCTCGAAGTGGGTCTGGCGCTAGCAATATTCGCTGTGATACCGATTCTGATTGTCGCGCTGTTCGGACACCCATATGAACCCGCAGTAATACCCGCGCATATTTTGGTGTTCGCCGCTGTCTTCCTTGGGACAAATCGACTCTTGTCGGCCGGGTTGCGAGCCTCCAACCGCCCTTTGACTGCAGGTACCGCTGATTTGATCGCAAGCGTTGCTACTGTTGCAGGCCTAGTCGTTCTGATTCCGAAGATGGGTATCGCCGGCGCAGCCGTGACCTCACTTTGTGCCTACGGGGTCGCCACAGTTTTCTACTCAGTGGCTCTGAGGCGTTTGCTGGGAGCCTCCTATGCCGCGCTCCTCGTCGCCCGTCCCTCTGACTTTCGATTCATCTTGCGCCGCATGCTCGGTCATTGAGCCACGAGGATCCACTGGTGTCCGAACAACGAATAACCGGCACCGAGACGATCCGCTCGCACGCGGAAATCCAATTGGCGCCCCTTCAATCCCAGACTAAGTATCGCGAGCTCACACCTTGAAAGGGTGGTCATGCCGCTAGTAGTCTGGCGAGCGCCATGACTGCCCTCCTGTTCGTTGTGGGACATCCCACTCAGTTTGAAGCTCCATTCTTTGCTCACGTCTCAAATGTGGCCGGAGAGGATGCGCTCGTAGTGCTGTTTAGCGAGCCAGATCAGGTCGAGTCGATCTCCGATCATGAATTGGCTAGGACGATAGATTGGGGCTTCGATCTGCGCGGAGGTTATAGAAGTATGGTCGCGCCTATCGGAGCGGGCGTTGCCTGGGCAATCGGATACCTAAAGGCTACTCGGCCCAAATACGTGATCGTGAACGGATACCAGATTGGTTTGCATCGCAGCGTGACCGCTGCGTGCCATATCCTTGGCATCCCGATAGGCCTGAGAATCGACGGCGCATTGTTTGCAACTCGTTCGCGCTGGAAACAAGCTCTGAAACGTGTGCTGTATCCGTTTCTTAACATCGTTTACCGACCCATATTTTCGGTTGGTTCTGTTACGGATGAGTACCTACTGAAACTTGGAGTTCGGCGCAGTGGATTAGCTCGATTCACATACGCAATCGATACAAATCGGTTTCGTATGCCAGATTCGCAACGCCGGACCGGTCGGGAATCTGTTCGGCGCCGGTTTGGCATTCCACCAGATAGCACCGTTGTTCTGTCGATTGCTAAGTTCTCGGCTCGCGAGGCGCCTTGGGATCTCGTAGCCGCCCTTCCAAAGTTGCCATCTTCTGAGTGGACAATTCTGCTGGTCGGTGATGGGCCCGATCGCACGCGAATCGAGGGCGCGGTCAATGCAGCTGGCAACGCTATTCGCGCGATCGTTCCGGGGTATGTGCCTTATCCCGAACTCCCAGACCTGTACGCGGCAGCTGATATCTTCGTGCACGCGGCGACAGAGGAGATCTGGGGCGTGTCTGTATCCGAGGCTCTGGCGGCGGGACTACCTGTAATCGCGTCAGACAGAGTTGGTGCCGCTAGAGACCTGGTCATCCCGGGCGTGAATGGCGCGACGTACCCGCTCGGCAACTCGGACCGGCTGGCCGACCTTCTTAACGAGGTCCGCTCTATGTTGACGCGCGGAATGACCTTCTCAGAGGTAAATGACCGCATCCTTCAGAACTGGAATTACGCGGCAACTTGGGACCACATCAAGGAGGGCATGACACGACATCGCGCCGATCATCCAGGCTCAGGGAAGATGCCGAATGCCTTGGGATAGGTTCAATGGAAACGAGTGTCTGCAGGCGGTGTGGTGTCTCGCCAGAACACCAACTGGCACCACGTCTCTTTGCGACTGCCGAGCCTGTTAGGCCGTCACTTCTAATGCGACTTGTGTGTAGTACGCGCCAGACGCACCCAACACCCTGAACGAGCGGCCGAAAGCTGCAACGTAGTCGGAGAATGCTCGCCATTCGTGCATTGGGTTTGCGAACTCGTCAAAGATCAGGATGGAGCCAGGCACCAAGATTGGATCCAAAGTCACCAGCATGTACAAGGTCGACGAAAAAAGATCAGAGTCGTTATGAATCACCAGCCTCGAGCGAGGCTGGAAGTGCTCCAAGAAGGGACGTAGGGTTGCGTTGAATAGTCCAATAACAAACTGGACTCGATGGTCGCCAGTCTCTGGCACAACCCCCTTTGTGGAATATGCCCCTGTCGGTGCAACCGCGCTGACGCTGACCCACGGTTCAGGCAGTCCCTCGAACGTATCGAACCCAAACAGCCGAGATTCCTGATGGGAGTTGATCTCAGCCCACCTGAGAAATGAGACGCCGCGAGAGACCCCAAATTCCAGGTAGTCGATCGGTTGACCCTTTAAGACTTCGGACTGGATGTACTCATAGAGTTGGAACCTGTCAGCGAAGGATGGAAAGGGCTGGTTCGCGCGTAGCCATTCGTGCAGCCTCGCGTTCCCTCCGAGCGCCTCGAACAGACGCCCGCGGTGGCCCACAAACGCTGCGCCAACACGTTTCTTCAAGCCCTCAGTCAGCATCGAGCAGCGGGATCCTTGACTCTACCAATTTCGAACAACGTTCGCTTAGCTAGCCTCGGCCCAAACCCAGTCCACATCGACGGCGAAGCCCTCCAGACACGAGCACGAAATCTTTGAACTCGTTATGACATCGACTAGGCCGATGATCACATGAACCGTAAAACTGCAAAAGGCAGCACGATTGATGAACCGTGGAGCGCGAGATCTGGCCGACTGCCTGGTGAATCCCTTAATTCTCTATCGCGTTTCTTGCCCACGATCCCATGCCTGATCAAAATTCACGGCGATAGCAATCGAGAATCGAATTCGTGTCTCCGCCTGCTTTGTCTTGCGGTCTAGTTTCGACGTTTCGGCTGATCACGAGGAAGACACAGCGGCGGTCCGATTATGAGACGGGCCGATCGACAGTCGGCCGCGTCGGAGAGCTCCACAAACGAATAGGACGGCCAATCCCACAACAAACCAGCGCAAATTGCCGGGAAGCGTAGGTCCGATGGGACCTTCCACTCGGACGAGATCAAGGAACACTAATGAGTAAAGAAGGACAGCCGATGGCCGGAACTCTGGTATCTGAACGAGGGAATAGAGAAATTTGAAGAGGAGGCCGTACAGGACCATGCCGACAAGCAAACCGATCAGGCCGAAGTTGAGATAGAGCTCCCCAATCGAACTGTACAGAACGCTTGTACCGGTATCGCTGGGATTCAATATGCCAGTAGCGCGGCCGAACCGGTTGTAAAAGTCAAAAGTGGGCTTGTCTGGCCAAATGGAGCGCGGAATCAGGATCGTAATAGCAGGAAGGTATGTTTGACCGTAAAGGTAAGGCTCACGTTGAGGATACGTCTCCTCCAGACGCGTTAATACCAGCGCGTAATTCACTCGACCGAATGCAGACGTCAAGGAGAAATCCACATATCCGGCTGGAGTCATTCGCGACAAATCATCGGCGACACCTTGAAGTACGCCAGGTACCTGTGACGGACCTGAGTTGAGTACTGGCACGGAGACAACCCGGTAAACCTGACCGACCGGATATAACACAAAGACTATTGCCAGCAGGCTTACAACAATTACTTTGACCGAAATTGGTCGTCGGTAAAAGTGATAAGGGATTGCAACAGCGGCTCCTGCGTATAAAAGCCAGTACCTGCGGCCGGTCGGGAGGAGCACCACAACGCACACCAGACTTATCACAATGACGGCCCAAATAGCGGCTCGGTGATTAGACCTAAATGCGACAATCGCCATGATGGTCAGGCCAACGAAAAACAAACCCTGAATGAATCCGACGACCGAGTCGTCACTACTGGGTTGAGCGATTGTGGTGGCAACGAAGAAGTAGTTTCCTGACTGGAAGACTTGTGCCAGGCCGACCCCTCCGACCAACATCAGCAACCCTGCGGCGATAACCGCCCTCCGCTCATCCCAATCTGGGAACCGAGCAGCGAACCGCCGTAAGCTCCTTGCTGGCAACGCGTAGTAACCAAGCAACAAAAGGGGAAGTCCTGCTAGCGCCATCAGTAGACCCGGCAGCGGATCAACGATAAGCCGACCATATGCAGAGGGGTTCAGCGCGGCATGCATTGCTCCCAGCCCGAATATGAGGAAGTAGATCACCGAGAACGTGATCACCGGCTCGACACTAGTTATTGGACTCCGGTTGAACCGGTAGCGAATGAAAGGAACGAGGCATACCGATAGGAGGGCAAATGATGCGAGTACGACAGACACAGGCGCAACACGGTTAGTTGCCGCTTGGGTGAACCACGCGGCACAGAGCACAGTGAGAGCCCCAAGCGCTCCTATCGCGCCGAACAGACTGACCCTACGCTCATTCGTACCGGGCGATGATCGAACGAGTTGTGTGTCACTTCCCGACGACATGTCTTGGGTTATTCGTGATGCCGCGACTGTCTGCCCGGGCTCATGGTTGGGCAACCGCCTGAGGAAATAAGGTTGGCTCCTGTAGTGGGCCGCAGTTCAATTGGAGGCGGCGCGGTGGTCCGCATTGCTCGTTTTGTCAACCAGAGGGTTCGGGGCCCCGCTTGCCGCCGGCGAGTAGTAGCCGTAGTCATAAGCGTATGCATCCGCCGACGCACGCACTTTGTTCATTACAACTCCCAAGGTGTGCGCCCCGACTCGGTCAAGGATCTGTTTTGCACGGTTAACCACGGGGAATGTGGTCCGCCCCTGTTCGACAACGAGTACTGTGCCGCTTGCCTGCGCTGAAAGAATCGCCGCGTCCGTGACAACGTTCACGGGCGGTGTGTCAATAATGACGTAGACGAAAGCATCCGACAAACGCGACATAAGGTCTTTCATTCGTCCCGATCCCAGGAGTTCAGATGGATTAGGTGGCGTGGGTCCTGACGTGAGTAGCCAGAGATTTGGAACCGAATCCACTGCGATAACCGTCGCCTCCTCTGTCGTGGCACCCAATATCACGTTCGAGAGGCCGACATTGCGGACGCGCCCAAACATCCTGTGCTGTGACGGCCGACGAAAATCGGCATCGATCAACAGCGTCTGATGTCCGGCTTGAGCCAAGACCACCGAAAGGTTGGCTGCAGTGCGAGACTTGCCTTCGCCAGATCC
>QHVV01000089.1:9824-10991 GCA_003222385.1 Acidobacteriota bacterium
TAATCGGTGATTTATTCCAGAGAAGAGGATGCCTGTTCGAAGCGCTTTGTAGGCCTCGGATGCGTGCGACTGAGCATCCAGAGCAACTAGTTCTCCGCGTTTCCCCTTCCCGGCGGGCACGAAAGCGATATGTCCATGCGGGACCAAACCGAGCCGCTCAGTCAGCTCCTGGTCACTCTTGATCGACTGATCCAGATAGTCGAGAAGGAACGCCACCCCCAGGGCTAGAAGTAAGCCTGCCATGAGGGCTATGGCGACATTGAGAACCTTGTTTGGGGAGACAGGTTTGCTCGGGAGAACTGCCGGCGAAAGAACAACGAAATCGTCTGCGGTTCGAGTGTTGGGAGACTGAGTCTCCGCCTGTTGGATTTGTTTCACTTCAGATACGAATTCGGCGACCAGCGTATTGGCCACATCCCGGGCACGAGCGCGATTGGTGTCCTGCACATTGATATGCAGAACAAGCGCGAGGGTGTCGGGCGTTACTTTAATTTGCCTCGCCAAGTCATCTGACGTCGTGTTTAGCCGGAGGTCGGAGATGACCTTGTTAAGAAGTGGCGGCTCCGTCATGAATAGGGCGTAGGTGGCCAGGATCGTTGCACTGGATACAGAAGGAGCGTTCGGGTCGGTGGAGGGCAGGAGTTGGGCTGGCCTGACGGCTAGATCGACCTTTGCCTCGTAAACCGGCGGGACCGCGAAGCTGACGATGCCAGCTGTGACCGCCGCCAAGAGGGGACAGGCGACGATCATCCACAGCCGGTGACGAACGACGCGAAGATACCTGTTTAGTTCCATGCGCTCAAATCAGCCCAATCACCTGGCGAAGATCGTGATCCTATCTGAGCGAACACCCACCTGTTTAGTATCGACCAGCAGGGCAGGTGGCTGGAGGTGAAGGCGAGCGTCAAGCGGCCCTTGATTCGGGTCGATCTGCACGTGCATAGCTCGGCATCGTTCGACTCCAAGAGCGACCCCGAACTGGTCGCTAACCGAGGCAGGCGACTTGGCCTCGATCCCATTTTTCTGACCGATCATGACACGACCCGCGCTGCCGTTCGCCTTCAGGCCTCCGGCCGGCACCGAGTCGTGGTCGGCGAGGAGATCACGACCGCCCAAGGGGAGCTTATCGGCCTGTTCCTGGAGCGTCGAATTCGGCCTGGACTCACG
>QHVV01000218.1 GCA_003222385.1 Acidobacteriota bacterium
GTCGTCGCCATGCAGGTGACCTTGCCGGAGACATTCGATGAACGGCCTCGTTCCATTAACCGACAGCCCGACCGCCGTGAGTTCCTTGACCTGCTTGATGAGATCGATGTCCTGAGCGCTAAAGTCCCGATACCCATTGGGGGACCGGGCCGGCTGAACCAGCCGGATTGACTCGTAATACTTCAGTGCTTTGACGGTCACGCCGGCCATGGCGGCAGCTTGCTTGACGTTCATATTTCCCTCGCTCAGACGATAAACCTGCACCTATGGGGTCAGGTCAAGTGCCTTGACATCACGTGTGGCTCTCATGTTGGCTCTAGGAGCGAGTTCGTTGGCAACCGCCATGAACGGCCTCCTGTCGGTGTAAGTTCCAACACCCACAACCCGACTCGGACGGCCTCCGACTGTCAACAACCGTCTGCGAGCCTAGGCCTGGCTCTGCGCCCACTGATCATGCCTGCGTCCTGTTGCGGTCCACATTTTTGAGACAGTCTCTCCCGACGCGCAATTGGCGACGGTTGATGATGACAGCGTCACCCGATAAAGAGCGCCGTGACCGAGCAGGTTCGCCTTGCCACTCTTGATCTCAAGGTTCAGGGTTCGACTCCCTGCGCGAGCACCATCGCGGTCGGACTTGTAGCGCGCCGCCCGACAGCGCTGAAGCACAATCATCCTTAGATGTGCCGACGGTGACTTCTTCTGACCTGAGGCTTGAAACTGAACGACTGGTTTTGCGGAGTTGGCAAAATGGAGATAGAGAGCCCTTTGCCCGACTGAATGCTGATCCGGTCGTCATGGAGCACTTCCCTGGTGTCCTCAGCCGGGCTGAGTCCGATTCCTTCGCAGCCCGAATCGATGCTCACTTCAAGCATCACAGCTATGGGCTTTGGGCGGTGGAGGTTCCCGGGGAAGCTAACTTCATCGGCTTTGTCGGCCTTTCGGTTCCGAGCTTCGATGCACCTTTCATGCCTGCCGTAGAAGTTGGATGGCGCATCGACAAGGCGTATTGGGGGCGCGGGTTCGCAACGGAGGCAGGGCACGCGGCAGTCGCTGACGGCTTCGAACGCGTTGGGCTTGCCGAAATCGTTTCCTTCACGACGCCAGCAAACATGAGGTCGATTCGGGTGATGGAGCGACTAGGAATGACACGTAACTCAGCCGACGACTTCGATCATCCGCGCCTCCCTGAACATCACCGACTCCGCCGCCATGTTCTCTATCGGCTTAGTCGGGCCGCTTGGCTAAAGGCTCATCAACCGGCGTCACCCGGATAGAGCCTCCCGTCACATAGGTAGGAGGCGCGCGACGCGCCGGGGGCGGCAAACGGTTTAGAAAACCGTTTGCGGTTTTGGCCGTCATCCTTGTGGGTTTTCCGACTAGTTGGCCAGCTGGTTTCGCTTAAGGTTTCCAAATCGCCCGTTTGGGAGGGGCCTCGCTCGCTGACTGCTTTTCTATGTTCATTGCCGGTAGTCCTTTGTTTACCGAGTTGCCAGCCACGGGCCACGCGGCGCGGGAGAGGTTCTTTGCCGCCGTGTCCCACCTAGAACCGCGTGGCGCTTGGCAGGACCTTGTTGTCATCACGACGAATCGGGCCAAGCCGTACCGGCCCCATCCATCCGGCGCGAGCACACTCATCGCGCCAAGCGTCGCGTAACTCTGGCCGGCGCCAGTACCCGCTCTTTTCCATGTGGTTCTGGCGCGCTCCTGAAAGCCGTGAGCCTGCCCCGGCCAGTCAACGCCCAGGTCCTCGAGCGGCTACACAGCGAGCCCCTGGCTCAGCTCGAGGTCTAGCCGCCTCTCGGCTTTCTTCTGTCCGATCGCCAGCGGTCCCCGCTAGCAAGCTCCTGCTTGGTGCGCCCCATAAGTGGCCTGAGCGACTGTGAACTTGTCACCCGCCGGCGAACTCAGCTGCTGGATCAGGCCCTGACACGAAAAGGGCATCAGCTTCAGGTATTCCTTACCCGCCAGCACGGCTTGCGCGTTCCAGTCCACCTTCAGGCTGTCGACGGCGACCGTCGCGTCGTGGACGGTGTAGTCGTCACCGTACGGCGACGACAGCTGGTCGATCAGACCGAGCCGCGAGAAGGCCTTGAAGCTCAAGTAGTTCTGGGCCGCGCGCACAGCGTTCTGCTGCTGATTCGTCAGGTTCGGCGCGGCGGGACTAGCCTTGGCGGTGGCCTGGGCGGTGGACTTGACGGTGCTCTGAGCCTGAGCCGAAGCGGTTGTAACCGAGGCGGTCGGGGTCGCGGCGCTTGGCCTACCAGAGCTGGCGAGTGCCGCGCCAATCCCAACCAGGAACAGACCGCCGACGACGATGCCGAGGTTGCGCAGCAGGTGTCCCTTCTTCTTGACCGGCACCCAAGCCGTTCCGTTCCACTGGTGCTTGCCGTCGGGCGAGACCGGATTGGTCTGAGTAGGCGGTACCGTGCTGCCGGGTGGTGCAGCGTGAACGGTCGGCCCTGACTCAGCGATCTGTTGGGACCCAGGCGCCGGCTGAGCCGGAATCCACTGGGTACCGTTCCACTCCCACTGTCCATCTGGCGAACGGTGCGGGGCGCCGGGCGGCGTTTCGATCATGGGGCCCTCCAAATAACCTCTAATGGGTCGGAGGCCCGATCGACTCGGGAGCCCGGCTCAGTTGTGCTTGCCGATGTTACGCACCATTAAGGTGCGTAGTTAACAAATAGCAAAGAAAGCGAGCCGGAACGATTCCCACGCCCAGATCTTCGGCACCTGGCGTTGAGAGCAACCGCCACAATGACGCGCCGGAGCAGGTCGTCAGCCTGATCCTTATCGGCGGTGCAACCCCGGTCGGCGCCCCAGGTCGACTGTCCGGCGATGGCCGCGATCGGGCTCAGCATTCGTCGAGCGCCTGAACCAGGTTCGCCTGGCCTGGGAAGCTGACGTGGGCTGAGGCATCGACCGGGCATCGGCCGCGTCTAAAACGCATACCGGTTGAGGGCATTTGCCGGGAAGCTCAGAAACGACTGCAAACGTTGGAGTTGGATGACACGACAGAGTTATACGAACTCCACATCTCTGGCCTGAAGCGTGTCTGGGGTCTTCGCCACGAGCCGGCCTTCTGGCCGTTGTGGTGGGACCCAGAGCACACCGTCTGCCCGTCCAAAAAGAAGCACACGTGACCAGCGATCGCGGCTTGCGTGCCGATCCGACCACGCGATTGCGAGCGGCTTCGACTGACGTAGTGCCGCGATTCTGACTCGAGCGCACGCCGGAGTTAGCTGATTGCTCAGTTACCTGCCCTTCGTCCAAATGCTCTATTGGCTGCCAAACCGGCCAGGTAATGCGCCAATCTACAATCCTCGCCGTCACTGCCGCAGAAGTTGGCGGGGATGGATGGGAATCGAACCCACCCAGGACGCCTCAACAGCGCCCCGCAGACGGTTTTGAAGACCGCGGGGAGCACCAGCTCCCATACATCCCCAGCGCGGGGGCTAGATTAGCGCGGGCGCACAAACTCCCGGCGCAGGCGCTCCACCTCGACCCCGGCGGCGCAGCCCCGGACATGGTCGTTGACCAGTCCCATGGCCTGCATAAAGGAGTGCACCGTCGTCGGGCCGACAAATCCCCATCCTCGCCGGCGCAGGTCCTTGCTCATCGCGATCGCCTCCTCGGTCGCGCCGATTTTCATCAG
>QHVV01000220.1 GCA_003222385.1 Acidobacteriota bacterium
TGTTCGGTGAAGTGTTCGTGAGCGCGACGGTGCCGTCCGGCGACATCGTGTTCGGATCGATCAGGGCCCTCGGTTCCCCGGTCAGTCCCTCCTGGACGTAGTAGACCGACTGGTTCTGCAGTCCCGTGTTCTTGAAGAAGAAGTAGCGATTGCCCTTCTGTTCGGGGATGCTGATCTTGGGGTAATCGAAGAGCTCGGTCAGCCTGGCCTTGGTCGTTTCCCGCTCCGGCCGGTCGAGGAGGCTGCGGGTGAGCGAGTTCTCCGCGGCGACCCAGGAAGTGGTCGCTGGATCATCGGCCTTCTCCAGCCATCGATAGGGGTCGGCGACACGGGTGCCGTGGTAATCCTCGACGACGTCGCCCTTTGCTGCCGGCGGATACGCATAGCGTTTCGCGGACGGGGCGGAGACTGAAGCCGCCGCGGGGGCGGGTACAGAGGCGGCCGCGACACCCGCCGACCGGGAAGCGGCAGGCTGCGAAGCCGAATGGCTCCCCGCGCAGGCCGAGCCGATCGAAAGAAAGAGCGCGAGGAAGGCGCGGCCCGGATGGCGCAAGCCGAGGAAACGGCGAAGACCGATCATGAAAAACCCTCCCGCCTCCGGCGAGCTTCTGGCCGCCGGAGTGCGAGAGAAGATTCTTTCATGCGGGCTCCGCGATCACGGAGCTGTCTTCGCCAGCTGCAGGCTCGGGTCGTTCGTGTGGTTGTCCACCGTCGCGCCATAGACGATCGCGCTCCCCGACACGATCTGGACGGCGATCGATTCGTTCGCGCCGATCGGCGTTCCGGAGAGGAAGCTCGCCGAGTCCCGCTGCTCGAAATAGTTGGGCGGGTACGTTCGCGTGAGCGTCCGGGTCACGGTGCCCGCCGAGTTCCGGACGGTGATCGCAATCGTCGCTCCGGAACCGAGCGTCCGCACCCCCACGTTGAACCGGTAGAGCGCGGTGTCCGGCGGAGAGATCAGGAATCCGGTCTCCACGGCGACGAGCGCCCTCGCCGGGGCGATGGCCTCTTCCACGAAGCCGGTCGTTCCTCCCGCGCCGGCGTCGTTGAACACGCGGACGATGGGAAAGACGTCGAGGCTGCCGAGTCCGGTCAGCCCCATCGCCGGCAGGAGATCGGCGATCGCCCGGGTCTCGCCGGGCTCCAGGGAGTACGAGAGGAAGGGGTCGCCCGCCATCGCCGGAGCTCCCGCGGGATGGTAGACGAGCCGGCCGGTCATGCGGATAGAGCCCGGATTGAAGAGCTGCACCGACGTCCGGAAGAACGCCAGCCCCAGAGCTCCCGGCGTCGAGCCCACGACCGGGACGACGGCCGCCGGTTCAGTCGACGGCGGAGGCTGGGTTACGTTTCCCGTTGCCCGGGCGGAAAGAGTGGCGTTGGGGAAGAGGCTGCCCTGCGACGCCGTCACGTTGAACGTCACGTCCGAGGCGAACCCGATCAGGCCCTGCGCGGCGCCGGGAGTCTGGCCCACCGGGCTTCCACAGGTCGTCAACCGCGTGATGCCGATCAGGTCGCCCGCCTGCACGGCGACCGGAGGCGAAAGGAAGACGAAGGACGTCAGCGATCCGACGTCGAACGGACCTCGCTCGGCCAGAAAGACGAACGATCCGTTGGGGCTCGGCCGGAAGAACTTGATCTTCGCGGCGGCCGGGCAGGGCGTGGCCGACCAAGTGAAGGAGGCGTCGGTCAGGTTGCCCGAGGCGTTGGCCGGGTTCGACAGGTCGATCAACGTCACCGGGGTCTGGTTGAAGCCGAAGTTCGGGTTACCGGGAAGGTTCCCGACGCTCACCGTCTGCGCGACGGCGACGGAGGCTGTGAAGAGAGTCGAAACGAGCCCGAAGGCGATCGAAAGGCGCCGCATTGGTTTCCCCCCAGGATCCGCTGCCCGGACCGTCCGGGCAACGCCGGCTGAAGGAGCAATTTCGATGCACAGCGGAAGCGTCCCGCCGCGAGGACACTCCCGGGTCAGGAATGGGGGCGATCGATCGATCCCGTAATCAGCCGGGCGCCCCGTTGATGCGTGACGTAGGCCCACGCCCACTCGAAGAGCACGACCGCGCGATTGCGGAACCCGACCAGGTAGAGGATGTGGACGAAGCACCAGGCCAGCCAGGCGAGAAATCCCGAGATTCGGACCTTGCCGAGGTCGGCGACCGCCTCCGCCCGTCCGATCACGGCGAGGCTGCCCTTGTCCCGGTATCGGAACGGCCGGCGGGGAAGACCCGCGAGATCGCGTTTCACGTTTTCGGCAACGTGCCTTCCCTGCTGCATCGCCACGGGCGCGACCCCGGGAAGCGGATTTCCGGCCGCCGAGTCGAGCGTGGCGACATCGCCGATCGCGAAGATCCGGTCGTCCCCCGGGATCGAGAGGTCCGGTTCGACGCGGACCCGGCCCGCCGCGTCGAGCGGGACGGCGAGCGACCGGGCGAGGGGAGAGGCACGCACTCCGGCGGCCCAGAGAATCGTCGCCGCGGCGATCCGCGTGTCGCCGGCCACGACCGAGTCGGGAGCGACGTCGCGCACCGCGCAGCCCGTGCGGACCTGGACGCCGAGCCTTTCGAGCGCCTGCTGCGCTCGGGCCGCCAGGTCCGGCGGGAAGGTCGGCAGGATCCGGGGTCCCGCCTCCAGGACCTGGATGCTCGACTCCCTCGAATCGATCGAACGAAACTCGCGAACCAGGACGTGACGGGCGATCTCCGCGATGGCGCCGGCGAGCTCGACTCCCGTGGGACCTCCGCCGACGATCACGAAGGTCAGGAGCGCGCGGCGGCGCTCGCGATCCGTCTCCCGCTCGGCGCGCTCGAACGCGAGCAGGATCCGGCGGCGGATCTCGAGCGCGTCCTCCAGGCTCTTCAGCCCCGGGGCGCGCGGCTCCCAGGAATCGTGCCCGAAGTAGGAGTGCCGGGCTCCGGTCGCCAGGACGAGGTAATCGAAACCGAGGCGGCCGTCCGAAAGCACGAGCTCGCGCGCGGATCGATCCACCGAGCCCGCTTCCGCCAGCAGGACGGTGGCGTTCTCCTGTTTCCGGAAAATCGCGCGAATCGGATAGGCGATGTCGGCGGGAGAGAGAGCCGCGGTCGCGACCTGGTAGAGGAGGGGCTGAAAGAGATGGTGGTTCCGGCGGTCGACCACCGTGACGCGCACCCGCGCCCGCGCGAGCGAAAGGACCGCGTTCAGGCCGCCGAAGCCGGCCCCCACCACGACGACGTGTGGTTCACTCACGCCCGGAAGGAGGCAAACGCATGGACGAAGACGCGAGACGAAAAGTCCTGCGACAGGTTCCCTACGGCATGTACGTGATGACCGCGATCGAGGAAGGCGCGCCGGCCGCTTCGACTCTCACGTGGCTCTCTCAATGCTCTTTCCATCCGCCGCTCGTGATGATCGGCATCCAGACTAACAGCCTGATGCACGCGGCCGTCGAGAAGAGCGGCGCGGTCGCCGTCAACTTCCTCGCCGCCGATCAGAAGGAGATCGCGGAGCGGTTCTTCAAACCGCCGAAGGTCGAAGACCGAAAGCTGCACGGCCTGTCTTTCGAACCCGGGCCCGTGACCGGGGCGCCGCTCCTGGTGGACCTGCCCGCGTGGCTCGAAACGCGGGTCGTGGAGAAGGTGAAGCGCGGCGATCACGAGGTCTTCGTCTGCGAGGTGGCGCCGTTCCGACTTCGCGCCGCTCCTCCTCGCCGCGACGCCGTGGAGCTACGGAGGCTGATCTAGCGCGCGAAGACTTCCTCCACCGGAGTGACTTTCACTTCGTCGGCTCGGAGCGCCAGCTTCCGGGCGCCGATGACCTTGTCCTCCGCGAGCAGGTCCTCGGGCTTCTGCGCGTCGTACTGGATCGGCGAGAACGCGTCGGCGACGAGCTTTTCCCTC
>QHVV01000090.1 GCA_003222385.1 Acidobacteriota bacterium
TCATGCTGACGGCCCGGACCGAAGAATCGGACAAGCTGGTCGGCCTGGAGCTGGGCGCCGACGACTATTTGACCAAACCGTTCAGCCCCAAGGAGTTGGTGGCGCGGGTGCGAGCGGTGCTGCGCCGGGCAGAGGGCGCCGCTGCGCCGTCGGATGTGATCCGCGTCGGCACTGACGTCGAGTTCGATGTGCCCCGCATGGAGGCGCGGATCGGCGGCCGCCGTGTGGACCTGACCAAAAGCGAGTTTCAAATCGTCGCGTTGATGGCGCGGCAGCCCGGCCGGGTGTTCACACGCGCTCAGCTGCTGGACGCAGTCCGAGGCGTCGCGTTCGAGTCGTACGAGCGCGCGATCGATGCCCACATCAAGAACATCAGGAAGAAGGTCGGGCAGCAGTACATCGAGACGGTGTTCGGCGTCGGCTACCGTTTCGCAGAACCGAACCAGGTATGAGTCCCGGTCAGGGCTGGGGACCACCGCCCGGCCGCCGGCCGCCATGGTGGCCTGAGGGCGAACCGTTCCCACCCGAACGCTGGGGCCGCCGTGGCTATGGCCCTCCCCCATTCATCCGCTGGATCGGATGTTTTGTCTTAACCGCGATCGTTGTCGCGCTCCTGGCCGGCGGGCTTCTGGGAGCCCTATTCGGACACGAAGGGTTTCATCCCATCGTCCTGTTCCCGATCCTTGTGATCATCCTGATCGCCGTCGCGGTCGGGGGCGGCGTGCGCCGCATGACGCGACCGATGAGCAACTTGATCGACGCGGCGCGGCGAATCGAATCGGGCGATTACTCGGCGCAGGTGCCGGAATGGGGCTCATCGGACATCCGCTCAGTAGCGCGAGCGTTCAACTCGATGTCGGCGCGTCTGAAGACGATCGACGAGCAGCGACGCAACTTCATGGCCGAAGTGACGCACGAGCTCCGGACACCGCTGTCCGTGATCCGCGGTCAAGCGGAAGCAATAGCCGACGGCGTGTATCCAGCCGACGAAGCGCACCTGGCCCCGATCCTGGACGCAACACACACCCTCGACCGTCTGGTCGAAGACTTGAAGACGCTGGTCGACACGGACGCCGGCAATCTGGTCCTGCACAGAGAGCCAACTGACCTTGGAGCGCTGGTCCGCGACACGGTCGAATCGTTCCGTCCGCAGGCAGAATCGGCCGGCGTGACCCTCACAACTGAGATCGCTGAAAACCTGCCGCTTAAAGACGTCGACCCATCGCGGATGCGTCAGGTCGTGGGCAACCTGCTCTCAAATGCCATCCGGCACACACCTTCCGGCGGCTCGGTAAAGGTGGCGGTCGATGCGTCGAGCTTCACGGTGGCGGACACGGGCGAAGGGATCCCGCCCGAATTGCAACCTCATGTGTTCGAGCGTTTCGCCAAAGGTCCGAACTCGACAGGCAGCGGGTTGGGGTTGGCGATAGCGCGGGACATTATCAGCGCCCATTCAGGCCGCATCGAGGTCAGCTCGAGTGCGTCTGGCACGACGTTGACGGTGACTCTGCCGGCTGGACATTCAAGCCGCCCTGAATAACATTGGGCGCATGCAGCGCCAGGCGCTTCCGCCGGATTTCGAAGAAACTCGCGACACCACGGCGCAGGATCTCGAATCGGTTCCTGATATCAATCTCGACGCCGTCCACATGCTGGAACGCTGCATGGCCGAATACCACATTGCGGAGGTTGACTACGCCGAACCGGACGACCGTCCGGCGACGATCCGAATCCGGCCGGCATTCATTCGCACCAGCAAGGCTCGCAACCTTGTCGCTTGGGGCTTTCCGGTTGGCGCCGACCATTGGATCGATCTCCGACTCGACCGAATCCGCGACGTGCGCGACACGGGAGAGGTGTTCCAGCCGCGCTGGTAGCTGGCGCGTGCTAGACGAGCTTTCCCGCAGAGACACCAGCGCACCCGGACAGGTCATGGAGTTCCGGGTGTGGACGGAGCTCATCCAGCAATCGCAGGGAGCGCTTCACGTGTTCCTGCCTCTGTTGGACAGAGGCCTGGACGCGGTGGTGCACCGGCTGACCGACGGCGAATACATCCCGCTGCAGGTAAAGGGAAGAACCTCAGCCGTCAACGGGTTTGTCGAAATCGTGATCCCGGCCAGTGAGCTGATCGACGACCGGGCGCTGATCATCGCCGGACTCCTGACGGCCGAAGGCCTCGGCCCGAAACTGCTGGTCGTCGACGAGGCAACCTTCAAGAGTCGCGCCTCGAGAAGCTTCGTCCAGAGCGTGGAGGTGTATGCGGCCTCATTCAGCATGGATTCGGCGACGAGCCACTGGCGGCCTTATCTCGTTCCTCGCGAGCGGCTGGGCGAGCGTCTTCTGGGATCGCCGCCGCCGATCCCCGCGCTGGAGTCAGTGGAGGAAACGGTTCTCCCGCCGATCGATCGATATGCTCGCTGGCTCGGATTCCTGGGCGAAGCCGAGGTGGTCCGCAGGCTCGCGGAAAATCCAGAGCTCGATGTTTTCCGACCCTTTCCAGACCTGGAGATGGTCGAGGTACTGACGCGCAACAGGATCACCCACCGGTACTGCGGCCTGCAGGTCAAAACCGGGGTGCCGACCGAGGCTCACGATGGCGAGGCACGGATACCGATTCGCAAGGCCACGTTAGTGCCGGCGCCAACCACGAACATCGCGGCGCTGGCGTGGATCGCGGAACAGCGGCAATTCGCGGACGAATTCCTGCTCATACCGACAACCGAGCTCGTCGGGGTCGCGGTGGAAGGCGGCGCCCATCTGTTCCTGAACTTCCATCCCCACAGCCAGGAGCGAACCCGACTCGACCCCTACCGCCGAGCGCTGTCGGACCTCGGCCAGCTGGCGGAAGACTTTTGTAGATCCCATTGAGGTAGTCCAGCGGTTCCGGCAGGCGTTGACCTCGTGGGCCTCACGGTCCCGAATTGGACCGCATACCGTCCAGAAATGCGGTTTTTAAGCTGTTTCGGTTTGAAACTTCTAACGCTCGGACCAGCTGCGTCCACGTTTTGAGGCGTTTTCCCGACGGATTACTACATGAACTACTACACGATCCGGTTTCAGAACTAGGCAAACATCATCGCGATCAGCCTCTTGCGCTGACAACTGGGGTACATCGAACAGCCCCAGAACGACCCGCCTCGCTTTGTTCGGCGCTCAACCATCGGGTGTCCTCGGTCGCAAAACACCCTTTCCCGACTAGCCGGCGGATCATTGAAGGTCCACCCGCAGGCCTGGCTCGGACAGCCCCAGAATTGCGATCCGTCTTTTGAGTTCTTAAGACGTTGGAGTGCGGCACCGCAGTTTGGGCATTTCCACTCGGTCTCCGCCTGGCGGCCCGCAGGGACGGTGACCTCCATAGCTGGCAACTCGACGCCACTGACGTATGCCGCGAGTTCCTTTCCATCCATCAAACGCAATTCCTTCCCGCCAGCCCAGGAGCGAGCCACTGACGTGAACGATCCGCACGTGACGAGCCATCCTTCGGTAAAACTTCCGCCTTTGACAGTGCCATACAGTTCCCGGACGCGAGATGCTGAAACTGTCCATGCTCGCCAATGCTTGCACTGGACGGCAATCCGCTTTCGATGTCCTTCCGCAATAAGGTCGATGCCCCCGTCAGCGCGGAAACCGCCACGTTCTTTGACAACAGGAAAACCGTTTCGTCGCAGCGCCTCTCCGACCACGATTTCGAATTCACGCCACCCGAGCTTCCTGAGGGCTTCGAGATCGCCTGAGCGGTCGAGAGCTTCAGCGCGATAGCGCTCACGCTCGCGCGCAATTAGGCGCAGACCAAATCCGAAAGCCACACCGACAAGCAAGGCGATTACGTATGTGCCCGACTGATACCTGATGCGGAAGACCAGCGCAGCGAGCCCTTCGGCAAGAGGCATGCCGACGCCGAAACCACCGACTAAGACCCACCAGGGAGTGCCGACGGCGACCTCCTCGATGTAGTCGTCGATCCAGCGGGTAAGGTTGGCGCGCCGAGAACCTGAAGCCATGACGGGCGAAAGCCTACTCATTTCGACGTCCTTTACATGCAATAAAGGCGCCACTCGTGTTCCGCTCGGCTTCTGCCCAGTGCCGCGGGGTCAATTTCTGTGCGAGTGGTGAGTTAGCTCCCATCCGATCGCCCCTCAGGGCAGGTCCTCGGCCGGTGGCATCAACACCGCGGCGAGCCGTCACGCCGGGGTCTAATTGTCTAACGGGCACTCAGCGCTCCGCCTCCAGGGCCGCCGGATTGCACTAGTGCCTCACGGTCTCGAACCGTGACGGTGCCGTGTGCTCCGGTGTCCGACAGACCCCGGCGTCCCAACGGAAAGAGTGTGTAGTGCAGCCGGTACGGTGTGTATAATCGCAATCATGTCAACACACGTTCGAAAGAACATCACCCTTCCCCGCTCTCTTGATGAACGGCTTCGCACGGCAGCGCGCAAACGGGGCACCACGCAGAGTGGGCTCATCGTTCAGCTAGTTGAGACGGGCTTGGCCGCGGAGGCGAGTCAGGTCGACCGCCTACTCAGCTTTGTCGGTGTCATCCAGGGACCGCCGGACCTTTCTGAAACTATTGACGAGACGGTGTACGGCGGCTGAGCTCGCTCGCCGACACCGGGCTTTTGATTGCCGCCCTCAACCGCGATGATCGGCACCATCGCTGGGCGGTCAATGCAATCGCAGCCCAGCGAAAGCTTCGGACACCCATCGTGGTCCCGGAGGTCGTCGCGGGAGAGGCCTACACCAAGCTCCGATACGACCGCCGTGTGAGTGGCCGTCACGATGCCCGACCTGCTCTCACAGTCTTTGGCCTACTCGCGGCTGACTCAGAACTCTTCGAGATACGAGGCATGCCTGGCGAATCTCATCGGCGCTCGGTTGACCTACTGGCCCGATACGTTGACCAGACTTTCTCGTGGGTGGATGCCATCGTGCTCCTCTGTGTGGATGATGATCACGGCGTGGAGAAGCTCTGGACAGTTGACTCGACTTTTGGTGCCTACCGCTTCTCCCACCAGGTCCTGGTATCAAGCCCCGGCAACTAGAACTGCACTGGAACAAAGGTGGAGCGGGAGACGGGGTCCAATGCCCCGAGTACCAATCATGGCGTCGAGTTCGTTTACCGCCTTCGCGACTGAACGGAAGTTTGCTCCCCAGGGCTACTGAATAACTTCCTCGCGTCGGACACGGGAGACGCACGGTGAAGATGCGCGCCGCGGTCGTGGAGAGGCTCGCCGGGATGGATTTGCGTGTAGTCGGACCATTTACCAACCTTGCCGCCATCGGCTACAGCGGCCGGGCCATCACGCTCGCGGACTAACCATGCCTTGCAGAAGGCTTTCGACTGTGAGTGCCACCGCTATCAGGAAGAGGACAACAAGTAGCGCCCGCAACCAAGGCGACGGTCCCCAGACCTGCCTGTAAGCCGCGGGACAGCGCTCTAGGAGCTCCGCTTTCGAGATCGTCCTAAACGTGGCTCTGTCGTGATGCCGATAGCCCAGCTCATGCGTCAAAGCTCGCAATGCGCGATCGTCCCACAGGTCAGCGGTCGGCTCAGCCCGAAAGCCGCCGACTTCACCTCCGGATGTGAATGGCGATCGCTGAACAGAAAATGCGAATTCTCAGCATCCGTCGAAGAAGTGGAAATGGCCGTAATCAAACCTGACTCGATACACGTCGTCCTCAAACGTGAGGTGCTGAGTTTCCTGGAACGTCGAGTGAGATAGGAAGACGCCATCAGCGGTGTAGGTGTCGACCGAGTCGTAGTGCGTCTCTGTACGGACCCTCATCCCCGTCTCAAAAATGTTGCGCGTAAAGCGGGTCACCGCAAAGATGAGGCTGTACGAGCCGTCGCTCCACGTAATCGTGCCCGTGCCGGAGTCCGTCGAGTCGACGTGGAAGCCCTGGGGAGTATCGACGCGCTGAAAGGTAATCGTGCCGGTTCCAACGAGCGTTCCTGTGAGGCCTGGTCGACAGTCGTCGGTTAGGCCGGTCTCGAAGCTGGACGTTGCGATGGTTGTGCGAGTTACTGTCGCTGCGGCCGACGCGGGCGCGAGAACGAGCAACAGCGCAGCGGCACCGAGTATCCCCGCGATTCGTCTACCTGCCTGGTACCGTAGGAATAATCCAACTCCAAACACTGGGGCACCTCCATGTGGGCGAGTTTGGGGGACGCAAGCGTCACACGCCCTGGGCGGCCAAGTAAGGAAACCCCGACTCCCGTGGCGAGCCTACTCCTTAACGAACTAATAAGCCATGGCCAAATCGCCCACGAAAATCGGTTAATGCGACAGGCGCTCAACCCGCGCTCGTCGAGACCGTCCGCATGAAGCCGGTCAGGAGGGCCTCGATCGTGCCGGCTGTAATCATCGCCTCGAGTCGTAGGCGTGTCATCACGACCGAGCGTCGCTTGTGCGGGACGGAAGTCTGAGGCTCGGCGGGGTCGTGGTTGGGCTCACACGGCGCGCCAGGGGCACGATCCGAGTTGAAAAGGTGGAGCGGGAGACGGGCTTCGAACCCGCTACCTCGACCTTGGCAAGGTCGCGCTCTACCAAGTGAGCTACTCCCGCTCGGCCAGAGCAACGATTTTACCCGGCCGGGCCTGGCCGGCCAATCAGGCGATCAGAGCCGGCCGGCATGGCGTGTATCGGCCGCCCCACCGATCCCGCAGGGCGTTCACTCGCATCGCCGATTCGTGCAGCTTCGTTCGGTCCAGTCGGCCTGACAGCACCGCGCCGCGGACCGCGGACACGGCGTCGGCCTCGTAGTTCGGGTCGCCGTTTCCTAGCAGCAGCATGTCGTTGCCGGCGGCCAGCGCCATCACGGCGGCTTCCGGCAGTGGCCAGCGGGCGCCGATGCCGCCCATGCTCAGCGAGTCGGTCACGATCACGCCCTCGAAGCCCAGCTGCGTGCGCAGCTTGCCGACGACTGGCGCGGAGAACATGGCCGGCATGCTGCCTCCGCCCAGGCCTGGGACGTAGACCGACGTGACCATTACCGCGTCCGCGCCGGCGGCGATTCCCGCCTGAAACGCCGGCATCTGTACCGCTTCCCACTGCGTCTCTGATTCCGGGTCGGTTGGGATCGCCACGTGCGGGTCGCCCGCCGCTCCGCCCAGGCCCGGGAAGTGCTTCACCGTCGCGCCCACTCCCCCATCGTGCAAACCTTGTACGGCGGCTCCGACCAGCGGCGCGACCAAAGAGGGATTCGCGCCGAACGAGCGGGCACCGATGATGCCGTCGCGCGGGTTGGTCCTCACGTCGGCGACTGGCGCCAGGTTCAGGCCGACGCCCGCCGCACGCAGCCCGGCACCGTTCACACGCTCGAGTTCGCGCACGCGTTCGGGGCCGCCCGCGGCCATGACGCTCGGCCACGGCGGCGCGAAGCTTGCCTTCACGTTCGCCACCTCACCGCCCTCCTCATCGAGCATCACCAGGATCGGGTGGCCCAGACAGGTGCTCGACGCCAGCGCTTGCAGCTTGTCGCTCCACGATTTGAGATCCGCTGTATTGCCGCCGAAGTTGGGCGTGAACAGCAGCACCCCACCGATCTGGTCGTTGACGAGCAGTGGGCGCACGACCGACCAGTCCACCGACCCCCGCCACGAAAACACCATCACCGCCCCGATGTCCGCGTCGAGGTCCCAGGGTTGGGCCGTCGGGCTCTCAGATGGGGATGGCGAGGGTTGCGTGACGGCCACAGCCAGCTGGGATGCAGGCGACTGTCCGATCAGCACCAATGCCGACAACAGTGCGACGACCAGAACCATGCCGAGCTGAGCCAGCCGCCGCAAGTCCGGGACAGTCTAAGGCCCTCAGTCCGGCGCCGCCGGATTGGGTTTCAGCTAGCGGCGGAGGCGGGTTTTTAGGACCAAGACGCCCAGGCCCAGGGCCCACATCGCTGCCATCAGCGGCAGCACGAATGTCCAGTTCAGGTGCGGCAGCCCTGCACCCTCCATGAACCCATAACCGAAGGTCAGGAGCGCCGTCGCCACGATCGAGAAACCGACCGCCTGCATCTGCGTCCGCTTCTGGACCTCATCCAGCCGCGCCAGGGCCCGGACCGTCAACCAGATCACCACCGCCGCCGGCAGCACCGGCAGCGCCGCCACGTCGAACCTCCAGAACGCGTCCGGGTTGGCTTTCACGACCGTCACCGACCCCACCAAAACCATCAAATAGGCCAGGATCGCGAGCGCGAACTTGATCTGGGTCTTGTAGGTGACCCAGGTCATCATGGGGTCGAACACCGGCTCCCCCGCCGGCGGCGAGGCGAACGCAACCGGGGCCGGCGCCTCCGTGCGCACGAATGGTGATGCCGCGTGGGTGAACAGGGGGTCGACCGGCGCGTCGGCGGGTGGCGCGGGGTGGGGTTCGCTCACAGCACCGGGATGGTACCCGCCCCGCGGCGGATTTAAGCCGACCTTAGTCGTTCTCGTTCTCGTCCGAGTCGTTTGACTTGTTGGCCTTGCCGTGGCCGTTGTTGCTGTGCTTCGGCTTCGACTGGCCGTGGTTCTTGGCGCCCTGGTCGTCCTGCTTGTCGGACTGGTCAACGGATGCCGTCTGCGAGGTCTGTAGCCGGTGAACCACGACGCCACCGGCCAGGAACGCGAAGATCACCATGCTCACCATCAAGATCACGGCGGCCATGCCAATGCGGCTGATCGCGTTCCTCACCACGTCACCAATGAACAACGTCGGTCGGCATCGAATCAGTCGCCCCAACCGTGACTTTTGTTTGGGCAACCCTCTCCCCTCTGCGGGGAGAGGGGTGGCGGGGTGTTACCACGTCACGGAATCTAAAACGAAGGTCGGCGGCAAACTGGTCGGCTGTTCGGCACTTTTGAGATTGAAGGGCTGGGCGGCCACAACTTCGTCGTTCAGTCGCTGTGGAGCAACGCCTTCAACGGTGGTGTGGAGGCTGCGTCAGCTCGTACTGACAGGCGGGACTTGACTGGCGGTACGCGGGTATCGCACTCGATCCATCAGACGGAGGGCGAGCCAGAAGATCAAGAGCGCGTTGAGGGCGTGGAAGCCGGAGATGGCGCGCAGTGGTCCCTGGACGTCCGTGTGATAGGGAAACAAAAGCAGCGACTGGACGATGACCAGGCCGGCGATCCCGGCCGTCATGCCGAGCGTGCGCCGATCCATGCCTGCGTACCAGCCGATCCCAACCAGGATCAGCGGCAGGAAGAAGATGATCGCGCCGTTGATGGCGGCGTGGTAGAAGAGGAAGTCCCCGTTGGTGAAGATGCCCAGACCCGCCAGCAGGAACTGGATGACGACCGCGACCACGACCACGTAGATGCCTATCTGGAAGACCTGTCGCGCGCGAGCTCGTCCGGTCAAGGCTGCGTAACCATAGCCCCTCCGTCGGCTTCGCCGACACCTCCCCATGAATGGGGAGGAGGACTGCTAGCCCACTAATCCAGCTTCGTAGGCAAGGATCACGGCCTGCACCCGGTCTCGCAGGCCGAGCTTGTCGAGCAGGTGGGCGACGTGGGTCTTGACCGTGGTCTCGCTGACGTGGAGACGGTTGGCGATCTCGGCGTTGGTCAGGCCGCGGGCGACCTCACTCAGCACCTCGCGCTCGCGTTCCGTGAGCGAGTCGAGCTCTTTTGGCTTTCGCGCGGCCGGCTCCGGCCGTTTGGCGAACTCTTCGATCAGGCGCCTGGTGACTGACGGCGCCAGAAGCGCCTCGCCCATAGCCACAACTCGGATCGCATGCACCAGGTCCTCCGGCCGCGCCGCTTTGAGGAGGAACGCCGAGGCCCCGGCGGCCAGGGCGTCGAAGACGTACTCGTCGAGCTCGAAGGTGGTGAGGATGACGACCCTGGTGATCTCGGCGACCTGGCGCGTCGCCTCGATGCCGTCGACGCGGGGCATGCGGATGTCCATCAACACGACGTCGGGTCGTTCGCGGCGGACGAGGTCGATGGCCTCCTGGCCGTCGGCGGCTTCGCCCGCGACCTGCATGTCGGGCTGGGCCTCGACGATCATGCGAAACCCCGCGCGCACGAGCGCCTGGTCGTCGGCGATCGCCACGCGGATTGCTTTCACGCCCCTCTCCCCTAAGGGGAGAGGGGAAGTTTTGCGCGGACTGTGAATCCGCCCAGGGCCGAAGTTCCAGTGCTCATCTCCCCGCCGAAGAGATCGACGCGCTCGCGCATCCCGATCAGTCCGTGCCCATTGGACGTGGTCGCCTGTGGGCCAGATCCGTTGTCGCTGATCGTCAGCTGCACGGCGTCGGGCGCGTAATCGATCAGCACCTCGACCCGATTCGCGTTCGCGTGCTTGAGCACGTTGGTGATCGCCTCCTGGACGATCCGGTAGGCGGAGAGCTCCAGCGCCACCGCCAGCGCGCGCCTCTTGCCCGTGATCTTCACCGTGGCCTCGAGACCTGCGTCGCGTGCCGGCTTCAGCAGCGCGTCAACCTGCTCAAGGGAGGGCTGGGGAGCAAGCTCGGGCGCGCCCGGGCTCTTGCGCAAGACGCCGAGCAGCTTGTTCAGCTCGGACAGCGTGTCGCGCGCACCCCGCTCGATCGATTCCAGCGTCTGCGCGCTGGAGTCGCCCGACACACGCGCGGCTCCGGCCTGGATCGCCATCACGCTCACGTTGTGGGCGACGACATCGTGGAGCTCACGCGCGATCCGGAGCCTCTCCTCCTCGGCAGCCTGCTCGCGCTCCTTCTGATGCCTCTGCACGATCTCGAAGAAGAACTGGCGCCGGGACCTCATGTAATCGCCGATCACCCAGGCCACAAGGGAAAGGGCACCGGCAGGAATCAAG
>QHVV01000219.1 GCA_003222385.1 Acidobacteriota bacterium
CCCCGGCGGCGCCTCGGGTGGCTACGACCAGTCCCACGCCAACGGCTACTGCATCTGGTCTGACTGTCCGACGGCCTCGACCAATCAGAACCTGATGAACACATTCTGGTCGGACATGGCGACCCACTTCGCCAGCAACCCGAACGTGCTCGGATACGACCTCTTCAACGAGCCCGCTCCACCGTCACTCTCGGAATGGGTTTCCTTCGGCAGCCGCCTCTACAACACGGTGACCGCGGTCGACCACAACCACATCGTGATCATCGAGGACACCGGCGGCAGCGACCTGAGCGGCTTCACGCAGACCGCCCAGGTGGCCTACTCGGTGCACCACTACGCCGGCGGCGACAACCTGCCGAGCGGCGAGCCGGCCAACACTCCCCTGATCATCGGCGAGTTCGGCGGCTTGCGAACCGATTCCACCGCGGTCAGCTTTACGAGCAGCGAGATCAGCCGCTACAACTCGCTCGGCATCAGCTGGTCGCACTTCGTGATGCGCGAAGACCTTCAGGGGTTCGGCATCTATGGCAGTTATTCGGCGGGCGACTTCTCTTCGCCGTGGAGTCCCATGATCGCGGCGCTGCAGACCGGGTGGGCCGGCAACGTCATGCCGCCCGCATCCGGCTCGACGCCGAGTCCGAGCCCAAGTCCTTCGCCCAGTCCGAGTCCCAGTCCGAGTCCAAGCCCTAGCCCAAGCCCCAGTCCTTCACCGAGCCCGGGCGGCGTCCCCACCTACGACCACATCTTCACGATCGTGATGGAGAACACGCCGTACTCGAGCATCATCGGCAACTCGGCGGCGCCGTATGTCAACAGCCTTGCCACGCAGGGCGCGATCGCGGGCAACTACTTCGCCCTCGATCATCCGAGCCTGCCCAACTACATGGAGCTGACTAGCGGCCAGAGCTACAGCTGGGCGCCGTCCGACTGCGACGCGGGCCCCGGCTGCGAGACCAACGCGACGAACATCGCGGACAGGCTCGAGGCATCGGGCAAGACGTGGCGTGAGTACGCGGAGAGCACGGGCTCTCCATGCCAGCTGAGCAGCTCGGGCTCTTACTACGCGCGGCACAACCCGTTCGTTTACTTCACCGGCATCACGGGCAATGCGACCCGATGCAACAGCCACGTCGTCGACTTCAGCAACATGACCGCGGACCTGGCTTCCGCCAGCAGCACGCCAACCTACGCGTTCATCACGCCCAACGGTTGTAGCGACATGCACGACTGCTCCGTGCAGACCGGTGACACATGGCTGAGCCAGCACGTGCCCGCGATTCTTGCCTCGCCTGCGTTCACCACTCAGCACTCGCTGCTGGTCCTCGTGTGGGACGAAGACGACGGAACCCAGGGCAACCAGGTCGCGTTCGTCGCCGTGGGATACGGCGTCAAGACGGCCTACACGTCCAGCGTCGCCTACGACCACTACTCGTTCCTCAAGACGGTCGAGGCCTCGTGGGGTCTTGCGACTTTGACCAGCAACGATGCGTCGGCATCGCCGATGACGGATATCTTTGGATCCTCGGCCCCACCTCCGCCTCCGCTGTTGGCTTCCGCATCGGCATCCGTCACATCAGGAACTGCACCGCTCGCCGTCAACTTCACGGGAACCGCGTCCGGCGGCAGATCGCCGTATTCCTACTCGTGGTCGTTCGGCGACGGCGGCACCTCGACCAGCCAGAATCCAGGCCACACGTACAGCTCGGCGGGCAGCTACACCATCCACCTGACGGTGACCGACGCCAACAGCGCGACCGCAGCCGCGGCCGCGCTGACAATCACCGCGAGCAGCGAACCGTTGCCCCTGTCAGCATCCGCGACAGCTTCGCCGGCGGCCGGCGACGCACCGCTGCCGGTGGCCTTCGCGGGCTCCGCCGCCGGAGGGACCAGTCCCTACTCCTACAGCTGGGCTTTCGGTGACGGGGCGACAGCCTCCACTCAAAACGCCACCCACACCTATTCGGCGGCAGGGGACGGACGCGAGCAGCCGCACCGCGAGCGCCACCGCCGCGGTGGTCGTGTCGCCGGCCCTGGTTGCTGCGGCTTCGGCCAGCCCGACCAGCGGCGACGCGCCGCTCGCCGTCGCGTTCACAGGTTCGGCAACCGGAGGCCTTGCGCCGATCACCTTCGCCTGGGATTTCGGTGACGGCGTCAGCTCAACCAGCGTTAGTCCCAGCCACACGTACACCGCAGCCGGTAGCTACATCGCGCGTTTGACAGCGCGGGACGCCAACGCCAAGACCTCGGCCGCCACGGTCTCGATATCGGTTACGCCCGGACTCACAGCGACGCCATCGGCCTCGCCAAGAGTCGGGGACGCACCACTCGTGGTCGCCTTCACGGGCTCCAACACGGGCGGCCTGGCACCGTTCACGTATAGCTGGACGTTCGGCGATGGCGCCAGCTCGACCACTCAGAGCCCAAGCCACACCTACACTGCGGCGGCCCAGTACACCGCCCAGCTGACCGTCCGCGATGCGGCCGGCCGCAGTTCGAGCGCGACGGTGGCCATCACCGTGAACCCGCTGCCGACCGCGACCGCGACGGCCGCGCCCACAAGGGGGGACGCGCCGGTTACGGTCGTCTTCACCGGCGGGACGACCGGGGGCACGGCTCCCAACACTTACGCGTGGGGCTTCGGTGACGGGGGAACCTCAACCGCCGCGAACCCAAGCCATGCGTACGCCACGCCAGGCACTTACACGGCTGTCTTCACCGTCACTGACGCCACCGGCCACGGCGCATCCGCGTCCGTCACCGTCACGGTGAATCCAAAGCCGGCCGCGTCCGCGGCGGCGAGCCCGACCGCGGGCAACGTGCCGCTGACGGTCAGCTTCACGGGTTCAGCGACCGGTGGCTTCACGCCCTACGGCTACGCATGGAGCTTTGGGGACGGCGCCAGCTCAACCGCACAGAGTCCGGGCCACACCTACACGGTGGCGGGGAGCTACCAGGCGACCCTCACGGTCACGGACGCGGTGGGGGTAAACGTCACCGCGACCACGGCGACGATCACGATCACCGGACCGCTCGTCTCGGCTGCGCACGCGCAGCCGCTTGCGGGTGACGCCCCGGTGACGGTGAGCTTCAACGGCTCAGCCACGGGCGGGACGTCTCCCTACGCATTTGGCTGGTCGTTTGGCGACGGAGCCGCATCTGCGACGCAGAACCCAAGCCACACGTATACGGCGGCGGGGACCTATACGGCGACCCTGACGGTGAGGGATGCGGTTGCGGCCGTCTCGTCTTCCACCGTGACGGTGGTGGTTTCGCCCGCCCTCAGCGCATCCTCCTCAGCGACTCCGCTCAGCGGCGAAGCGCCGCTCGCGGTCGCGTTCACGGGCACCACCAGCGGCGGACTTGGCTCGTTCACGTACGCCTGGACTTTTGGTGATGGCGTCTCCTCGACCGCGCAGAACCCTGGTCACACCTATGGGACCGCGGGCACCTACACGGCCGTCCTGACCGTCACCGACGCCAACCAGGCCAAGTCCACGGCGACCGCCCTGACCATCGTCGTCAGGTCCGCGCCGACTGTCACCGCCACCGTTTCGCCGGCCGCAGGCGATGTGCCTCTGCCGGTGACTTTCAACACGGCTGTCGCGGCCGGCACCGCGCCATTCACCTATGCGTGGAGCTTTGGTGACGGTGGATCGGGTACCACCGCCAATCCGACGCACACCTACGGCACGGTCGGCGTTTTCACGGCTCAGGTCACTGTCACTGACGCTGCCGGCCATATCGTCAGCTCGACCGCAAGAGTGACGGTGAACCCTGCCTTGAGCGCGACCGCCGTCGCGAATCCGACCGCTGGCGATGGCCCGCTGGCCGTGCGGTTCACCGGCTCGGCCTCGGCAGGCACCAGCCCATACACGTTCTCGTGGACCTTCGGTGATGGCGCCACCTCCACCAGCCAGAGCCCGACCCACACCTACGCCGCGGGCACATATTCCGCGCAGCTGACCGTCAGCGACGCGGCGGGACGAAGCGTGACGCCAACGTTGCTATCGATCACGGTCTACCCGGCGCTCACCGTCACCGCAAGCGTCGCACCGACAGTCGGGGTCACCCCGGTTGAGGCTGCATTCACCGGCACGGTCGGCGGAGGCATCGGGCCCTTCACCTACGCGTGGGTATTCGGCGACGGCTCGACGGCGAGCACGCAGAATGCGACCCACACGTACACCGGGCTCGGCACATATTCGACACAGCTGACAGTGACCGACGGCACCGGCGCCACCGCCACCGCGCTGGCGGGAACCGTGACCGTGAATGGGCCGCTGGCCGCGACGGCTGCCGGCACGCCGCTTACCGGAGACGCGCC
>QHVV01000113.1 GCA_003222385.1 Acidobacteriota bacterium
GAGGAGGCCCGCCGTGATCAGGCCCGAGAGGCCGGCCGATCTCCAGCGGACGTAGGCGTTGGGCAGATAGCGGTAGAGAAGCGTCAGGACGGCGAACTCGGCGGCGAACGGAAAGAAGGTCTCGGCGAACGGCGAGACGAGGACGGACTCGAGGAGCGAAAACCGGCGCAGCAGCTGGACGCCGGAGCCGATCGCCCCGACCAGGAGCGCGAGCGAGAAGAGCGCGAAGCTGTAGATCGCGACCCTCTGGAAGAGAGCCCGTCGCTTCGGCGCGCCCCACACCGCGTTGAACGCCGCTTCCACGATGAAGATCAGTCGAACCGACGCCACGATCAGGGTCACGAGGCCGATTCCGGAGATGGCGGTCGACTCGGCGACGAACTCCCGCAGGCTCTCGGTCAGCTTCGCCGTGTGGTACGGCAGGATGCGGTTGACCATCTCCAAGACCTGGTCGTTCTTCTCTTTGAAGAAAGCGGCGAGAAACAGCGAAAACGTCGCGAGCAGGGGAACGGCCGTCAGGAGCGAAGTGAACGCGAGCGATCCCGCGAGGTCCGCCCCGCGGTCGGCCGCGAAGCCGCGAAACGTGTCCGAGACGACCTCGCGCACCGTCACCAGGACGCGGAGGAGCTCCTCGGGCACCATCGGCGCGCGTGTCTTTGCGCGCTCGACAACCATGGTGACGTGCCCTTTCGGTTGTCCCTCGTTGCGATCGCCAGGTTCGTTCATCGGCCGGACCACAGACTGGCGCTCACTCTAGCTCGATAGCCTCTCCTTCTTCGGGGAGGACGACCGTCCAACCGGGCTTCGACCGGATGACCGCCGCCAGGGCGTCGCGGGCCGATGGCTCGCCGTGGACGAGGTAGACCGCCCGCGGAGGCGTCGACAGCGAGCCGATCCACTCGACCAGGCCATGCTGGTCGGCGTGCGCCGACAGCGCCGGGATTTCCCGAACGTCGGCCCGCACCGGCACGAGCTCGCCGTGGATGCGGACCTCGTGCGCGCCTTCTAAGATCCGACGTCCGAGAGTTCCGGCCGCCTGGAAACCGACGAAGAGGAGCGTCGTCTCCGGATCCGGCAACCGGTGCTTCAGGTGGTGGAGGATACGGCCTCCGGTCAGCATTCCGGACGCGGACACGATCACCATCGGACCGCCGCGGCCGTTCAGGGCGATCGAGTCAGCGCGGTCCCGGATCAAGTGGACGGACGGTCCTTCGATCGGGGCGACGCCCCGGTTCTCCAGCTGCTCGGTCTCGAGGTCGTGCTCCGAGAGCGTCGAAGTGTAGAGATCGGAGGCCGAGACCGCCATGGGGCTGTCGAGGTAGATCGGGAGGTCCGGCGGAAGCGTCCCATCGCGCTGGAGCGAACCCAGGTGGTACAGGACGTCCTGCGCGCGGCCCACGGCGAAAGCCGGGATGAGGACCACGCCGTGGCGGGCGACAGTCTCGGCGACCGCGCGCCCGATCTTCTCGCGGGGAGAGCCTTCCGGATGCAGCCGGTCTCCGTAGGTCGACTCGAGGAGAAGGTGATCCGCGGTGTCGGGCGTCTCCGGGTCCTTCAGGATCGGCACGTCCTTCTGTCCGACGTCGCCGGAGAAGACGATCCGGCGCGAATCGACCTCGAAACTGATGAACGCCGCGCCCAGGATGTGTCCGGCTCGGAGGAACGTGAAGGCGAGCCCGGGAGCGATCTCGGTCCGCTGGTGAAAATCGATCGGTTGGAGCAGGCGGAGCGCGCCCGCCGCGTCGTTCGCGTCGAAGAAGGGGAGGGCGGGACGGTGCCGCGAATAACCTTTCTGGTTCGCGTACCGAGCGTCCTCTTCGTGAAGGTGGGCCGCGTCGGGCAGGAGGTACTGCAGAAGTCCCGCCGTGGGACGCGTCGCGTAAACGGGCCGGGAGAAACCGGCCCTCGCGAGGCGCGGCAGATAGCCAGTGTGGTCGATATGCGCGTGGGTGAGCACCACCGCGTCCACCGAGCGTGCGTCGAACGGCGGCGTCGACCAGTTCTTCTCCTTCAGCTCGCTCGATCCCTGGAACACGCCACAGTCGATGAGAATCCGGCGCGAGCCCGCTTCGAGGAGGTATTTCGAGCCGGTCACCGTGCCGCAAGCTCCCAGGAAGCGGAGCGTCGCCATCCGTCGCGGATTATTCGTGGCCGCGATCCAAAGAGCAATTGGAAAGGGAATTGCAGGTATATGATCCGTTGCTTCAATCGGAGGTAGCGGATGGCAAAAGAAACCCCGTTCGATCGCGCGCGCGATTTCGTCGAAGAGAAGATCGAGCAGACGAAGGAAGTCCTCGGCGACTCGTTCGATGGAGTCGGCGATGAAGTCCGGAAGACCGTCAAGTCGACCGCGAAGAAGCTCGAAAAGGACTACGGGTACCTCTGGGACGACGTCCGCAAGTACGTGAAGGACAGTCCGGGGACGGCGCTCGCGATCTCCGTCGGGATCGGCTTCCTGTTCGGCTATCTGCTGCGCGGCGGCGACGACGACTGACGCGATCGATCCGTCTCTCGCCGTGGCTCGAAGGCAGTGATTCGAATCTCTCAGCTTGAGAAGGCGCTTCCGGACGACGTGCGCCGGACCGTGCGTGATCATCCGCTGATCGCGATCGTCACGGGAGCGCTCGCCGGCTTCTACGTCGGACGAAGCCACGGCCGGGAGATCCTGACAGCGCTCGTCGGCCTGGGAGTCTCCGCCGGAGCTGCGAACGCTCGCCGGCTTCTGGGCGTCGAGCCGCGCGGCGCGCGCTGAGTCATTAGCGCGCGCGCTGACCCCAAATTTAGGAAGCGGGTGCAGGCTAAAAGCCCGGTGCAGGCTAAAAGCCTGTCCCGCGACATGTCCGGGGGTCCCCGCGACATAATCCGGGCGTGACGTATCGCAAAGCGGGTCATCCCGCGCTCTCGACGTTCGCGTCGAGCGCGGGTTGAGCCTGCAAAATCGGTCAGTTCGACCTTTCCGCGCTTCTCGCGAAGCTCCCTCTGCCGGCGGATCCCGCCCTGCTGGTCGGGAACGCGTCCGCCGACGACGCGGCCGTGTACCGGATCAGCGACGGGCAGGTGCTCGTCTCGACGGTCGACTTCTTCACGCCGGTCGTCGACGACCCGTATCTCTTCGGCCAGATCGCCGCGGCCAACTCTCTCTCCGACGTCTACGCGATGCGGGCGCGTCCGATCCTCGCTCTGGCGCTCGTCGCGTTTCCCACGGCCGTCCTGCCGGAGGAGGTCCTCGAGCAGATTCTCCGGGGCGGAGCGGAGAAGGTCGCCGAGGCCGGCGCGGTTGTCGGGGGCGGCCACTCGATCGAGCACGACGTGCCCATCTACGGTCTCGCGGTCACCGGCACCGCTAAGGAGACGGCAATCACGCGCAACTCCGGCGCGAAGCCAGGAGACGCGCTCGTCCTGACCAAGCCGCTCGGGATCGGCGTGACGGTCTCCGCCGGACGCGCGGACTCGATCGCCGCGGAAGGAGTGTCCGGGCTCTTCCACCGCCAGGCTCTTTCGGACGCCGGGCGCGAGGAGGTCGGCCGCCGACGCGATGGACGGCTTCGAGATCCACGCCGCCACCGACGTGACCGGCTACGGACTGCTCGGCCACGCCCACGAGATGATGGAGGCGTCCGGCACGACCGCGAAATTCCAGCTCGATGCGATCCCTCTGCTCTCGGAAGCGCGGCGGATCGCGGCGCGCGGAATCGCGCCGGACGGCTCCCGGTCGAACGTGCGCAATCTGCGGCCGCGGTGCGCCGTCGGCGCCGGAGTCACGGACGACGACTTCCTGCTGCTGTGCGACGCGCAGACTTCGGGAGGTCTGCTCGTCGCGCTTCCGGCCGGGGAGGCCGAGAGCTACGCCGCGTCGTGCCGGGAGCGCGGCGCGGACGGGACTGCGGTCGTCGGGCGCGTCGAGGCGCGGGGGAAGTTTCCTCTGGAAGTCGAAAAGAAATCGGAGGGGCGATGAAAGAAAGAAACGAGCCGGAGTGGGTCGTGGTGGCGTCGGTCGGAAACGACGAGGAGGCGAGCCTGATCGCCGGCCTGCTGCAGTCCCGCGATATCCCGTGCGAGGTCGAGGGGCCTTCGACGACGCCGTGGCCCGAGAACCTGGGCGCCTTCGGAATGAGTCGCGTGCTGGTCCCGCCGGAAAACGCCGACGAGGCGCGGCAGGTCCTCGCCTCCCGGGAGCATCCGGGCCCGCGCTCGATGGACGACGACGACACCGAAACCGGCGAGTAGATGAACCCCGTGGCCGCCTTCGCGGCCGCCGCGATGTTGTTCGGGTCCCCGGATCCCGCGACGCGATTCGTTCCCCGGACCGTCCGGGCCGGAGAAACCGCCGTCCTCGTCTTCACCCGCACGACCGGCTTCCGACACGAGTCCATTCCCGACGCCATCGCGGCGGTGCGCCGACTCGGGACCGAAAACGGCTTCTCCGTCGACGCGACCGAGGATCCCTCCGCGTTCACCGACGTCCACCTCGCTCCGTATCGCGCGGTGCTCTTCCTGCTCACGACGGGCGACGTCCTCGGAGACGACGAGCAGGCCGCTTTCGAACGGTGGATCCGGTCGGGAGGCGGCTGGGTTGGCGTTCATTCCGCCACCGATACCGAGTACGAATGGCCCTTCTACGGCGAGCTCGCCGGCGCTTACTTCGCGGGTCACCCCGAGATTCAGCCGGCGGCGGTCCACGTCGAAGACCGAGCGCACCCCGCGACGTCCGCGGTGCCGGAAAACTGGCCGCGCACCGACGAGTGGTACAACTTCCGCGCGAACCCGAGAGAGCGCGTCCACGTCCTCGCCACGGTCGACGAAACTACGTACTCCGGCGGCTCGATGGGCGCCGACCACCCGATCGCGTGGTGCCAGGAGTTCGCCGGCGGCCGCGCCTTCTACACGGCCGGAGGTCACACGCGGGAGAGCTGGGCCGAACCGCTCTTCCTCGCCCACGTCGCCGGCGGGATCCGTTGGGCGGCGGGAATCGAGTCCGGATTTTGCGGGGAGATCCAACGGAGCGTCCCGCGGCGCGTGGCCCCACGATCCGCTCCGCGGCTCGTGACGCCCCGGAATTAGGGCTGTGCTAGTTTCCTGCGCATGTCTGCGACCGTCCCCGCGGCGGCGGCGCTCAAACGCACGCCGCTCTACGAGCTTCACCGCAAGCTCGGCGCCAGACTGATCGATTTCGGCGGCTGGGAAATGCCGGTCCAGTATTCCGGCATCCTCGAAGAGCACCGCGCCGTCCGGGAGCGCGTGGGGATCTTCGACGTCTCCCACATGGGAGAGCTCGAGCTCACCGGCGAAGGCGCGCTCGCGGCGGTGCAGTGGCTGACCCCGAACGACGTCGCCCGTCTTCCGGACGGCCGCTGCCAGTACTCCGCTTTTCTGACCGAGCGCGGCACCTTCGTCGACGACCTCCTCGTCTACCGCAAGGCCGCCGATTCGTACATGCTGGTCGTCAACGCGTCGAACACGCCGAAGGACTTCGAGTGGGCGAAGGCTCACGCCGGTGAAAACGTCCGGGTCGATGACGCGAGCGATCGGTACGCGCTCCTCGCGGTGCAGGGTCCGCGAGCGGCCGGCCTCGTCTCGCGCGTCTCCTCCGACGACCCCACGGACCTGCCGTACTACGCGTTCCGGGAGACGTCGGTCGTAGGCGCCCCCGCTCTGGTCTCCCGCACCGGATACACGGGCGAGGACGGCTTCGAGCTGTATCTCGCGCCCGAGCACGCGGAAAGGGTCTTCGGCGGACTGCTGGAAGAGGGGCGCGGCGACGGGGCAACGCCCTGCGGGCTGGGCGCCCGCGACACGCTGCGGCTGGAAGCGCGGATGGCGCTTTACGGAAACGACATCGACGATACCGTCACGCCGTGGGAGGCGGACCTCGGCTGGATCGTCAAAATGAAGAAGGGGGACTTTCTGGGCCGCGACGCGCTCGAGCGCCAGAAGGCGGAGGGCGTACAGCGCAAGCTCATCGGTTTCGAGATGGTCGACCGCGGGATCGCGCGGCACGGCTATCCCGCGCATACGCCGCACGGAGACGGCACGGTGACATCGGGGACGCACTCTCCGACACTCGGCAAGCCGATCGGGCTGGCGATGCTGCCCGCCGGAGCCGCCGCCGTCGGGACCGGCTTCGAGATCGACATCCGGGGACGCAACGCAAAAGCCCGCGTCGTCGAAATGCCGTTCTACAAGAGACCGAAGGAGGCGCGGTGAATCCGGAAGAGCTGCACTACACGGCCAGCCACGAGTGGGTCCGGATCGACGGCGACGTCGGCACGATCGGCATCACCGACTACGCGCAGAAGGAGCTCGGGGAAATCGTGTACTTAGAGATGCCCGAGGTCGGCCACGTGTTCAACGCCGACGAGGAGTTCGGAACCGTCGAATCGGTCAAAGCGGTCTCGGAGCTCTACACGCCGGTCTCCGGCGAAATCGTGGAAGTCAACAAGGGCGCGGTCGCGGAGCCCGGGATCGTCAACGACGATCCGTTCGGCGACGGGTGGCTGATCAAGATGAAGCTCACGACCGACGAGGAAGTCGGGAAGCTGATGACAGCCGAGCAGTACGCGAAATACGTCCAGCAGGAAGAGAAGGAGCGGTGAAGTTCCTCCCGACGTCCGACGCGGACCGCTCCGAGATGCTCCGCGCGATCGGAGTGTCTTCCGTCGAGGATCTGTTCGCCTCGATTCCAGCGGAGGTCCGCCAGCCGGCCGACCTTCCGCCGCCCCTCTCCGAGATCGAGGTCCGCCGGCTCCTGGGATCGCTCGCCGCGCGCAACGCGAACGCGCGCGAGAGCGCCTTCTTCCTGGGTGCCGGGATCTACAACCACTACATCTCGGCGATCGCGGACCAGATGCTCTACCGCGCCGAATGGTTGACGTCCTACACCCCGTACCAGCCGGAGGTCTCGCAGGGGACGCTCCAGTCGATCTTCGAGTTCCAGACCCACGTGTGCCTGCTGACCGGCCTCGACGTGGCGAACGCGTCGCTGTACGAGGGTGCGTCGGCGCTCGTCGAGGCGCTTCTCATGGCGTCGCGGCTCTGCCGCGGCCGGACTCGCGCCGTGCTCTCGGCCGGCATCCATCCGGAGTATCGCGAGACCGTGCGCACGTATTTCTCGGCCCTCGGTTTCACATCGGTCGAGGTGCCGATCGGCCCCGACGGTCGGACGGACCCGAAAGCCCTCGCCCGGGCGGTCGACGCCGACACGTTCGCGGTCGCGATCCAGTCTCCGAACTTCTTCGGGGTCGTCGAGGACTGGAAGGTCGGTTCGGACGCCGCGCACGCGAAGGGAGCCCGGGCGGTCGCCGTGGTCGCGGAGGCCGTCTCGATGGCGCTCCTCGCCCCGCCGGGCGAGCGGGAAGCGGACATCGCCTGCGGAGAGGCGCAGTCGCTGGGCGTCCCGATGCATTTCGGAGGCCCCGTGCTGGGGTTCCTCGCCTGCCGCGCCGAGCACGAGCGCCAGATTCCGGGCCGCCTGGTCGGCGAGACGCGCGACGCGGACGGCCGTCGCGCGTTCTGCCTCACACTTTCGACCCGGGAACAGCACATCCGGCGCGAGCGCGCGACGTCGAACATCTGCACGAATCAGGGGCTGATGGCGCTCGCCTCGAACATCCACTGCTCGCTCCTCGGGAAAAAGGGGCTGCGCGAGGTCGCTTTGCAGTCGCACGCGAAGGCGGAGTATCTGAAACGCGAGATCTCGAAGATTCCGGGCTGGCGGATTCCGTTCGGCGCTCCGACGTTCAACGAGTTCGTCGCCGAGGGACCCGAGCCCGCCTCGCCGCTCCTCTCCCGACTCGCGCGGCGCGGCATCCTCGCCGGAGTGCCGCTGTCGCGCTGGGACCCGGACGCTCCGAACCGTTTCTTAGTCGCCGCCACGGAGATGAACACCCGGGAAGAGATGGACCGGCTTGTCGCCGCTTTGAAGGCCGGGGGGACGGGGGACCGCCAGGTCCCCCGCCAGGATCGCCCTTGAGCGTCTCGGTCGAGGAGAAGAAGGGCCCCGCGCCCGGCGACCGGCGCCATCCCGAGCCGCTCCACGAGCCGCTCGTCTTCGAGCGCTCAGGCGAGGGGAAAGTCGGTTACTCGCTTCCGCCTCTGGACGTCCCCGAGACGGTCGCGATTCCGGAGGTTCTCTGCCGGCCCGACCTCGCGGGCGAGACCGAAATCAGCGAGGTCGAGGTCGCGCGCCACTTCACGCGTCTCTCCCGCTTGAACTTCTCGATCGACCAGGCGCTGTACCCTCTGGGATCGTGCACGATGAAGCACAACCCGCGCGTCAACGAAGAGGTCGCCCGCCTGCCCGGATTCGCCTCCGCGCATCCTCTCGCGCCCGAAGAGGTCTCGCAGGGGGCGCTCGAGCTCGCGTGGCGGCTCGAGAAAATCCTGTCGGAGCTGACGGGCCTCGCGCGGGTGACGCTGCAGCCCGCGGCCGGAGCGCAGGGGGAGCTCGCCGGCATCCTGATGGTCCGCGCCGCGCTCGCAAAGACGGGAAACCCCCGGACGACCGTGCTCATCCCGGACTCGGCGCACGGGACGAACCCCGCTTCGGCGCACTTCGCCGGCTACAAGGTCCGGGAGCTCAAGTCGAACGCCCGCGGCACGCTCGATCTGCACGTCCTGGAAGAGGCGATGACCGAAGACGTCGCGGCGCTCATGCTGACGGTCCCGAACACGCTCGGGATCTTCGAGAACCAGATCCTGGACATCGCGCGCATCGTGCACGGGAAGGGGGGGTATCTCTACTGCGACGGGGCGAACTTCAATTCGTTCGTCGGGATCGCGAAACCGGGCGCGATGGGCATCGACGTGATGCACATGAACCTGCACAAGACGTTCTCGACGCCGCACGGCGGAGGAGGTCCGGGCGCGGGACCGGTCGCGGTCGCCGAGAGCCTGGTCCCGTTCCTGCCGAGGCCGACGGTCGAGCGCCGGACCGACGGCGCGTTCTCCCTCGACCATGACCGGCCCGAATCGATCGGTCGGCTGCGGACCTTCCTCGGCAACTTCGGCATGTTCGTGAGGGCGCTCGCCTACATCTCCTCTTACGGGAATCGCATCGGCGACGTCGCGCGCGGGGCGGTCCTGAACGCGAACTACATCCGGGCCGGCCTCGCCGGCGTCTATCACCTGAAGTACGACGCGCCGACCATGCACGAGGTCGTCTTCTCCGACAAGAAACAGACCGCTTCGGGCATTCACGCGATGGACATCGGAAAACGTCTCATGGACTACGGCTTTCATCCGCCCACGATCTCCTTTCCTCTCATCGTGTACGGCGCGCTCATGATCGAGCCGACCGAGACCGAGTCGAAGACCGGGCTCGACGCGTTCGTCGCCGCGATGCGGAAGATCGCACGGGAGAGCGAGGAAGATCCCGAGATCGTGAAAACGGCGCCGCACACGACGCCGGTCCGGCGCGTCGATGAAGTGGGCGCGGCGAGAAACCTGGTGCTCCGGTGGAGGCCCTGACGTCCTGAGCCTGCGATATCCTTCCCCGACACATCCATGAGCGCCGCCTTCCATCGAAGGTGCCCCTTCTGCAGCGGCGACATGCTGCGGTCGCAAACGCATCAATCCGGCTATACCCACTATTTCTGGAAGAAGCCGTGGAAGCGTTCTTTCCTGGGGTTCGGCGCCGAACGCGTCTACCCGTGGGCGTGCATGGGGTGCGGCGTCGTTCTCTTCTACCTCGACCGACTTCCCGCGGTGGCCGAGGAGTTCCGCTCGCTCCGTAACGTGGAACGGGCGCGGGAGGGCCAGCCCGCTCCGCTCAAGCCGTGATCTCGATCGCGTACCTGGACGGCCGCCGCCTCTCGCGGGCCGTCATCGCGGGTGCGTACTTCGTCTCGGAGCGCGCAGAACCGCTCAACAAGATCAACGTCTTCCCGGTGCCCGACGGCGACACCGGTTCGAATCTCGCCGCCACCCTGCAGAAGATCGCGGCCGGGATCGCCCGCCTCCGCGAGCGGCACGTCCGGCGGATGTGCCAGGCCCTGGCCGACGAGGCCTTGGGCGGCGCCCGCGGCAACTCCGGTGCGATCCTGGCGCAGTTCTTCAGCGGTCTCTGCGAAGGGCTGCCGGACCGCCCGCGCGTCTCGACGCGGGACTTCGGCGCCGCCGCCCTCTCGGCGGCCGAGTCCGCGTACCATGCCATCGCCCGGCCGGTCGAGGGAACGATCCTGACCGTCATCCGCGACTGGGCGCGCCGCGTCTCGGAGCGCGCGCGCGACGTCCCGGACTTCGCCGAAATCCTGCCCGACTCGCTGAAAGAAGCGAAGCGATCGCTCGAGAACACGCCGAAGCAGATGAAGGCGCTCCAGAAGGCGGGGGTCGTCGACGCCGGGGCGCAGGGTTTCGTCTACCTGCTCGAGGGCATCGTGCGTTACGTGCGCGACGCGGCGCGCCGCTCGCTCCCTCCGGTCCCGCCGGAAGAGGTCCGCGCGGCCGTGTTCGACCGGACGCCCGAGTCCATTCTCTTCAGATTCTGTACGGAGGCGCTTCTCGAAGGGGACTCGATCGACCGGGACGCCCTCCGGCGGGAGGCGGCTCTGACGGGAGACTCGGTCGTCATCGCGGGAGGGGCCACGCGGGTGCGCGTGCACGTGCACACCAACGAGCCGGAGAAGCTCTTCGAAACCCTCGCCCGTTTCGGTGAGATCGCGCAAACGAAGATCGAGGACATGAGGTCGCAGCACGAGACCCGCTTCGATCGGAACCGAGCGGAGCGCGTCGGCATCGTGACCGATTCGACGTGCGATCTGCCGGCCGCGATGTTCGAAGAGCTGAACATCGGCATGGTCCCGGTGCGCGTGCTCTTCGGGTCCGAGAACTACCTCGACAAGGTGACGCTCACCCCCGCCGAGTTCTACGCGCGCTTCGCCGTGACCGACGTCGCGCCGAAGACTTCCCAGCCGCCGCCGGCCGACTTCACGCAGGTCTACCGTTTCGTCTCGGGGCATCATGGCTCGATCGTCTCGATCCACCTGTCGAAGGCGCTCTCCGGCACCTACCAGGCCGCGGTCGTGGGCGCGCGGCCGATCGAGAACACGGCGTTCGAGCACGTCAACAGCCGGAATGCCTCGGTCGGCCTGGGTCTCGTGGTGCGGGCGGCGGCAGAGGCCGCGGCGTCGGGACGGCCGTTCGCCGAGGTCGTCGGGATCGCGCGGAACGCGGCCGACCGGGTGAAGGTCTTCATCGCGATGCCGACGTTGAAGCACGTCGTCCGGGGAGGGCGCGTGCCCCGCGGCAAGGGAATGCTCGCGAAGCTGCTCGGGATCCTGCCGGTGCTCGCGATCACCCCGAAAGGGACGGCGGAGCCGGTCGCGAGAGCGCGCGGGTTCGACGGGGCACTCCGAAAGATGATGCGCCTTCTCGAGGAAGCCGCCCGAGCGGGCGACGGGAAGGGGAGCCGCTTCGGGGTGGCGCACTCCGACGCGGCCGAGCTGGCGGAACGGCTCTCCCGCGAGATTCGCGACCGACATCCCGAGTCCGACGTCATGATCTGCGAGTGCGGACCGGCGCTCGGAGCGCACGGGGGGCCGGGCGCAGTGGCGGTGGCGGTGCTGCCCTAGGACGTGAGGCGAGGGCAGGCGCCAGGGGTCGGGTGTCAGGTGTCCGAAGAGGTGAGGCGCGGGCGAGTCTGGACGGTCGGGCACTCCAACCATCCGCTCGAAAAGTTCATCGGGATCCTGAAAGCCCATGAAATCGAAAGCGTTCTCGACGTCCGGAGGTTTCCGGTCTCGCGCAAGTGGCCGCACTTCGACGCGGCGGCGCTCGCCGCCAGCCTCCCGGCGGCTCGAATCCGATACGTCGGAATGCCGGATCTCGGCGGACGGCGGAAGCCTCGCGCCGACTCGCCCCACGTCGGCTGGCGGAGCGACGCCTTTCGCGGTTACGCGGACTACATGGACACAGGGGAGTTCATGGGGGAGCTCGCGAGAGCGATGTCGCTTGCCCTCGCCAGCCGGTCGGCGCTGATGTGCGCGGAAGCGGTGCCGTGGCGCTGCCACCGTTCGGTGCTCGCCGACGCGTTCCTGGCGCGCGGCTGGGAAGTGTTCGAGATCCTCTCCGAGAAGGCGGCGCGGCCTCACGTCCTGCCGGGCTTCGCGCGGCGGGAAGGCGACCGCGTGATCTACGACCGGCCGCCCCAGGGCGACCTGGCGCTGCGCTAGATTTCCAGCCGTCCCTCTCCGACCCGGACGACCCGACCTCCCATCACCACCCGAACGATCTCGGAGCCGTCGAGGTCGACCTCGATGTAGATCGTCGAAGGGCGGTTCACGCAGCGTCCCTGCTCGATCGCCAACGCCGTGACGGGCTGGATCGTGACGGCAGAATGCGCGACCAGGTACGCCCCGAGGGCGCCGGCGGCCGCTCCCGCGCCGGGCACCTCGACGGACCCGAGGACGTCGAACGCGCGGGCGTGGGCCGCGGACCGCGCTTCACAGGTCTCCTTCGTGAATGCGTACACGAGCGTGGCGTCGGTCCCCTCGAGAAGGTCGCGCAGGAGCCCGTACCGGGGCCGGGCCGCCGAGAGCGCCGCGAGCGTCGCGACCGGCACGATCAGCACCGGCAGCCCCGTCGACGCGACGCGGACCGGCTGGTTGGTCGCCTGGATCTCCGCCTCGGCGAGGCCGAGCGCTTCGGCGACGTGGCCGATTTCCTCGGGGCCGAGCTTGCGCCCGATTTCGGGCAGACGCTGCGTGAGCCGGAGCTGGACGATCCGGCCGCCTTCGGTCAGCAACTCGACCTCGAAGAGACCACCCTTCCCCTCGTGGGCAACGCGGATCACCGGCTCGGTGAGCGGGCGTCGGGTCTCGGTCGCATGGACGTAGTGCGCGCCGAGAGCGGGATGCCCGGCGAAAGGGATCTCCCTCTCCCGCGAAAAGATCCGGAGGCGGAACTGCGCGCCGGGGAGTGAAGACGGCAGCAGGAACGCCGTCGCCGCGTGGTCCATCTCCCGCGCCACCAGCTGCAGCGTTTCGTCGTCCGCGCCGGAGGCGTCCGGAAACACCGCCAGCGGATTGCCGGCGAGGGGCCGGTCCGCGAAGACGTCCACGAGGACGTAGCGGAGATTCACTCAGGACTTGCGGCGCGCCGCGAGCAGGAGCACGTCGCGGTCTCCGGTCGAGACGCCTTCCCGCTTCCAGTCCGCGACGAGGCGGGCGAACGCGGACGAGAGGGGCTGGCTCGAGGTGAGCCGGCCGAATCGCTCCAGAGACGCGTTTCGGGCAGGCGCCGACCCGGTCGCCGCGCGGAGAACTTCGAGTCCGGTCGAGGCCATGACGAGAACGTCCCCGGCGCGGGTCTCGGTTTCCGCCGACTCTGGCGAAAGGGCGACCGGACGGCCTTCCCGGAGCAGGACCGGGAGCGAACCGCCTGAGGAAGCGAGAGTGAGCTTTCCCCCGCTCCAGCAGGCCGCGGACGCCGCGCAGCCGGAGTCGAGGGCGGCGACCGAGGCGACGATCTCGGGGGCCGGGGCGGAGGGGAGAAGGCGGCGGCCGGCTTCGAGAGCGAGGAGCATCCCTCCCAGTGAATCCTCGGGATTCCCGGCCGGCTCGAGGAGGAGAAAGCCGAGACGGTGCGCTCCTCCCTCGACCGCGAAAGCGATCAGGTTCACCTCTTCCGAGCGCCACCGCAGCGGCGCCGATTCGAACCCGGGAACGTCGGGCCACGCGTGCGGAACCAGGAACGTCGACGCTCCACGGATAGCGCGGGCGGCCCCCTCCCGCCGGGCCTTCTCGACGTCGGTCTGGTGCTGCCGCAACCCGGCGACGGCCAGGGCCGCGTGGGTCCCGACCTCGGCCAAGAATTCCTCGTCCTCTTTCGTGAAGGCCCCGTGCCGCTTGTTCAGGATCTCGACGACGCCGACGATCTCGCCCGCCGGAGTTCGCATGGGCGCCGCCAGGATCGAGACGGTGTGGAAGCCGGAGCCTGCATCCGTGCCGGAATCGAAGCGTCGGTCGTTGTAGGCGTCCGAGACGTTGACGATCTCGCCGGTCGCCGCGACCGAGCCGGCGATTCCCCGGCCCGGCGCGAGCCGGATCGGTGAGATCGAGCCTCCCTCCAGGATCTGGCTCACGAGCTCGCCCGTCTCCGGATCATTCAGGAAGATCGTCCCGCGCTCGGCGCCGGTTTCGCTCGTCGCGGTCGAGAGGATGATGCGGAGCGTCTCGGTCGTGTCGAGGGTCGCGGCGAGCGACTTGTTCGCCTCGAGGATCACCATCAGCTTGACCATCTTGGCGCGGGTGACCGAAACCTCGGCCAGCACGCGGTCCAGCACCTGCCCTTCGAACGCCACGATGGCGTCGGCGAGCGCGGTCGCGTCGGCGAAGCGCGCCTCCGGGTCCTTGGCGATAGCGCGGTCGAGGATGCCCGCGAGATCGGGAGGCATGTCCGGGCGCAGGGAGCGCACCGAAGGAGGGACCTCCCGCACGATCCGGCGGACCAGTCGCGCGGTGTTGTCGTCGTCGATCGGAACCCGGCCGGTGAACATCTCGTAAAGGAGGACCCCCATCGCGTAAACGTCGGTTCGAACGGTCGGCGACTCCCCCTGGAGAAGCTCCGGGGCCAGGAACTGGGGGGTGCCCGGAACGGTCCCGCCCTGCGGGACGAACCCTCCGGTCTCGACGGCGATCCCGAAATCCATCAGGCGTGGCTGGCCGTCCTCGCCGACCATGACGTTCTCGGGTTTCAGGTCACGATGGAGGACGCCGATCCGGTGGGCCGCCGCGAGCCCGTTGCAGATCCCCTTGGCGATCGCGAGGCCCCGGCCGAACGGAAGTATCTTCTCTTTCTGCTCGATGTCCTTGAGCGTCCGCCCCGCGAGGTATTCCATCGACACGAACTCCTCGCCCGCGATCTCGACGAGGTCGTACACGCGGCAGACGTTCTCGTGCGTGACCCGTCGCGCGAGGATGATCTCGCGTCGCAGCGTCTCGCGCCGCTCCGGCGAAAACCGATCGGGCCGAATGCGCTTCAACGCAATCTCGGCGTCGAGCTTCAAGTCGTGCGCCCGGTAGACGACGCCCATGCCGCCGAAGCCGAGGACTTGATCGACGCGGTAGCGGCCGCCGAGAACGGATCCCGACCGGTGGGGAACTTCACCCGTTGCGGAAGTCGGGGTCGCCGCCACCCCCTCGCGCGTGGGACTCTCGCTTTCCCGGGACATGTTTAGCGGCCGCTCGTCGCGGCCGGGAGAGAGTCAACGGCCGCGATCCACCATCCCATGGCCTGGCAGGAATCATACGGCTGATTGACTTGAAGTCGGCCCGGGAATAGCGTGCGCCGGACTCTCGATCCAACGAGAACCCACGGAGGAGAAAACGTGACCAGACGAAGTCGGGTGAGATTTCCGGAGACCTTCCTTGCCCTGGCGCTCTTCTTTCTCGCCGCTTCGCCGGCGCGTCCAGCCGGCTTCTCGATCTTCGCCCAGGGAGCAAAGGCATCGGGAATGGGCCTCGCCTTCACGGCGGTCGCGGACGATCCGTCCGCGGTCTTCTACAACCCCGCGGGCCTCGGCTTCCAGAAGCACTTCAGCGCGATGGTCGGAGGGTCGCTGCTCTCCAAGGTGAAGGGGGAGTTCGAAGGGGCGAATCCATTTCCCGGACCGGCGTTCGGCGTGGAAGAACAGAGCAAGTCCACGTTCTACCTCCCGACTTTCTATGCGGTCCTTCCGCTGACGTCGAACGTGAACTTCGGCGTCGGCGTGTTCGCCCCGTACGGTCTGGGCTTTCGCTGGGCGGATGCCGAGCAGTTCTCGGGGCGCTTCATCGCCCAGAACGCCGTCATCCAGACGGCGGACGTCAATCCCGTCCTCTCGCTCCAGGTCGCGCCGTCGCTGTCGCTCGGCGTCGGGGCCGACTACCGTCTCTCGCGGGTCCAGCTCGAGCGCAACCGCGCGGCGATCAATCCGTTCACGCAGTCGGTCGTGGACGTCGCCCACATCAAGCTCACGAGCGACCTCCAGGACAATCACGGCTGGGGCTGGAACGCCGGGCTCCTCTGGAAGCCGGTACCGACGTTCTCGCTCGGCGCCTCCTATCGCAGCTCGATCAAGGTCGACTACGACGGAGAGGGCAAGTTCACGCAGCGCCTGACCGGGAACGCCGCGTTCGACGCGGCCGTCGCGGCGAGCCTGCCGCAGGGCAAGCAGAAGGTCGCCGTCACGATCGACTTCCCGGCGTCAGTCAACCTCGGCGCCGCGATCAACCTGCCGGCGAATTTCCGGGTTTCCCTCGACGCGGACTGGACCGAATGGAAGTCGTTCAATCGGCTCTTCATCGACTTCGCCAATACCGCGATTCCCGACCTCCTGCGGCCGACGAACTGGAAGGACTCCTGGGCGTACCGCGCCGGGCTCGAAAAGAAGTGGGGGAGCTTCGCCGTCCGCGCCGGCTATTACAAAGACAAGAGCCCGCAGCCGCTGGCCGACGTCGGCCCGATCCTGGCGGACGCGGATCGCAAAGCGTACACGCTGGGCCTCGGCTACGACGCCGATCGATGGGGGGTCAACCTCTCCGATATCTACATCGACTTCGATCATCGGGACACACGGGGCCAGGTGAACCACGATCAGTTCTTCGGACAGTATTCGGAAAAAGCGAACCTCGTGGCGTTCGATTTTCGCGTCTCGTTCTAACCAAGGAGATGATGATGAAGAGGATGACGTTTCGCGCGGCTGTTTCTGCCGGGGTGCTCACCGCGCTCGCTGCTTCGCCTCTCTTTTCGCAGACGGCGTTCCACAAATTCGTAGCGGTCGGCGACAGTCTGGTCGCGGGGGAGGAGGGAAACTGCCTCGTTGAGCGTCATCAGAACCGTTCCTGGGTCAAGCTCGTCGCCAACCAGCTCGGGATCTCCGACTTCCAGCAGCCCCTGATCTCCGAGAGGGCGCTGACGAACCCTCTGACCGGACAGCCGTGCCTGGGCGCCGTGATCTCCGGTCAGACGATCACGGTCGGTGCGGTCTCGCAGATGGGCACTAACCAGAACGCGGCCCTGTCTCGACCGTACGACAACCTCGGGTTCATCGGGTCGCCGCGCATCAAGGATTTCGTGGACCTGAAGGTCTCCGTGCCCGGTCGCTCCGGCACGGACAACGTTGCCGCGATCGTCCTGCGAAATTTCGCGGGAGGCCCGTTCGAGGGCATGAGCGCGGTCGACGAGGCCAACTCCCTCAACCCCGATCTCGTCGGGCTCTGGGCCGGCAACAACGACGTTCTCGGCGCCGCCACTTCCGCGGTGGCCATCGACGGCGTGACGCTCACGCCGGTCGCCGCGTTCGAGGCCAAGTACACCGAGGTCCTGACCGGTCTGGCGGCGAGCGGCCGCACGATCGTCACGTTCACGATCCCGGACGTCGCGGCGATCCCCTTCGAGACCACGATCCCGCCGGTCGTGGTGAATCCGGCAACCAGGCAACCCGTGCTGGTCGGCGGTCAACCGGTTGGTTTGCTCGGTCCCCGCACGACCTCGACCTGTTCGACCCCGCCCTGCCCGCTCCCGGCCGGAACTCTGGTCACTCTGTCGGCCTCGTCCCTGCTCGCCCAGGGGATCGGGATTCCCGTGGCTCTCGGCGGAACCGGTCTGCCGCTTCCGGACGGAGGGTTTTCTCCCCCCTCTACGCTCAATCCCGGGGTCCTGCTCTATCCCGACGAAGTGGCGCTGATTCAGCAGCGGACGATCGATCTCAACGCGAAGATCGGATCGATTTCCGCGGCGAACGGGGCAATCCTGATCGACGCGTACAGTCTGTTCAATGAGATCAAGGTAAATGGATTCGAGATCGGCGGCATTACCCTGACGGCGAGCTTCCTGACCGGAGGGTTGTTCTCCGCCGATGGCGTTCATCCGTCCCAGATCGGATACGCGATCTTCGCCGATCAAGTGATCCAGGCGTTGAACGCCGCCAAGGGGAGCGGCATCGAGCGACCGGATATCGCACACGCGCTGTTGACTCCGAACGTGCCGACGATCAGTACCGCCGGGGAGGTCGATCCGAGCGGCGGTCCGTACGGTTTCTCGCTTTCGATGTGGAAAGAGCTGCTGGGCTCGTTCGGTCCCGAGGAAGGGATCTCCGTCGTCTTGCCGGGCTCGGGCAAGCGGGTCCCGCGGGTGGTCCACCGATAAGAAGCGGGGAGAGACCGACGAAGCCCCGGCCCGTCCGGGGCTTTTTTCTGCTAGATTTCGCGAGTTTTTCGGTGGAGTAGCGCCTCATGATGATTTCCGCGACTCAAATTCGCAGCGGGACTCTGCTCATCTACAACCGCGAGCTCCACCGCGCGCACGAAGTCATCCACAAGACTCCCGGCAACCTGCGCGGGTTCGTTCAGGTCAAGATGCGGAACCTGCGCAACGGCGCGATGATCGAGCACCGTTTCGGATCGACCGACCGCGTCGAGAAGGCGTCGCTCGACGAACGGGAAATGGAGTACCTCTACTCGGACGCGGCCGGTCACCACTTCATGGACAGCGAGAGCTACGACCAGGTCACCCTCTCCGACGAGGTGATCGGGGAGCAGATGGCCTACCTCCTTCCCAACACGTCCATTCGGGTCGACCTCTTCGACGGCAACCCGGTCGGCATTGAGCTTCCGAACACGGTCACTTTGAAAGTCGTCGAAACCCAGCCCGGGATGAAGGGAGCGACCGCGTCGGCGTCGTACAAGCCCGCGAGGCTCGAAACAGGGCTCTCCGTGATGGTGCCCCAGTTCATCGAGGTCGGGACGCGCATCAAGGTCGACACGCGCGACAACACCTACCTCGAGCGCGCCTGACCGGAGCCGAAATCGGTAATCGGTCACCGGTCATCGAGGCGGGTGTCCGCGCTGGAGAGCAGGTCGTGTCCCTTTTCGGCGCGATATGCTGTATCGCCATAAGTATTTGATTCTGCGGGTCTTTTTTCCTTGACCCCAACTTCACCCGTTCTGAATAATCCAAACGTGCGAAAGGCGCCGGTCGTGACGGCGGCTCTGGCGGCCGCTTCGTTCCTCGTTCTCCTGCCGACCTCTTCCGAAGCCCGTTCCCTCCACCGGGGAAGAGTTTCGAGGCGGGTTCTGCATTCGTGGCCGAAGACGCATTCCTCTGCCCTCGCGCGCGCGCGCGCAAGGACCCGGGATGGGGATCGGTTGTCGGGAGGCCCTGCTCACCGCCCCGGGCGGGCCACCCCCGATCCGCAGCTCATCCACCAGAGCGAACGCGGCGACATCGTGCTCGATTCGGTCGAGGTCCTGACAGCGGAGAACGCTCCGACCGCGCCCGTCGCCACCGCTTCTGCCGGCCCGGCTCCCCAGAGCTACGAATACCCCGAGGTGCCCTGTCCCGCCGAGGACCCGGTGATCGAAGCCCACGTTCACGTCGCCGGCGCCGACGCGCCGGAGAAGCCGGAAGAGGAAATCCTGCCGCATCCGGATCCTTCGGGGATCGCCCGGATCGGCCGGAAATTGAGCTCGTTCTTCCGGCCGAAGTCCGCGTCGGCCCGGGTGCGGCCCCGCGACGTCGACCTGTCCGAGCTCCTGGCCGCGAACTTCCTGCTCCCCGTCGAAGGCGTCGATCGCAACAAGCTGCGCGATTCCTTCCTCGAGTCGCGGGGGGAGTACGCCCGCCACCTCGCCATCGACATCGGCGCCCCGCGGGGAACGCCGGTCCTGGCGACGACGGACGGGGAGATCGTCAAGCTGATCCGGGAAGGGCGCGGCGGGATCACGATCTACCAGAAGGACGCGAGCGGCCGATACCTCTTCTTCTACTGCCACCTGTCCCGATATGCCCGAGGGCTTCGCCCCGGACAGAAAGTCGAGAAGGGCGACGTGATCGCCTACGTCGGCGCGACCGGGCACGTGATCGGGGGGCCGCATCTGCACTTCTCGATCACCCGGCTTCCGGAGGACGACGACAACTTCCACGAGGGTCTCGCGATCAACCCCTACCTGCTGTTCTTGGCCGGCGTGCCCTAGCCGGAAAGGGACCCGCTCAGACGACCCGCGGGTCCTCGAGGCGGAAAAGCCTCTCCAGCCACAGGTTCGTCAGCTTCTCCGAGACCGTGTTCTGGCGGAGTCGCGCCGCAAGGTTGTCCCAGTCCATCTCGTCCAACTTCTGGTCCTGGTTGAAGCAGGAGAAGACGATCTCCCGTTCGGCGCCGGTCGTCGGATCGAGGTGCCGCTGGAGGCACTGGGCGCAGACTTCTTTCATCATGCACTGCATCGGTGAGTTGATCGACCCGATGCCGACGTGGGTCGGCTTCAAGTGCGGCGCCAGCACGCCGTGGCGGGCGCGGGCGACGGCGGCCATCATCCGGTCCGAGCCGATCGCGATCAGGCGGTCCGCATCGGAGAGCCGGATCGGGGTCTCGCCCATGCGGCCGAGCGCCCAAGCCGTCATGGCCTCGACGATGTTCCCCACGAACAGGCGGTCCTGGGGCCGGCCGGCCGGGATCGGCTCGCCGCGGTCCACCGAGAGAACCAGGACATCGGAGGCGGCCTCGAGCTCCTCCCTCTTGTAGAAGTCCTCGGCCTTCTTGTAGCCCGCGAAATAGATCACGCGGTTGCCGAGCTGACGGGCCTTCTTTCCGATCGAGAAGAGGACGGCGTTTCCGAGCCCGCCGCCGCAGAGGACGACCGTCCCGTTCTCGGGCAGCTCGGTCGCGCTCCCCGTCGGCCCCATGACCAGCACGGGCTCCCCGGGCTTTAAGACCGAGCAGATCCGGGACGAGGCGCCCAGTTCGAGCGCGATCAACGAGAGCAGTCCCCGTTCGGCGTCCACCCAGGCGCCGGTCAGAGCCAGGGGCTCGATCAGGAGGGGCGACCCGCCGATCGACGGGGCGTACGTCTCCAGGTTCTGCAGCCGGAAGAACTGCCCGGGTTGGAAATTCTCCGCCGCGGCCGGCGCGCGAACGATGACTTCGACGATCGTCGGCGTGAGCCGACGGACAAGGACGACCTGCGCGGTCAAGCGCTCCCTCGCCCGCGTCCGGAAAGACTCCCATTCCGCCTCGCCCGCGTCGGGCGGCGCCGACGCCGAAGGGCGGCCATCGAGCACTTCGACGATTGCGCGATATCCCGCCTTCGCCGACGCCATCGCCTTGACGACGTTGCCGTTGTAGGCGGGGTGGTTGTCGCCGAAGAACGTGATGAACTTTCCGTCGCGGGCATAGCCCGTGAAGAAGGCCCATTCGTCCGACGGCGGCGCCGGCTGGAGCTTCCAGGCGCCGTCCTCTCCGCGAACCGCCCGGTGCGGCTCGAAAAAGCGGCGCCTCTCATCGAGAGGGATCGCGTTCGGGAACTCCTTCGCGTAGGTGATGTTGGGGGTCGTGCCCGCCGCGACCAGGCACGCCCGGGCCGGGAGCTCCAGGATCTCCCCGCTCCCGGATCGACGGAACCGGACGGCGGCGAGCTTTCCAGAGGCATCGGGGACGGCCTCGGCCGGCTCGAGACCTTCGACGAACGAGATGCCCTCTTCCAGGGCCTTGATCACCTCTTCGTGGTTCAGCCGGTAGGCCGGCGACTCCTCGAGCGTCCGGCGATAGACGATCGAAACGCCTCCCCATTGGCGGCACAGGCTCGCGAGGTCGGCCGTTTCGCCAGAGGCGTGGGCCCGCTCGCGCTCTCGCCGAACCTCCTCGCCGTGGCGCAGGAGCCGGTCGAGGACGTCCCGCTCCTCCTCGTCGAACAGAGCCCGCACCGCGGGCTCGCCCTGGTCGGCGATCAGGGTCTCGTAACGCGCGAGCGTCTTCTCGGCCTGGATCGGGTAATAGGCGAGGAGCTCCGTCGCCGTGTCGATCGCGGTCAGGCCGCCTCCGATGACCACGGCCGGCAGCTCCGCCTGGAGGTTGGCGAGCGCCTCCTCCTTGAACGCGCCGGTCAACTGGAGCGCCATCAGGAAGTCCGACGCCTTGCGCACCCCCCGGATGATGTTGTTCTTCATCGCGATGATCGTCGGCCGGCCGGCGCCCGCCGCGATCGCCACGTGGTCGAAGCCGAAGTCGAACGCCTGCTCGGCGGTCACCGTCCCGCCGAACCGAACCCCCCCGACGATCTCGAAGCGGCGCCGCCGCGCGAGCGTCAGGTGAACGAGCGTCAGGAAGTTCTTGTCCCACCGCACCGTGATGCCGTATTCGGAGACGCCGCCGAAGCCGACGAGCGGCCGCTCGTCGAGCTCGCGAGAGATCTCGGCATAGTCGCGGATCGGCCGGATCGCCTGCCCGTCGGCGCCGGTCCAGTCCGCCGGCAGCGGCTCGATCTTCAAGCCGTCGATGCCGACTACGCCGAAACCTTCGTTGACGAGGTAGTGCGCGAGCGTGTACCCGGCCGGCCCGAGGCCGACCACGAGCACGTTCTTTCCGTTGTAGGGGAGCGCATACGGCCGAGCCGGCGCGAGCGGATTCCAGCGGGTCAAGAGCCCGTAGATCTCGACGCCCCACGGCAGCGCAAGGACGTCGGTCAGGGCGCCGGTCTCGATCTGCGGAATGTTGACCGGGTCCTGCTTCTGGAAAATGCACCCCTTCATGCAGTCGTTGCAGATGCGGTGGCCCGTCCCGGGACACATCGGGTTGTCGATCGCCACGAGGGCGAGCGCTCCGATCGAGTCGCCCTCCCGGCGCAGCTGGTGCATCTCGGAGATCTTTTCGTCGAGCGGACAGCCCTTCAGCTCGATGCCGAGCGGGTTCTTCTGCCACGTTCCGGTCTTGGCGTCGAAAAATCCCTTCGTGCACGAGTCCTTGTCGCGCTCGTGACAGAGGATGCAGTAGTGGGTCTCCCCGAGGACCTCGCGGCGCGACATCCTCGGGTCGGTCAATCGGAACCCTTCGCGACGGCGGCGCCGGTCGGCCGGGCCCACCCTCTCTTCCGGCAGGGCGGGGTTCGGGCGATCGGTCTTCACCAGCCGGTGGAAGTCGAACGGCTCCGGAAGACGGAACGAGACCCACCGCGAGATCTCCCGGCGGAGCTCGGGCCGGTGCAGCCTGGCCTTGCACCAGGCCGCGTAGAGCGCCAGCAGCTTCTCGAGAAACTCGAGCGCGGCTTCGTTCGACGCGTCCATCGGGCGGGGGAGAGCCGGAGATGCGGAAGCCGCCCGGTTCGCGAGGTCGGCCACGCGGCGGCGGGCCCCCTCCGACACCGAGGGGCGCTTCTTCTGCCGGACCGCTTCGATGTGCTCGGTCTCCAGGTCGAGCAGCTCGGTTCCCATCTTGGACGTCGCGAGCTCGGGGTCGCTCTCCCAGGGAAGCTCTCCGAAGAGCTCGACTTCCATCGCTCGCGCTCCCCGCTCGAGACCCCGCAATTCCCCCTCGGGCGGGACTGTCGCCCGGGCCGCCCGCCGGAGCAGGAAATCCCGCCGGAATCGGAAAAGGACCGCCTCGGGCGCCGCGGTGGCGGCCTGCGCGCGCCACTCCGCCTCGATCCCGAACAGGCGGGCGATGAATCGTGCGAGCGGCCGGGCTGCTTCGACCAGCAAGCGGGAGCGAGCGATCGCGTCGAGCGACTCGGGCCCGGATCGCCACGTCGCGAGCTTCTCGGCGAGTTCCGGGTCGTCCTGCCGGAGCTCGTCTGCGAAAACGCGGTCGAGCTCCGCGAGCCGGTTCTCGCGGTGCAGGTCCTGGTACGTGAAGCCGGGCACGCCGAGAGGAAAATCCCTCCCGGCGAGCGTTGGCGCGACGGGCGTGCTCTCCAAGGAAGCCGGATTTTACCGCGTCCGATCCCGCCCCCGCTTCGGGCTCGCTACGCGGGAGGGCTTTCTCTCCGCAGGTAGAGCGACGAGTACAGGATCCCGGCGAGCGCTCCGCCCGCGAGCGGACCCAGCCAGTAGATCCAGTGATGGGCCCAGTGGCCGCCGACGAGCGCGGGCCCGAAGGAACGCGCCGGATTCATCGAAGCGCCGCTCACCGGTCCGCCGGCGAGGATGTCGAAGGTGACGACGAACCCGATGGGAAGGCCCGAGATCACGGTGAACGCGCCGCGCTCGTCGATGGCGGTCGCGCAGACGACGAGCACCAGGAAGAACGTGGCGACGATCTCGAATACCAGGCCTTGTGGAACGGAGATTCCCGCACCAAGCCCCGGGGTGCCCAGGTTCACGGCCTGCCGGGTCGCCGGGTCGAAGACGAGCGTCAGGAGCGCGGCCCCCGTCACCCCGCCGGCGAGCTGGGAGATCCAGTAGACGGCGGCGTCCCCGGGAGAGATCTTCCGCGCGAAGAACGCGCCGAACGTCACCGCGGGGTTCAAGTGCCCTCCGGAAATGTGACCGAAGGCCGAAGCCATCACGGCGATCGTCAGTCCGTGCGCGAGCGCGATGCCGACGATCGATCCGGCCCCGATGAAGATGAGCGCCAGCGTCCCGATGAATTCGACGAGCGCCCTTCGGGAAAGTGAGTACATGCGTGACCTCCGGATGTCGAGAACCGAAAATTTGCCCGGATTCTACTTTGGGCGCGCGGCGATCCGGATGGAAACCGCCCGGGGAATCCAGCGCGACCATCGCGAACTCGCGCGCGTCAGCTCCGGCGAGACGACGACCGCCACCACTTCGACCGGTTCCAGAACCGACCATCGGATGCCGGTCCGTCGAAGCTCCTCCAGGAGGGCCTCTCCGAGGCGCACCCGCTGGACGCGCTCCGCGATCCAGAGCCGGGGGGCCGGCGCCGCCGCGGCTCGCCGCGCGCGATCCGGCGTGACGTCGCCTTCCAGGAGCAAGGCGGCCCGGCGGCCCGAACGGGTCGGCGGGGGCAGCGGGGCGACGTCGGGCGCCGGATCGTGCGAGCCGCGGAGGCCGGCGATCGCGCTCCAGACTTCCGCGGCCGGAGGCGGCCAGAGAGCGCGACGGCGCGCGGCCCGAAGAAAAGCGAGATCGTCGGCGAGGCTGCGGCCGGCCGGGCACAGGACGATCCGGACCGGAGCCCGGCGGTCCGACACGAACCGGGAGAGCGAGACCGGCTCCAGCCGGTCGTAGTGAAACCGGCGCGCGAGCGCCGCTTCGAACGAGCGCGCCACGGTCGCGGTGGGCCCGACGAGGGCGATCCGGCGGTCCATTCCGGCGATCCTAGCGGCCGCTCGGGGCGGCGTGGCTGGCTCTTCAGGTTAAGATTCTCTCTACTCGGCCGGAAAACGAATGCCCGCTTATCAATTTTCGCTCCTGGTCCAGGCCGCCGGGACGGCGCTGCTGCTCGTCGTGTTCCTTCTGCTCTATCAGAACATCCGGCGGCGGGCCTTTCTCGACTGGATCGCCTCGTGGGCCTTTCTGCTCGCCGGCCTGATCGCCCTCCTGCTGATTCCTTCGGTCGGCAGCAATCGCGAGCTCGACTTCTTCCTCCGTTTCTGCCTCCTCGCTCACGCCCTGCTGCTCCTTCGGGGAGTTCGAAGGTGGCGGGACGACAAGGTGCGGTCGAGTGCCCGCGAGTTCCTCTGGATCCTTCCGGTCGTGGCGCTCTCGTGGTGGTCGTCGTCCGTCGAGGAAAGCGCGGCCGCGCGCGCCATCCCGATCCTTCTCGCGATGGCCATCGCCTATATCGTCACCGCGATGGCGTTCGCAATCACGCCCGGTTCTCCCGGCGGTCGCTTCCTGCTCTCCGGGTCGTTTCTGATCTGGGGCGTCGCGAGCGTCCTTCTGGCCTACGCGCTCGGCCGGTTCGGTATGCCCGACCGGATGCCGCCGCTCGTCCAGTACGGCAGCTTTCTCGCGATGTTCCTCGAGATGATGATCGCGGTGGGCATCATCATTCTGCTGTTCGAGGCGAGCCAGATGCAGCTCGCGGCGGAGATGCACCAGCTCGTGTCCTCCGACGAGCAATTGAAAGAATTGGGGATCCGGGATCCGCTGACCGGCCTCTACAACCGGCACTACTTCAACGACGTCATCCGCCGGGAGCTCGCGACCTCGCGCCGATTCGGCTCGGCGCTTTCGGTACTGCTCGCCGACGTCGACCGATTCAAGGAAATCAACGACCGGAAAGGGCACGCCGTCGGAGACGACGTGCTGAAGTTCGTTGCGAATTACCTGACGGCCTGCGTCCGCGAGACCGACTACGTGTTCCGCTGGGGCGGCGACGAGTTTCTGATCGTTCTCCCGCGGACCGACGAGCCTTCGGCCGCGGCCAAGGCCGAGGAGCTGGTTCGCCGCCTGCCGAACATCCCGGGGACCGACAACCTGCATCCCACGCTTTCCGTGGGCTGGGCCATGCACCGGTCCGACGTCGAGCTGCCGATCACCCTCTCCGAGGCGGACGCGAGGATGTACGCAATGAAGCTGGAGAGGAAGCGAGAGCGAGCCGACCGAGATCGGGATCGGGAGCTTCTCGGAGAAGTCGGTAAACGGTTCGAGCCGGCAGGCCCATCACGTTCGTGAACGATCCCGTGACGGATTCGACGAATCTCGCTCCCAGGCCCTGGACCGCGTAAGCCCCCGCCTTGTCCCGCGGCTCCCCGGTCGCGACGTACCAGCGGATCTCGTCTTCGGCCATCGGCGCGATCGCGACCCGGCTCTCCTCGACCGCTCCGACCGCGGGTCCGGCGCCTTTCCGGAGCTCGACCGCCGTGACGACGTTGTGCTCCCGCCCGGAGAGCAGCCGCAGCATCCGGGCGGCGTCCGCGTCGTCGCGGGGCTTCCCGAGGATGGCGCCGTCGATCAGAACGAGCGTGTCGGCGGCCAGGATCCAGTCGTCCGGATGCCGCGTCGCGCCGGCCGCGGCCTTGTCTCGCGCGAAACGGCGGGCCGCATTCCGGCCGGACTCGCCCGGCACGAAGGCCTCGTCGACGTCGGCGGGCGACACTTCGAACGGAATGCCGAGCGCGGTCAGGATCTCGGCGCGACGCGGAGAAGACGAGGCCAGAAGGAGGCGGCGGACTTCTACGGGTAGTACCCCGTGATCGTTCTCGCCTGGAGGCTCGACGGCTCGACCTTCACTTCGACCTTGCGCCACTTGTCCTTCGTGCCGGTGTTGGTCGAGTAGTAGGTGAGCATGTACTGGCTGCGCAGGTCGTCGTTGATCTGTCGGTAGATCGACTCCAGGTTCTTCGGCGAGTCGACGTAGAAGGTCTGGCCTCCGGTCGCCTGGGCGAGCTTGTTCAGCCTGTACTTGACCTCCAGATCCGCTCCGGAGATCTTGAGGCCGATCCCGTAGATCGAGATTCCGGCCTTCTTCACGTATTCGACGAGCGTGTCGTAGTCGAACTTGGACGCGGTGTCTTTTCCATCGGTCAGGATCACGAGCGCCTTCTTGCCTTTGACCCCGGTGAACTGGTAGAGCCCGTAGATGATCGCGTCGTAGAGCGCGGTCGATCCTTCCGCGCGCAGCCCCGCGAGAGATCGGAAGAGCCGATCTTTCCGGTTCGTCAGCTTCGTCAGCAGGTATGGCTCGTTGTCGAAGGAAACCGTGAAGGCGCGATCCTTCGGCCCGATCGAGTAGTCGAGGAAGGTGAGCGCGGCCTGCTGGGCCTCCGGCAGCGACTCCAGCATGGACGCCGACGTGTCCACCATCACACCCAGCGTCAGCGGCAGGTTCTTCACGTACTCGAACGATTCGACCTTCTGGATGACTCCGTCCTCGAGGACTTTGAAGTTGGATTGCTGCAGGCCCGACACCGGACGGCCCTTGTCGGTGACGGTCGTGTAGAGCTCCACCGCGTCGACGCTCACCTCGGAAATGTAGGCCGGCGCGTTCACGTAGCGCAGGTCCTCCGCGACGGTCCCGTCTTCGAGCGTTCCGACGATCCGGATGTAGCCGAGCGACTTGCCCTGCTGGATGTTGACGGTCTGCTCGAAGGGGGGCTGGTAAAGGGTCGCGACGCGGCGCTCGTTCGAGTAGATCTCGAGCTTCTGGAGCGTCTTTCCCTCCGGAACGGCGACCGCCGCCACCACTTTCGTCGGACCCGAGACCTTCGATCCCTTTTCGGGAGACATCACCCGCACGCGGAAGATCTCGCGCCCTTCGTTGACGATGTATTCGTCTTCGCCGATCGCGCGCCCGGCCGATCCGTACGCGACCACCCGGACCGTGTGCCGGCGGGGGAGAGGGCCGAGGTTCAGGTCCGCGTCGAACGGCGGGCGGGTCTTGGTCATAACCTTCGAGCCGTTCAAGTAGAACTCGACCGCCTTGACGCCCTCGGCGGCCTTCGTTTCGAAGCGCTGCAATCCGGTCGCGATCTCCTTGGCGACCGGGAGAAGAGAGATCGCGGACGGCAGCAATCCGAGGTCCCGCGCCTTTTCGACCGTTGCGCGCCCTTCGGTGCGGGCCGCCGCGACTTCCGGCGGCGGAGCGTCCGGCTGCTCCGGCACCGTCAACTTGTCGGTGATCCGCCCTTCGGCGCTCTGGTTTCCGTCGGAAATCTTCAGCACCAGGTTGTAGTCGCCGGGGTAGAGGTAACGCCGAACGGTCAGCGGGATCTTTTCCCCTCCGATCTCCTGGGTCGGGATGTCGAAGCGGTACTTGAAGTTGTCGATCAGCCGCTCGCCCTTGACGACCTCGCCGATGACGTCGACGTTGTAGAACTTCTCCTCCCCGAGGTCGCGCGCCTTCAGGTCGCTCTTCGCGACGAGCAGCGACAGGTCGACGCCGATCTTGTTGGCGCGCATTTCCGGGAACCGGACCAGCTTCGCGATTCCGAGGGGAACCGATCCGGTCGCGAGCTCCGTCGTCATCGTCAGGATCTGGTCGACCCCTTCGGTCTCGATCGTCGGCGGCTGGAAGAGCTTTCCCGATCCGGCCAGCGACGACGCCCCCGATCCGAGGACGGCTGTCGAGTACGCGATCGCCTGGCGCAGCGTCCGGGTCTCGAGGCAGCGGTCGTAGTCCACCCGGCGGTTGGTCGGCGAACGCATTCCCGACGAGCTGCCGAACCCGCCACCCACCTGGAGAACGCCCTCGCCGTCCAGAGGCAGCCAGAGCTTGTAGTCGCCGACGCCGTAGGGCTGGTAGAAGATCAGGTAGACCTTGCTCTTCAGGACCTCGAGCCGGTCGTAGTACCAGATCTGGATCGGGACGTAGACCTCGGGACAGTCGATGGCGATGACCGCGTCCGGAGGCCCGTTGATGATGAGCGTCTTGGCGCGGTCGCTGTTCAGGTTCTTGAACTGCTCCTTCGCCATCTCGACGCGATGGGTGTGAACGGCCTGGTAGTCGTTGCGGAGGCCCTGAGTGTCGATCGAGCGGCGGCGCCAGAAGGTCTCGATGAAGCGGTCCTTCTGGTAATCGTCGGCGATCTGGAGGAAGACCTCCTTTTCCTGGTCGGTGATGATCAGATCGACGAGCTCTAAGAACTCGCGATACTTCGGCTTGAGCTGCGCCGAAAGCTCTTTGACCTCTTTCCGGGAGAGCTTGCGGTGGGTCGGCGCGGGGGTCGACGCGGCGACGGGCGCTTTCGCCGCGGTCGCGGTCTCCGGCTTCGCGGTCGAGCCGGGTCCTTCGACGCCGATCGTCTTCGCCTTCGGGTTGGGCAGGCTCGCGAACTTGCCCGTCATCTCGTTCATGTCCTCGGTCGCGACCTTCGGCGGCGCGAGGAGCCGGGACGCTTCGATCATCCCTCCGGACTCGCTTCCCTGCCGCGCCACGTTCTCCTGCCACACCTTGTAGACGTCGCAGAGCTGCTGGCACCCGGCCATGCAGGGGTCGACGAGCGACGCCGCCGGGGTGCAGTCGAGATACAGGTCCTTGAACGATTTCCGGCAGGAGCCCGGCTCGAAGACGTCGCTGTCGCGGGTTCCGACCGTCCACAGCTTTCGCGGAGAGCCCATCGTGGGGCGGTAGAAGAAGAAGCGCTCGACGCTGCGGACGACCGCGTTCTGGGTCCGGTTGTTGTAAGTCCAGACTTCGAGGTCGCGGAAATTCGTCGGCGGGCAGCTCTTCGCCTGCTCGACCGAGGCCGGCTCGCCCCAGCGCAGGACCATGCGGCCCGCGTCCTGCCTCCAGCCGTCGTATTTCTCGTCGGCCAGGCGCCGCAGCTCCTCGTACCGCTGCCGGTAACCGGGACCCAGCGGGAAGAGCAACCCCTCTTTCTCGCGGCGCGCCCAGAACGTTTCCTTGAACGTCTCGCGCTGGTGCGGCTCGGTCAGCTTCAGATAGAGCGTCTCCTCCTCCGGCTGGATGATCGGGGCGACGAACTCCGTCAGCCACTTGCGGTCATCGTCGGAAAGCGCCGCGAGACGTTCTTTCTTCGAAGGCTCTTTGGCGGGAGGAGCTGGCGGCGTTTGAGCCGCGGCCGCCGGAACGACGGCCGTCGAGGAGACCGCGACCGGTTTCGCGGCGGTGTCGGACGGGAGGCCGGCAAACCTCTTGCGAAGCTCGCCCAGGTCCTCGGTCGAGACGCGCGGCGGCTGGGAGAGCGAAGCCAGCTCGGCGGCCGTGCCGCTCTGTCGGCTGCGGATCTCCTCGGCGATCCGAGCGACGCGGCATCCCGTCTCGCCGCAGCGCTTTGCCGTCGCGCCGGCCTGCGTGCACGCCGGATCCATCGAGGAAATGCCGCTCACCGGCGCGGACGCCGGCATGCAAAGCTCCTGGAGCGTCGTCAGGCAGCTCGCCGGCTGGAGCAGCTCCTTGTCGCCGAACGCCGGGCTCCAGACCTTGCGGACTCCGCCGTACGTGGGGCGGTAGAAGAGGAACTGTTTTGCGCCGCCGGACGCGGTCGCGTAGGTCCACTCCTCGACATGGCGCAACGCGTCGCTGCACTCCGGGAACTCCTCGATGCGGGAAGGTTCCCCGAGACGCAGGACCATTCTTCCGGCGTCGCTCGAGAGGCCGTCGTAAGCGGTCGAGGCGAGGTCCCGGAAGTGCTCGTAGCGCTGGCGGTAACCCGGACCCATGGGCGAAGCCAGGCCGTCCTTCTCCCGGCGTTTCCAGAACTCTTCCTTGAAGATCTCCCGCTGATGAGGATCCGTGAGCTCGAGGAAGAGCTTTTCCTCCTCCGGCAGGACGATCGGCGCGACGAACTCGGTCAGCCACTTGCGGTCTTCTTCGGGAAGCGCCGCGATGCGTTCTTTCTTCGAGGGCTCCTTCGTGGTCGTCTGGCTCGAGCCGGCTCCGGGGAGTAGGAGGAGGGCCGCGAAAAGGAGCGGGTAAACGGATCGCCTCATGGATTGGTCCGCGTCGGATTCTAACCCTCTCATCCGCATTGCCATTCCTTAATCGAAGTTTTACGAGACCGTGTGCGCGATAATGAAATCGGATCGGAAACGCGGACACCTCCTCTCCATGATCTATCTCGACAACAACGCATCCACGCCGTTGGATCCGGAGGTCCGCGAGGCCATGGCGGCCTCGCTCGATCTGTACGGAAATCCGTCTTCGGTCCATTCCGATGGACGCCGCGCCCGGCGGGCGATCGAGGAAGCCCGCGACGAGGTCGCCCTTCTCGTGGGCGCTCGGCCCGAGGAGATCTTCTTCACGTCCGGCGGGACCGAGGCGAACGCTCTGGCGATTCTGGGGTCGGTCGCGCGGGGCCCGGGCCGGGTCGTGACGTCCGCGGTCGAGCACCCTTCGGTCCGCGAAGCGGTCGCCCGGCTCTGCGAAGAGCGCGGGCTCGAGGCCGTCTCCGTGGCCCCGGACGAAACGGGCCTCGACCCCGGCCGGATCCTGGAAGCCGCAGTCCCCGGCACGAAGCTCGTCTCGGTGATGGCCGCCAACAACGAGTACGGCGGCGTTTTCCCGATCGCGGAGATCGCGAGAGGTCTCACCGCGCGGGGAGTCCTCTTCCACACGGACGCGGTGCAGGCGGCCGGGAAGATCGGGGTGGGCGTCCGCGAGTGGGGCGTCGATCTCCTGACCGTCTCGGCCCACAAGCTCCACGGCCCGAAGGGGGTCGGGGCGCTCTACGTCCGCCGGGGCCTTCCGCTCCAGGCGCACACGCCGGGCGGGGGACAGGAGAAGAAGCTCCGCGGCGGCACCGAGAACACCGTCGGGATCGTGGGGTTCGGCGTGGCTGCCCGGATCGCCCGGGGGCGGCCCGCGGACGAGGGCCAGGCCATCGAGCGGCTGCGCGACCGTCTCGAGCGGGGGATCCTCGAACGGATTCCGCGGACGGACGTGGTCGGCGGCGCGGGACCTCGACTGCCGAACACGTCGACCGTCGTCTTCGAAGGAGTCTCGGGCGAGACGCTGCTCTTCCGGCTCGACCTCGACGGGGTCGCGGTGTCGGTCGGCAGCGCGTGCTCCAGCGGGACCCTGACGCCCTCCCCGGCGATCCTCGCGCTCGGATTCTCCAACGAGCAGGCAAAAGGAGCGGTGCGTTTTTCGCTGTCGCGTTTCACGAGCGCGGAGGAGATCGATCGGGTCCTCGATCTGCTGCCGCGGGCGGTCGCGGACGTCCGCGGCGCGCGCGACAGGGTTCCCATCCCGATTTCGGTTCCGGGCTGAGCCGGCCGGAGGAGACCCGTTGATCGTCGTCGAATGCGACCACTGCTTCGCCCGGCATCGCTACGACGAGGCGAAGTTCGAAGGCAACCCGTCGAAGAAGCTTCGGTGCGCGAAGTGTCAGGCGGTCTTCGAGGTTTACAACACGCACGCCTGGCAGACCCTGTCGCCGCTCGCGGACACCGCAATGCCCGACGTGGAAGGGCCCGACGCGGACGGGGATTTCGACCGCGCCGATCACGTTTTCGGACGGCGCCCGGGGACGGACTCGCGGCTGCCGGAAGGCGTGAAAGCGTCGCTCGTGGTCATTTCGGGGCCGCAGGCCGGAAAGATCTTTCCGATTACGAAACGGCGCGTCGTGATCGGCGGCGAAGGCGCCGACGTCCTTCTGGAGGACGGACTGGTCTCGCGCGAGCACGCGGCGCTCGAGATCGCGGAAGAAGGAACCTGGCTGCTCGACCTCCGCTCTTCGAGCGGCACGTTCGTCGGGGGCCGCCGGGTTCGGGAAGTCCTGATCGACGACCGCGGAGAGTTCACCGTCGGCGGCTCGACGCTCATGTTGGTCGTGACGGATGCGGGTTAGCTCGACGCGGCTCGCGTAGAATCGCGCGATGCGCCTGGCGGTCGCGATGTCCGGCGGGGTGGATTCCTCCGTCGCCGCTCTCCTGCTGAAGGAAGAGGGGCACGACGTCGTCGGCCTTTCGATGCAGCTCTGGGACCATGCCGCCGACACCGGCCGCACCGGCCGCTGCTGCACTCTCGACGATCTCTCCGACGCGCGCCGGGTCGCCTGGAGGCTCGAGATCCCGCACTACGTCGTCAACCTCGAGGAGGAGTTCCGCGAGGAGGTCGTGCGTCCTTTCGTCGCGTCGTACCTGGACGGCGAGACGCCGATCCCGTGCTCGGCGTGCAACGCGAAGGTGAAGTTCGCGACCCTGTGGGACCGGGCCCGCGCGATGGGCTGCGAAGGCGTCGCGACCGGCCACTACGCGCGGGTCGGCATCGACGGCGCGACCCGCCGGCCGGTTCTGAAGAAAGGTGCCGACGCCTCGAAAGACCAGTCCTACTTCCTGTACGACCTGACGCCGGAGCAGCTCCGGGCAGCGCGGTTCCCGGTCGGAGAGCTCACCAAGGAGGAGGTCCGCGCGCACGCCCGCCGCGCGCGTCTGCCGACCGCGGACAAGAAGGAGAGCCAGGAGATCTGCTTCGTGCCGGCCGGAACGCGCGCCGGCGAGTTCGTGGAAAACGCCGCGCCGGCATTCGGCCTGCCGCTGCCGACCGTGCCGGGCGTCGTGGAGAACGCGGCCGGCGAGCGTCTCGGAGCGCACGCCGGACACTTCCGCTTCACGGTCGGTCAGCGGCGCGGGCTCGGCCTGGCCGCCGCCGAACGGATGTACGTCATCGCGATCGATCCGGAGGCGAACCGCGTGGTCGTCGGCGGAGGAAAGGAGCTCGAAACCTCCGAAGCCGACGTCTCCTCGCTCCGGTTTCCTTCGGGCGAGATGCCGGCCGCTCCGTTCCGGGCGGAAATCCGCGTGCGCCACCGCGCGCCCGAGGTGCCCGCGACGGTCCACCCGTCCGGAGACGGCGACGCGCGGGTCGTCTTCGATCGGCCCGTGCGGGCAGTTGCTCCCGGCCAGTCCTGCGTCTTCTATCGGGGCGATATCGTCCTGGGCGGCGGCGTCATCGCGAAACACCGGAACGGCGGATCCGACAGGGAGCGCCGCGGCGCATAGTTCGCGCGGCATGAGAAGGCTTCTCGCCGGGCTTCTGCTCTCGGCCGCGGCCCTGGCCGCTTCCGCGCAGTTCGTCCCGACGCCGGACTACCGGCGCGACACGCTGTTGATCGGACCCAATCCCGTTCTCGCCGCGGGGGACGCCGCCTGGTCGCACCGGGATCAGGGCCGGGTCGGCACTCGGGCGAGCGCGCAGCGGATCTCCGAAGCGATCACCGGCTACGAAAGGGCGGCCGAGGCGCCGGGAGAAGCCGAGCCCCGGTGGAAGCTCGCGCGCGCCCTGTTCTTCAAGGCGAAGTTCACCGGGCTCGATCGCGACCGGCAGCTCGCGCTCTACGAGAAGGCGCGCCGGGTCGGCGACGAGGCGATCGCGATCGTTCGTCGCCGCGTGTCCGGCGAGAGGCTCTCTGCCGACGCTTCGCCCGCGAAGGTAGCCGAGGCGCTCTCCCGGGAGAAGGATGCCGCGCCCGCGTACTTCTGGACGGCGGTCGCGTGGGGCGAGTGGGCGCTCGTCGCAGGAAGGGTTGCGGCCGCGAGGACCGGGGCGGCGACGAAGGTCCGGGACGATGCGGCGACGGTGATCGCGCTCGATCCGGACTTCGAAGAAGGCGGGGGATACCGGATCCTGGGACGTCTGCACGATCGGGCGCCGCGGATCCCGTATCTGACGGGCTGGGTGTCCCGGTCGGAAGCGATCCGGAATCTGCGCCTCGCGGTCCGGACCGCGCCGCGCAACTTCGTCAACCGACACTTTCTCGCCGAGGCCTTAGCCGAAGAGAGCGCGGCAGAAAAGGCCGAAGCGGTCCAGATCGAAAAGGAGATCGTCTCGGACGCGCCGTCTCCCGGCCGCCTGGTCGAGGACCTCTCGATCCAGGACGAAGCGAAGCGGAACCTAGCGGCGTGGAGAGCGCGCCCCTGAGCGGCACGGAGCGATTCGTCGAACCCGTGGCGCCTTCGGCAGCGCCCGGAGCAGATCGGCGACCCCGCGACCCGAGCGGGGATCGCTCCACGACGGGTTGATCTCCGCCAGCGGGGCGAGGGCGAAACGGCGCCCGGACAGCCGCGGGTGGGGAAGGATCGGATCGCCCGTTTCGCGCAGACGGCCGGCGAAATCGAGAATGTCGACGTCGATCTCGCGGGGGCCGTTCGCGAACGTGGACGTCCGTCCGACCCGGCGTTCGACCCGGCGCGTCTTCTCGAGGAGCCCGCGCGGCGTGCCGCTCCACGAGATCTCGACGACGACGTTCCAGAAGTCGGGCTGGTCGCGGAATCCGACCGGCTCCGTCTGATAGAAAGAGGAAACCTTCCGCAAAGGAGCGAACCCGGCGATCTCGCGCAGCGCGGCCTCCAGATGGGCGCGGCGGTCGCCGAGGTTGGATCCGAGGCCGAGGTACGCGACGCGGGCGCGTCGTCGTCCGCCGCCTTTAGAACTCTTCCTCTTCCTCCCGGTCGGCTTCGACGATCTCGTCCTCGTCGGCCTCCTCGTCTTCTCCGCGCTCTTCCTCTTCGACCGGCGCCGGCTCTTCACCGAACTCGTCCGGGTTGCCTTCGGGGGGCGGCTCCATGATGACCGCCACGCGCCGCGGAGGCCGCGGGGCGACGACTGGCGCATCCTCGGACTTCGCGTTCTTCTGATTCGCTCCGCACTTGGGGCAAATCGCTTCGGGACGACCGAGGTTGTAGAACTTCGTCCCGCAGTTGTAACACTCGAATTTTTTCCCGAGATCCGGCATCGCTCTCCGCTGACGGCGGCCAAACCTAGCACGCGCCTTTCGAAAGGGCAACCGGCGCAAAGTACGGCAAGACCAGACGTTGCGTCTCTGCTAACATCGCGCGCTCTTGCGGCGAACGATCCCTTCGGCAACCTTCTGCCGCGATGTCTGACTCACTCTTCCGGATTCTCGCGCGCGATCCGGATTCCGCCGGACGGACGGGGATCGTCCCGACGGCGCACGGCGCGATCGAGACACCGTGCTTCCTTCCCGTGGGCACCCGGGGCGCCGTCAAAGGGATCGAGTTCGACCGGCTCGAAGAGTGGGACTGCCGCGCGATCCTCGCGAACACGTATCACCTGATGGCGCGCCCGGGTCGCGAGATCATCCGGCGCGCCGGAGGTCTGCACGCGTTCCTCGGATGGAATCGCGCCATCCTGACCGACTCCGGCGGCTTTCAGGTCATGAGCCTTTCTTCGCGGCGCCGCCTGACCGAGGAAGGGGTCGAGTTCCGGACGCCGGAGGATGGAACGCGGCATTTCCTGACGCCCGAGCTCGCGGTCGAGCTCCAGTCCGAATTCGGAGTCGACATCGCGATGACGCTCGACGTCTGCCCTCCGTTTCCCGCGGAGCGCCGGCAGGTCGAGGAAGCTTGCCGGCTCTCGCTCCGCTGGGCGGAGCGGTCGCGCCAAACATGGAGCGGAACGGGACTGCTCTTCGGGATCGTGCAGGGAGGAACGCACGAAGACCTGCGCGCAAGCTCCGCCGGTCCCTTAGTCGACCTCGACTTCGACGGTTATGCGATCGGCGGGGTGGCGGTGGGGGAGCCGAAGGAGGCGATCCGGCAGATCACCCGGTTTTCGGCGGCGCTCCTCCCGGAAGAGAAACCGCGGTACCTGATGGGAGTGGGAACTCCGGCGGACCTCGTGGCGTCGGTTCGCGCCGGCGTCGACCTCTTCGACTGCGTTCTACCGACCCGGCACGGAAGAATGGGCCACGCTTATACGCGCGCCGGCGAGGTCACGATCAAGCACGAGCGGTTCAAGGAAGACCTCGCGCCGCTCGATTCGGAGTGCGCCTGTCCCGTCTGCCGGCGGCACACGCGGGCATATCTCCGACATCTCTTCGTGCTCGGCGACTTTTCCGCTCCGATGCTGCTGTCGATCCACAACGTCTTCTTCTACCTGGAGTGGATGAAGCGGATTCGAAACGCGATTTCCGAAGGCGAGCTCGCCACGCTCCGCGCGCCGCCGGAGGGAAAGATCGAGTAGCCGGGTGGTAGCCTCCGACGCCGTGCGAGCGCTCCTTCCGATGCTGCTCCTGGCGGCGGTCGGCGCAACCGCGCCGGCGACGAAGGGCGAAGACCTCCACTCCCGCGCGATGCGCATCCACAAGAGCGCGATCGTCGTGGACACCCACGAAGACGTGCCGGAGCAGCTGGAGAAGGAGTGGGTGGACATCGGGGTCCGCCAGAAGACGGGGCACGTCGACATTCCCCGCTGGAGAGAGGGCGGGGTGACGGCTCCGTTCCTCGCGGCTTACGTCTCCTCTTCTTACGCTGCGTCCGGCAAGTCGGCGAAGAAAGCGCTCGAGCTCATCGATCTGATCCGGCGTCTCGTGGAGTCGCACCCGCGGGACCTCGTGTTCGCGGACTCGGTCCGCGGAGTCCGCGTAGCCAAGAAGGAGGGCAAGATCGCGGTCCTGATCGGCATCGAGGGCGGTCACGCGATCGAAGACTCGCTCGCCGCTCTTTCCGCCTTTCACCGTCTCGGCGTCCGCTACATGACCCTGACGCACACGAACACGAACAACTGGGCGGACTCCGCCGGCTCCTTCTTCTCGTTCAGCTACGACCCCGCGAAGACAGCGGTGCACAACGGCCTGACCGATTTCGGCCGCGAGGTCGTGCTCGAGATGAACCGACTCGGCATGCTGGTGGACCTCTCCCACGTCTCCGACAAGACCCTGGCGGACGTCCTGGCCGTATCGGCGGCGCCGGTATTCGCCTCCCACTCCTCCTGCCGGGCGATCGCGAACATGCCGCGCAACCTGACCGACGACGCGATCCGCGCGATCGGCGCGAAGGGAGGAGTCGTCATGGTCAACGTGAGCTCGACGTTCGTCGATCAGAAGGTCGTCGACGACTTCGTGGCGCGCAAGAGAGCGCTCGCGCCGAAGGCCGCGGAGATCGCGGAGCGCTACAAGGACGACCCGAAGAAGCGGGACCAGGAGACTACGGCGCTGCTCGAGAACTTGCGGAGGCCGCGGGCGAGCTGGACCGCGGTCGTCGACCACATCGAGCACGTGATGAAGATCGCAGGGGCCCGGGCGGTCGGCCTCGGAACGGACTACGACGGGATCGAGGATCCGCCGGACGGTCTCGAAGACGTATCGAAGCTACCGGCCTTGACCGAAGAGCTCCTTCGTCGCGGGCACTCCGAGGAAGAGGTGCGCGGCGTCCTCGGAGAGAACTTACTCGGGTTCTGGGAGCGCGCGGATGCGGCCCGGGCGAACGCGCCGCCGGGAAAGGAGCCGATGCCCTTCTCCAAGCCGTGAGTGAGACGAGGCAGGTCGCGGAGGTCTTACGGCTGACGTCTTCGGTCCCATTCTCGACGCGGATATGATCCGGCCGCAATGATCTTATCGATGATCGATCTTCTGCAGACCGCGCCGCGACAGCCCGGCGGGGGACTCATCCAGTTCCTGCCGATGCTCTTCATCTTCGTCATCTTCTATTTCCTGTTGATCGCCCCGATGCGCAAGAAACAGAAGAGACAGCAGGAGCTGCTCGGGCAGCTGAAGAAAGGGGACGAAGTCGTCACCGGCGGAGGTCTCTTCGGAAGGATCGCGGCGTTCGACGAGACGCGCGGGGTGGTCATCCTCCAGGTCGCCGACAACGTGAAGATCAAGGTCCTGCGCACGTCGATCGTGGGACTGGCGGGCGAGTCGGAGGCGGTGGTCACCCCGACTTCCTAGCCTCTCCGGGCCCTTTCTCGTATACACTCCACGGTTCTTTTTCGAGGAGCAGGAGGAAGCCTTGTCCAAGAGAGTTCGCTGGCGGGTGGTGCTGATCGTCCTCGTCGTCGCCGGAATGATCACGGGCTACATCGCCATGGGATACGCCAACGCCCGCCGGGAGTGGATCGGCCCGGGCAAGCCGTCGCTGTCCGAAGCGCTCAGGAAAGGCGTCAAGCTCGGTCTGGACCTGCGCGGCGGTATCCACCTGGTTCTCCAGGTCAACACGGCCGACGCCGTGAAGGCCGAACGGGACGACGCCGCCGAGCAGCTCCAGACCCAGGCCCGGGAGCAGGGGCTGACCCTCGGAGCGGTGGAGTTCCCGAACGAACGGGCGTTCTCGGTCGCCGTGACGCCGACGACCGACGAGAAGAAGCTCGAGGAGACGGTGAAACGGTTCCTGCCGGACTGGACGGTCTCGACCGCCGGCGGCAAGTGGATCTTCACTTTGAAGGACCTGGCTCGCCGGCAGATGGAGGACAACTCGGTCTCCCAGGCCGTCGAGACGATCCGCAACCGCATCGACGAGTTCGGGGTCGCCGAGCCTCTCATCGCGAGGCAGGGGTCGGATCGAATCCTCGTCCAGCTTCCCGGTATCGACGACCCGAAGCGGGTCAAGGACCTGATCAAGAGCACCGCTTTCCTGGAGCTGAAGCTGGTCGACTCGGGCCCTTCGGCCGACCGCAACGCCCTTCTTTCGACCCACGGCGGCCAGCTCCCTCCGAACCTCGAGCTCGTCGAGACGGCCGCCACGGCCGGGCAGCGGGAACAGACCTGGTACCTGGTGCAGAAGTCGGCGGTGATCACCGGTCGGGACCTGAAAAACGCGCGGCCCACGCAACGGCAGCTCGGCGGAAACGCGGTGTCGTTCTTCCTGAATGCCGCCGGCGCGGAGAAGTTCGCCAAGGCGACCGGCGAAAACGTCGGCAAGCAGCTGGCGATCATTCTCGACCACCGCGTGAAGTCCGCTCCGACGATCAACGAACGTATCCACGACCAGGGCGAGATCAGCGGCAGTTTCACTCCGGAGGAGGCGAACGATCTGGCTCTGGTCCTGCGCGCGGGCGCGCTGCCCGCCGGCCTGACTTACCTCGAGGAGCGCACCGTCGGACCGTCGCTCGGCCTCGATTCGATCCGCAAGGGAGTCTCGGCCTCGGTCGCCGGCGCGCTGTTCGTTTTCGTGGCCATGACGGTCTACTACCGGCTCTCCGGTCTGAACGCGGTTCTCGCGCTCATCCTGAACGCCGTCATGCTCCTGGGAGCGATGGCGCTCTTCAACGCGACCCTCACTCTGCCCGGAATCGCGGGCTTCATCCTGACCATCGGCATGGCGGTCGATTCGAATGTGCTCATCTTCGAGCGCATCCGCGAAGAGCTCCGGGGAGGTCGCGCACCGAAGACCGCGATCGAGAACGGCTTCTCGAAAGCGTTCGCCACGATCATCGACACGCACTTGACCGTCATCATCTCGGCGATCTTTCTGTTTCAGTTCGGCACCGGCCCGGTGAAGGGATTCGCGGTGACCCTGATCCTCGGCCTCCTGATCTCGATCTTCACGGCCGTCTTCGTCTCGCACACGATCTTCGAGCTGACGTACGGCCGGCGCCAGCACATCGACGCCCTTTCGATCTGAGGAAACCGGCATGGAACTCTTTCGACAGACCAACATCGATTTCCTCCGGTACAAGTGGATCGCGATCGGCGCGTCCTGGCTCATGATCGCGCTCGGGCTCTTCGCGATCTTCGTGCAGAAAGGGCTGAAGTTCGGCATCGACTTCGCCGGCGGAACGCAGATCGCGGTGCGGTTCACGCAGCGCCCCGATCTCGACCACCTGCGGAAGGTTCTCGACGCCGCGAACCTCGGCGACACCGGCATCCAGCGCTACGAAGATCCGTCGAAAAACGAGGTTCTGATCCGCGTCCAGCAGCAGAAGCGGGAAGGACGGGACGTTTCCCACGACGTGCAGGACGCGCTGCGGTCGGGTCTCGCCCCGCCCGGCGCCGCCCCCTCGAAGCTCGACCTGAACCGCGAAGGGAGAGATTCGCTCGGCGGCCGCCTGACGGCGGCGGACCCGGATCACGTCTCCGGACGGCCGGACGTCGTTCCCGCGGACTACTACGGAAAGATCGCGGAGCGGATCATCGCTTACCGCTCCGCGGCCGGGATCTTCCGTTCCACGGCGGATTTCGACCGGCTGCCGGACGTCTCCGCGACCGTCAAGTCGTGGCTGAAGGCGAACTGCTTCGCCGGTCCGTTCGTGCTGCTTTCCGCCGAGAACGTCGGTCCGCAGGTGGGCGCGGACCTGCGCAAGAAGGCGCTGCTCGCAGTCGTCTGGTCGATCGGCGGAATGCTTGCCTACATCGCGATCCGCTTCCGGTCGTTCCCCTTCGGAGTCGGCGCGGTGGTCGCGCTCATCCACGACACGCTCATCACGGTGGGTCTACTCGCGCTCATGGGGCGCGAATTCAATCTCGTCGTGGTCGCGGCGCTCCTGACCCTCGTCGGTTACTCCGTCAACGACACCGTCGTCGTGTACGACCGCGTGCGGGAGAACCAGCGCACTCCGAAGAAAGAGGCGCTCGAGTCCGTCATCAACCGGTCGATCAATCAGACGCTCTCCCGGACCGTGCTCACATCCGGGGCGACAATGCTCGTTTGCGTCGCCCTCTTCTTCCTGGGCGGCGAGGTGCTCAACACGTTCGCCCTCGCCCTGATCATCGGCATCATCGTCGGGACCTATTCCTCGATCTACGTTGCGGCTGCGATCGTCGTCATCTGGAAGGACCTGCGCACCCGCCGAAAGCTGCAGGTCGTTCCGGCCATCAGGCCGGCGCCGCCTCCTCCGCCCGCCGCCGCCAGGAAGAAGAAGTCGGGGAGACGCTAGAGGCCCGACCCGCGCTTCGGCGTTAATCTAAGTCGGTCGTGATCCGCTTCGAGGACATCCTCGACCGCGTCGAGGCCTACAACCCGCAGTCGAACCTGGACCTGCTGCGCCGCGCGTACGTCTTTTCCGCGCTCGAGCACAAAGGGCAGGTCCGGCGCTCCGGCGAGCCGTACCTGGTTCATCCGCTGCACGTCGCGGCGATCCTGGCGGAGATGAAGGCGGACGACGTCTCGATCGTCGTCGGTCTGCTGCACGACGTCCTCGAGGACACGCTGACGTCGAAGCAGTCGATCGCGAAGCAGTTCGGCCCGGAAGTCGCGGAGCTCGTCGACGGGCTCACCAAGATCGGAAAGTTCTCGTACGTGTCCCGGGAGCAGGAGCAGGCCGAGACCTTCCGCAAGATGATCCTCGCGATGGTGTCGGACCTCCGGGTCGTGCTCGTCAAGCTCGCCGACCGGCTCCACAACATGCGCACGCTGCAACACCTGCCCGAGGAGAAGCGCCGGGAGATCGCGCGGGAGACGCTCGACATCTACGCACCGATCGCGAACCGGCTCGGCATGGGACTCGTGAAGGGAGAGCTCGAGGACCTGGCCTTCATGCACCTCGAGCCGGAGGAGTACGCCCGCGTGGCTCTGGACGTGGAGCGCCGCATGAAGGGCTCGCAGACGATGATCGAGAAGATCCGGGCGCGGCTCGCCGCCAAGCTCGCCGAGGCCGGGATCGCCGGCGAGGTCACCGGCCGGGTCAAGCGCTACTACTCCATCGCGGAAAAAATGCGCCGCCGCGAGGTGGACGCCGCCGAGCTCTACGACGTCCTCGCCTTCCGGATCGTGACGCCCGAGACCCGCGACTGCTACGCGGCACTCGGCCTGGTGCATCAGCTGTGGAGGCCGGTCCCGGGACGCATCAAGGACTACATCGCGATGCCGAAGCCGAACTTCTACCAGTCTCTCCACACGACCGTCATGGGGGAAGCGGCCCAGCCGTTCGAGATCCAGATCCGGACGAGGGAGATGGACCTGATCTCCGAGCGCGGGATCGCGGCACACTGGAAGTACAAGGAGGGGCGGCTCGGGCCGCATGCCGACGACGCGCGCTTCCAGTGGCTGCGGCAGCTCGTGGATTGGCAGAGCGAGGTCTCCGATCCCCGTCAATTCCTCGCGTCGCTCAAGGTGGACCTCTATCCCGACGAGGTCTACACCTTCACTCCGAAGGGAGAGGTCTTCGCGTTTCCCCGCGGCGCGACCCCGCTCGACTTTGCATATCGAGTCCATACGGACGTGGGCCATCGGTGCGTCGGCGCCCGCGTCAACGGCAAGCTGGTTCCGCTCCGGACGGCTCTCGCGAGCGGAGACATCGTCGAGATCCTGACCGCTCCGAATCAGGCTCCGTCCCGGGATTGGCTCTCCTTCGTCGCGACGAGCCGGGCGCGGCACAAGATCCGTCACTTCATCCAGAGCCAGGAAAAGGCGCGCGCGGTCGAGCTCGGAAGAAGGCTCCTCGATCGGGAGCTCAAGAAATATCGGAAGACCGTCAAGAAGCTCGAAGCGGAAGGAAAGCTGCAGGCGGAGCTTCCGACGTGGGGCTTTTCGAAGTCAGAAGACCTCTACGCCGCTCTCGGGTACGGCAAGCTCGCCCCCCGGAACGCGCTCGAGCGGCTCATCCCGGCCGAGCAGCTCGACCGCCCGGAACCCCCGAAACCCGAGACGGCGGTCTCGCGCGTCGTCCGGAAGATCCTGCCCTTCGGCGCTCCGGACATCACGGTCGTCGGCCACAACGATCTCCTCGCCTCGCTCGCGAAGTGCTGCAACCCGGTGCCGGGCGAAAAGATCCTCGGGTACATCACGCGGGGACGGGGCGTCTCCGTGCACTCCGACAACTGCCCCAACGTCCGCAACCTGCTCTACGACCCGGAACGGCAGATCGACGTCGCCTGGGCGGGGGAGAAGGGAGCGTCGTACGCGATCGAGCTCGACGTCGTCACGGACGATCGGCCCGGACTCCTGGCCGATCTGACCCAGGCGATCGCCGGCGAAGGCTCGAACATCCGCCGGATCGAGGCCCGCTCCGCCGAAGACGGGAGAGGCTACGTCTCGGTGTCGCTCGAGACCTCCGACGCGAAGCACCTCGAGAAGATTCTGGGCCGCCTGAAAGCGATCTCGGGCGTGCGGGAAGTCGTCCGGAAGTACAACGTGCCGAAGGCGGGTGAACGGGATTAGGGTCTCAGGACCCGGCGCTGACGACCTGCGCCTTTCGGGGCGCCGGCTTCACGACCTTCCCCGACCTCAGACACCGCGTACAGGCGTTCACGCGCCGCGATCGTCCATCCACCACGGCCTTGACAGACCGGAGGTTCAGGTGCCATTTGCGGCTCGTGACGTTGTGGGCGTGACTGACGTTGGACCCCGTCATCGGAGTCTTTCCGCAAAAGTGGCAGTGCTGGGCCATCGGGTCTCCTCGTGGAACGATCTCACCGTCAAAAACGCGGCATCGTACAACGTCGCGTCGAGCGTTGAAAGTCCGAAAGTTCGGCAGTGCGAGATTCGCTCCGCGCAAGCTCGATCTGCGGGCCTGCAGCGGGCTCGCAGCGCCCGTAAACCTTGACTGTAGAAAAACTTTCTGCTATTTTTCCTCCTAGCCGAAATAACCCAAGGTCAAAGCCCACAACCGTATGAATTTTTTCGGTAGGGCGAAAGCGTGCTATTCCGAAAGTCGAAGAACCTCGTAGGCCTCGACATCGGCTCGTCAGCGATCAAGCTGGTCGAGCTGAAAGATGTCAAGGGCGGGGGCTACAGGCTGGTCAAATCGGGTTTGGAAACCCTCTCTCCGGAGGCGATTGTCGATGGGGCGATCATGGATGCGTCCCTCGTGGTCGACACGGTCAACCGGCTCGTTTCGACGGCGAACGTGCGCAATCAGGACTTCGGGACCTCCCTTTCGGGCCACTCCGTCATCGTCAAGAAGATCAGCCTTCCCGCGATGTCCCCCGAAGAGCTGTCGGAGTCGATCCGCTGGGAGGCCGAGCAGTACGTCCCGTTCGACATCAACGACGTCAACCTCGATTACGTCGTCCTGGAGTCGGGGGCGGGCGACACGATGGACGTCCTTCTGGTCGCGGTGAAGAAGGACAAGATCGGCGACTACACGAGCGTGATCTCCCAGGCCGGGCGCAACCCGATGCTGGTCGACGTGGACGCCTTTGCCCTCCAGAACGCGTTCGAGGCGAACTATCCGATCGAGGCAGGCCGCATCGTGGCTCTGGTCAACGTGGGCGCATCGGTCACGAATGTCAACATCCTGGCGGGCTCGAACACGATTTTCTGGCGAGACATCTCCTTCGGGGGCAACCAGTACACCGACGCCATCCAGAAGCAGCTTTCGCTCTCCTTCGACCAGGCCGAATCGCTCAAGAAGGGGGAGCGCGCGGGTGACCACTCGGTTTCCGAGATCTTTCCGATCCTCCGCTCGGTCTCCGACGACCTGGCGCAGGAGCTCCAGAAAACGTTCGATTTCTTCCTCGCGACGACGTCGACCCAGCGGATCGATCAGCTCCTTCTTTCGGGAGGATCTTCGCGGGTGGTCAACTTCGATACACAGCTGAAAGAGCGCTTCGGGATGCCGGTGGAAGTGATGAACCCGTTCCGGCAGATCGACATCTCGGGCACGCCGGTGTCCGCGGAATGGATCACGGAAAACGCGCCGAGCCTGGCGGTGGCAGTCGGGCTCGCGGTCCGCCATGTCGGAGACGAAGCCGCTTGATCCGGATCAACCTCCTCACGGAGGCCCGCGCGGCCGCGGCGCGCAAGAAAACGCCGTTTCTGCCGTCCGGCGCCCGTCTGAACAACTTGATTCTGCTCGGCGGAGCGTCCCTGGGCCTCCTCTACATCGGCATCATGGCTCTCACCCTGACGCACCGGAGCCGGGATCTGGACGAGGAAATCGCGCGGGCGAACCAGGAGGTGGCACGCCTCCGTTCGATCATCGACGAGGTCAAGGGCTACGAGGAAAAGAAGGCGAGCCTCGAGGCGAAGATTCAGCTCATCAACAACTTGAAGACCAACCAGAAGGGGCCCGTCCGGCTCATGGACGAGATCTCGCGAGCTCTTCCCGATCTGGTCTGGCTGACGGAGCTCGGCGTCTCCGGGAACCAGGTCACGCTGAAGGGCCGGACGCTGTCGCCCAACGCGGTGGCGACCTATCTGGAAAACATCAAGAAGAGTCCCTTCTTCGCGGAGCCGGTCTTCCGCAACCTCGGCAAGGAGAGCGACACGGCCGGCACCTACGTCTGGGAGATGACCCTGACCTTCACGAACGCTCAGGCGCTCGCGGTTGTCCCTCCGAGCGCGCCCGCGGCGGCGAGCCCACCGCAGCGGGGGAATTCACCGGCTCCGGGAACCTAGGAACGACGCGTGGCGATCGACCTGAAGCTCGAAGACAAGCCGTGGTACCACGCGCTCGCGTACGGGCTCGTGATCGCCGGGCTGCTCGCCGGGGCCGTGCACTACGCCTGGTTCCGGGGCCTGAACGCGGAGATCAAGACCAAGCGCACGCAGCTCGAGGGGCTTCAGCAGGAGATCCAGAAGGGCCGCGCCGCCGAGCGAAAGCTTTCGCAGTTCCGCGAAGAGGTCCGGCGGCTCGAGCTCGAGCTCGCGAAGCTCCTGCAGGTCCTCCCCTCCAAGCGCAACACCGAGGATCTGATCAAGAGGATCGAAACTCTGACGCGTCAGGGAGACTTCACCCTGCGGAAGTTCACGCCGGGGGATTTCATCCCCAAAGACTTCTACGCGGAGTGGCCGATCGACATCGCGCTCGAGGGGACGTACCACAATCTCGCGCTCTTTTTCGATCGGATGAGCCGTTTTTCCCGCATCATCAACGTCGAGGACATGAAGATCAGCGCGCTGCCGAACATCGGACAGAAATCGATCAGCGCCGGGTTCGTGGCGAAGACCTTCATCTACACCGGGGACGAGGCCGCCACTCATCCCGGGGAGGGTCAGCCGGCGGCCGGGAAGACCGGACCCACTCTCGGCCCGGCGGGTGTCAATGCCCGGAAGCTCAAAGAGCGCGCGGAAGGAAAGGGCGCCGAATGAGATCTTCGTTTTCCGTCGCCGTCGCTCTCCTGCTCGCGGTCTTGATCGCGGCTGCGCGGCCGCCTCGTCCGACTCCGGCGCCGACGAAGACCCCGGCGCCGGCTCCCGGAGGCCTCAACTCGCCGGGTGAGGCGCTCCTGCAGCAGGACGAGGCCGCGCTCACCGGCCGCACGTACAGCTACGACCCGGCGGGCCGCCGCGATCCGTTTCGATCGCTCCTCGTCCGCCCGGAAGATCGCGCGCGAGGGGATCGCCCGCTCGGGGTCCCCGGTATGTCGATCGACGACATCGCGATCTACGGGATCTGGAAGACCCGCTCCGGTTACATCGCGCAGGTCCGAGCCACCGACAACAAGAGCTATCTCATCCGCGCGGGCGACCTCCTCTACGACGGCGAGGTCACCCGCGTCGGGCCGAACGAAGTCGTGTTCCGCCAGAACATCAACGATCCGCAAAGTGTGAAGCCTTTCCGGGAAGTGACGAAGCAGTTGAACGTGACGCCAAAACCGTGAGGACCCGCGGGTTGAGGAATTCCGGCGCGACGGGAGGGACGATGAGAAGGACTTTCGAAAGAGCCGCGACGGCGATCGCGATGGCCGTCGTCTTAGCGGGGATGTTTGGGTGCTCCGCCGTGAAGAAGAGCAACCGCGTTTCCGCCGCGACGTCCTCTCCGGCGGTCGTGGCGAGCCCACCGGCCGGGACGACGTCCCCGGGTCAGCTCACCCAGGCCGCGTTCAACGAGGACGGGGACGGCGCCCGGATCGTCCTGTCGGCCGACGCGCCGCTCCTGTACACATCGTACGAGCCCCGACCCGACCTGCTGGTCGTCGAGATGCCCGGGGTTCGCGTCGCGGATGGGTTTACCGCTCCGCAAGCCTCCGGAACCGTCGTGCGGTCGGTCCGGGTCGAGACGCTGGACGAGCTCGGCAAGAGGATCACGCGCCTGACGGTCGAGCACCGAGCGGGTCTCAAGTACCAGCTGCAGTCGGTCGGACGCGGCCTCGCGGTGGCGTTCGAGAATCCTCGGGAAGCCGTCGCCGAAACGGTTCCGGCGCCCGTGCCGCCGCCCGTCATGACCGAGCCGATTCCGGCGCCGGCGCTGTCGCGCGCGGAACTCGCGCACTCGCTCGAGGAAGTCACGGCGGAATCGACCGGAGACGGCGTGACTGTCCGTCTTCTCGCCGATGGAACGCTCCAGGCGAAGGACTTCGTGCTCGCCAATCCCCCGCGCATCGTCATCGATCTGCCGGGAGTCAAGAGCTCGGTGCGCCGCCGCTCCCTCCCGGTCACCGGCGGACTGGTGAGCCGGGTTCGCGTTTCGCAGTTCCAATCGGCTCCCGAGCCGGTCGCCCGGATCGTCCTCGACCTCGTCCGCGCGACGCCGTATTCGGTGCGCGCAGACGGCGAGAGGCTGTCGGTCGTCGTCGGCGGGACATCCGTTCCCGCAGTCGCTTCCGCCGAGCCTCAAGTGATCCCGGAACCGGCCCCCGCGCCGGTGCCTCTGCCGGCCGCAGCCGAGACCTCCCGCGCCCCGTCGCGGACCGAGATCGCGGCGGTCGCGGTCCCCGCGACGCCCGAGAAGCAGGCAGCCGCGCCGGTGACGACCGAGAAACAGAGGAGCGCGCCGGCCGCGGATTCGGGCGGAGTACCTGCACCCGCGCCGCCGCCTCTGCCGGCCGCGACGCAGCCACGCGCCTCGGCCGAGCCGGCGCCCACAGCGGCCGTGCCGCCGTCGTCCGCGACGCCGCCCGCTTCCACCCCCGCGGTCGGGACGAGCCCGGAGAACCCGCAGCCGGCCGTCAAGAAGACCGCGCCGGCGACGCTGCCTCCCGGCATCCGGGAAGCCCGCCGTTCCCGCGCGCGCGAAGCGGAGAAGCCGACGGCGCGGGAGGACGCCCTCTTCGAGGCGGCCACGGCTGTGCTGGCCCAGCAGGAGGCGACGCAGCCCGGGAGGGAGCTCTCCGCCTTCCAGTCTCGGACACTCGCGGAGGGTCAATCGCAGTTCACGGGCGAGCCGATCTCTCTCGACTTGAAGGACGCCGACATCAAGGACGTCTTTCGCACGATCTCGCAATTCACCGGGCTGAACATCGTCATCGATCCGGACGTCAAGGGCACCGTCACCGTCCAGCTCGAGAACGTTCCCTGGGACCAGGCCCTCGACCTGATCCTGAAGCAGAACAACCTCGGTTACGTGCTCGAAAACAACATCATGCGGATCGCGACGACCGAGAAGCTCCGGATCGAGGAGGCCGACCGGGCGCGGCTCGCGGAGGCGCGTCAGGCCGCGGAGCCCACCCGCACGGTCATCAAGAAGCTGTCTTACGCGCGCGCCGCCGAGATCATTCCGGTTCTGAAGAGCATCATGTCGCGTCGCGGCGACATCGTGGTCGACCCGCGGACGAACACCCTCATCATCCGCGAGATCCCGACTTTCCTGCCGGCCGTATTGCAGCTGATCGACAACCTGGACACGGCGACACCGCAGGTCATGATCGAGGCGCGGATCGTCGAGACCACGAAGACGCTCGGCCGCAGCCTCGGCATCAACTGGGGCTTCAACGGAGCCGCCGACGTCGCGCATGGAAACGAAACGAACCTCGTCTTCCCGAACAACCTCGACGGCGGCTTCCGGGTCGGCCTCGAGCAGGGGCCGGTCATCGGGCACATCCGGCTCGGGAACATCCTGGACACCTTCAATCTGGACGTCTCGCTCACGGCCGCCGAAAACCAGGGCCTGCTCAAGATCATCTCCTCGCCCAAGCTCGCCGCATTGACCAACACGCAGGCCCTCATCCAGTCCGGCGTGCAGATCCCGGTTCAGACGACCGTCAACAACACCACGACGGTCATCTACGTCGACGCGACCCTGCGGCTCGAAGTGACGCCGCAGATCACGGCCGAGGGCACGATCCTCTTGAACGTCATCGTTCAGAAACGTGAGCCGGCAGTCGCGTTGAACCTCGCTCTCGGCAACAACGTTCCGCTGACGATTCGCGAGTACCGCGGTCAGGTGCTCGTGCGGGATGGAGGCACCACCGTCATCGGAGGGATCTTCCAGATCAACGATCAGGATCAGAACAACATGATCCCCGGACTGTGGAAGATCCCGATTCTCGGGAGCCTCTTCCGCAACAAGACGAGAACCGAAAAGCACGACGAGCTGCTCATCTTCCTGACCCCACGGATCCTTCGGTGAAGAAAGAGGACAAGTCATGAAAACGAAAATTCTGATCGCGGTCGCCGTTCTCGTCATCGGCGCCGCGCCCGCGTGTACGAACAAAGAAGGGGAGAGCGAGTCGCCCGTCTTCATCACGGTGTCGATCGACCTCCAGCCCGGGTTCGTCGACGTGTCCACTCCGGCGCCGGTTCAGATCTCCACGATCGTGCTGGCGAGCCACCTGAAGAACGCGACAGCCAGCGACCCGCTGGGTTTCGCCAACACGCAGATCAACAGCTATACGGTGCGGTTCCGCCGCACCGACGGCGGAACGATCGTGCCTTCCACCAAGACCTTCGGTACGGGGGTCCTCGTTCCCTCGGGCGGCACGGCGACGCTCAGCAACTTTCCGATCCTGGACGCCTCCGATCTCCAGCAGTCGCCGTTCGATCAGCTTCTACCCTTCAACGGAGGGGTGGATCGGGAGACCGGACGAAATTCGATCCAGATGACGTTCGACCTCACCTTCTACGGCCAGACGGTTTCGGGACACCGGGTTCAGAGTCAGACAGCGTCGGGAATCCTCCTGTTCTCGTGCGCCGGATGTTTCTAGAGATCGCGAGCAGGACATAACGGAGGCCTTCATGCGCCGGATCGCCATCACTCTGACCGTTCTCGCGTTCGTCGCGGGCGCCTTCGGCTGCTCGTCCGACGCGCCGACGCCTCCCAAGCCCGGCGGAGGCCCCGGCGGCGGGCCGACCGGAACGAGCGCGCTGCAGATCCGGTTGTTCACCAGCAATCCGAACCCGCCCGCCGGGACGTGCACGCTCATCCAGGCGATCGTGACGCTGAACGGCTCGCCGGTCGCCGACGGGACGGGCGTGTCCTTTTCCACCGATTTCGGCGTTTTCGCCCAGAACTCGCTGCCCCTGATCTCCGTCGTAACCCAGAACGGCGCGGCCCTGACCGCGCTCTGTTCGGAGTTTCCCGGAACGGCGGTCGTGCGCGCCTCGGCGACGTCGAACGGGCAGACCGGTTCCGCCACGATCACCATCGTGTTCCAGTCGGCGGCCGCCGGCGCCGGACCCTTCGTGTCCTTCTGCGATCCGAGCTTCGGGCCTTCGACCGGCGGAACCGCGCTCACCATTCACGGGGGCCGTTTCTGCGCCACCAGCGGCTGTACCGGCAGTGAGGCCTCGACGACTCGCGTGACTTTCATCGTCAACGGGGTCGCCCGGGAGGCCACGGTCACCGGCGTCACGAATACCACGATCTCGCTCCTGACACCCGGCTTCCCCGAAGTGACGTCTCCGACCACCCCGGTCGAGATCCGCGTGACCTTGAACAACAACACCGCGACTCCAACCGTGCTGACCCTGCCGAACTGCTTCGCCTTCGGCACGACGACGTCAGCGACTCCCACCATCACCGCGGTCCTTCCGTCGTCCGGGACCAACGAGGGGAACACGCGGGTGACGATCATCGGCGCGGGGTTCCAGGCTCCGGTCCAGGTCTTCTTCGGCGGAGTCGAAGCGACCGTCGTCTCGGTTTCGTTCAACCAGATCGTGGTCCTGACGCCCGCCGCGTTCGGAGCGGGCCGGGACAACCTGAATCAGACGGTAGACGTCCGCGTCCGCAACGTCACCTCGGGGGTGGATGCGGTGCTCGCCTCCGGCTACCGGTACGTGCAGCCACTTCAGCTGATCGCAATCTCTCCGACCGAGGAGCGTCTCGATCAGGCGCTCACTCCGGTCACCATTTTCGGTCACGGCTTCCAGGCGCCTGTGGCGGTAACAATCGCCGGGAGACCAGCGACTGTGATCTCCGTTTCCGAGAGTGAGCTGGTAGCGCTGCCGGGCCGGCCTCTGGGCGGTCAATGTTCCAGCGTTCCGGGGGGTGTCACGGTGACGAACATCAATACCGGCGACACCGCGACAGGCCTGTCGTTCACCCTTCTCGGTGTTCAGCCGACGATCACCCTTGTCTCGCCCAATGCCGGGATTCCCGGAACGAGCGTGACGATCACGGGCACAAACCTTCCGAGTCGTATCGAGGATGCGCGCGTTCTCTTTGGAAACGAAGTGGCTACGGTCAGCTCCGCATCGGTAACCGGAACACAGCTGGTCGTTGCAGCGCCGAGTCAACCGACACTGGTCAGCCCCCCGTGTCTCCCGGGTAATCCGACTGGAACCCTCCAGCCCGTGGGATCGCCTCTGGAACTCAGAGTAATAAACGTACTCACAAACTGTTTCTTCGCCAGCACGTTCCAGTATCAGCTCCCCTGCGTGGTGCCAACCCCCACCCCGACGGCGACCTTGGCAACACCGACTCCGACGCCAACGCCGACGCCTCCGCCCGCGGACCTGGCGGTGACGAAGTCCGACTCGCCGGATCCGGTCTCGACCGGCGGCGTCCTGACTTACACCGTGGTTGTGTCGAACAATGGCCCGGCCACGGCGGCCAACGTCACCATGACCGATCCTCTCCCGCCCGGCACGACCTTCGCCTCCTGTGCGATCAGCCTCGGAACCTGCAGCGGGCCGACCGTGGGAACCAATGGAACGGTGTCGGCCGACATTGGTACGCTGGGGCCGCTCGGATCCGTGACCGTGACGATCATGGTCAACGTTTCGGCCGGCGCGGGTACGACGATCCCGAACACGGCGACGGTCACGTCGTCGACTCCGGATTCGAACCTGACGAACAACAGCTCCACGGCGGCGACGACCGTCGGCCCGTGAACCGTTTTTTCCCGGCGACTCCTGCCGCCCCCTTCGGGGGGCGGCTTCGTTTGGTGCCGTGATGGCGGACGCGGAAGCCCGCATCCAGGAGCTCAAGGAACGCGTCGCGCGGGCGCCCGGGTCGAGATTCTTCGTCCCTCTGGCCGAGGAGTACCGAAAGGCGGGTCGGCTGGCGGAGTCGATCGCCGCGCTGGAAGACGGCCTGGTCGCGCAGCCCGGATACGTCGCTGCGCGCATCTCGCTCGCCCGGTCCTACCTGGAGGCGGGCAAAGTTGAAGAGTCGATGAGGGCGTTTTCGAAAGCTCTCGCCGACGATCCCTCGAACCTCGTGGCCGCAAAGGCTCTGGGCGACCTGCACCTTTCCCGCGGAGAGTCGCTCGAGGCTTTGAAACGTTATCGGCTCTATCGGGGGGTTTCGGGCGATGGTCGGATCGACCGTGTCATCGCGGAGCTCGAGTCCAAAGTTTCCCCGGCGCCGGTCCGGCCTCCCGTCGAAGTCTCGGTTCCACCTCCTCCCGCTTTCCCGGTGCCCCAGGTCGAGCCGCTTTCCGTCGACGAGGTTCCCGTCGCGCTCGCCGAACCCTTCGTTCCGCCGGGATATAAGCCGGTCGCCCGGCCGGCCAGGGAGACCGACCCCCACGACATTTCGGGGGTCGAATACGAGCGGCCGTCGATCGCTCCCGGCTCCACTGCTCCGCGGCTGACGCCCGGAGTTCCTTCACGCGACCTGCCGCTCGAGGCGATCGCGTCGGCGCGACGCGAGGACGACGAGATCGTGACTCGAAAGATCCGCCTTCCGGAGGCGAACTGGCCGTTCGAAGCCGCGGCGCCGGCCACTCTCCTGCCGCCGCCGCCGCCGCCGCCGGTGCCGAAGGAATCCGATCCGGTTGCCGCGGAGGCCCCTCCCGATCCTCTGCGGGAGGGGAGGACGCTCGCCGACCTGTACCTCCAGCAGGGCCACTATGCGGACGCGCGGGACCTCTACGACGGGCTCTTGACCGCCGCGCCCGGCGACGGCGAGCTTCGGCGCCTTCGCGACGAAGCGGCGCGCCAGGCCATCACGGTGCGCCCTCCTGCTCTTCCCGACGCGAACCCCGCCCGGGAGCGGCGGCTCGCGAAGATCCGGGTCTTGAACGAGTGGCTCGCGATGCTCCAGAAGCGGTCGGAGACCGGCAACCCGTAGCGGGAGCAGTTCCGGGATGAACATCTTCGGAAAAGCGCTCGCGAAGATCGCCGAAGCCGTCGAGGGAACGCGCGCCGTCTCCCTGGTCGGCGCGGACGGCATCCCGATCGAGACCTGGGGCTCACCGCAAAGCCTTTCCATCGAGACGGTTGCGGCCGAGATGAGCTCTCTTCTGCAGGCTGCGCGCCGGTCGTCGGCCACCTCGACCTCCGGAGAACTGCGCGAGATCGCGACCGTCACGGACGGCGGGATCTCGATCCTTTCGAGGGTGACCGGGGAGTATTATCTGCTGCTACTGTTGGCCCGGGAGGGCAACCTCGGGCGCGGCCGCTTCGAGCTGCGCAAGGCCGCAGCGGCCCTCGAAAAGGAGCTTCTCTAGACGATGCTCTCTCTCAAGGAAATCAAGGAGTTGATCGACCTCGTCTCCGAGCGGGGGCTGGCGGGCCTGGAGATCGAACGGGCCGGGTTCCGCCTGCGGATCGAAGGGGGGCGTTCATCCATCTCGAACGGTCTCGCGGAAGGCGTTTCCGCCCCCGCGGCCGCGGTCCCTCCGGCCTCGCCCGGCTCCGCGGCGCAGCCCGCCGCGGAAGCGGAGGACGTCCACGTGATCACGTCCCCGATCGTGGGGACTTTCTACCGCGCGCCGTCTCCGGAGGCGGAATCCTTCGCGGAGGTGGGTTCCCGCGTCTCGAAGGGCAAGGTCCTCTGCATCATCGAGTCGATGAAGCTCATGAACGAGATCGAGTCGGACGTCGAGGGGGAAATCGTCGCGGTCTACGCGCGCAACGGCCAGCCGGTCGAGTACGGGGAGAAGCTCTTCGGGATTCGACTGGCGGCCTGACGGGCCGTGTGTTCAAGAAGATCCTGATTGCCAACCGGGGCGAGATCGCGCTTCGGATCATTTCCGCGTGCCGCGAGCTCGACATCAAGACCGTCGCCATCTACAGCGAAGCGGACCGGGATGCCCTGCACGTGCGCTACGCCGACGAGGACGTGTGCGTGGGCCCGTATCCTTCGGCCGCCTCGTATCTGAACATTTCGGCGATCGTGTCCGCCGCCGAAATCACGGAGGCCGACGCCATCCACCCCGGCTACGGCTTCCTGTCGGAGAACGCGTATTTCGCCGAGATCCTGCAGGACTGCCACATCTCCCTGATCGGTCCCTCTCCGGAGGCCATGCGCAAGATGGGGGACAAGTCACTTGCCCGCCGCACGGTCGCGGCCGCCGGCGTCCCCACGGTGCCGGGTTCGCCGGGTCCGCTGGAGTCGGTCGACGACGCTCTCTCGTTCGCGCGGAAAGCGGGCTATCCCGTCATTCTCAAGGCCTCTTCGGGGGGGGGCGGACGAGGGATGCGGATCGCTCGGGACGAGCGGGAGCTGTCCGGAGCCTACGAGACCGCGCGCGCCGAGGCGGAGAAGGCGTTCGGGAGCTCCGAGGTGTATCTCGAGAAGTACCTCGACGCGCCGCGTCACATCGAGTTCCAGATCTTCGGGGACCTGCACGGCAACATTCAGCACCTGGGAGAGCGGGAGTGCTCGATCCAGCGCCGCCACCAGAAGCTGATCGAGGAGGCGCCATCGCCCGTCCTTACGCCCGAGCTGCGTCGGGAAATGGGAGCGGCCGCCATAGCCGCGGCGAAAGCCGTCCACTACACGAACGCCGGGACGATCGAATTCCTGCTCGATGCCCAGGACCGCTTCTACTTCATGGAAATGAACACCCGCCTTCAGGTCGAGCATCCCGTCACCGAAGAAGTCACGGGCCTCGACATCGTGAAGGAGCAGATCACGGTCGCCGCAGGCCAGCCGCTCTCCTTCGCGGGCAAAGAGCTCGCGCCGCGCGGACACGCGATCGAGTTCCGCGTGAACGCCGAGGATCCCGTGACCTTCGCACCGTCTCCGGGGAAGATGACGGCCTTCCATCCTCCCGCGGGGATCGGCGTGCGGGTGGACACCGCGGCGTACCAGGGCTACGTCATTCCGCCGCACTACGACTCGCTGATCGCCAAGCTGATCGTCAACGGCCGGGACCGGGCGGAGGCCATCTCGCGAGCCCGCCGCGCGCTCGACTTCTTCGTGATCGAAGGGATCAAGACGTCCATCCCGATGCATCGCAAGATCCTGGACGACCCCGATTTCGTGGATGGCCGACTCTCGACCCGGTTCATGGAGCGCTTCGCGGCGGCGTCCTAGACCCGGTTCGAGCTTCTTGAATCTCCGACTCCCTCCGATCTACGCCATCACCCCGGGCACCGCCCGAGGAGGCGAAGAAGTGGTCGAGATGGCGGCCCGGCTCTTCGAAGCGGGAATCCGCGTTCTCCAGGTTCGCGAGAAGCAGCTGCCGGACCGGGATCTGCTCCGGACCGTGGAGGGCGCGGATTTGCTGGCGCGAGAATTCGGCGCCACGGTTATCGTCGACGACCGCGTCGACGTCGCGCGAATCGCGGCGCTCGGCGTCCATCTGGGCGGGAACGACCTGCCCTCGAGGATCGCCCGGGAGCTGCTGCCCGCCGACGCGCCGGTCGGCGTTTCGACGCACGACCTCGCCGCGGCCCGGGCCGCCTTTTCCGACGCGTCCTGCGACTACGTGGCGTTCGGGCCGGTCTTCGAGAGCTCCACGAAGCCGGGCCGACCGCCGCGGGGAGTGGAAGCCCTGGCGCAGGTCGCGCGCGAGAAGACGAAGCCGCTCGTGGCCGTCGGCGGGATCACCGAGGAGAGCCTCGATCCGGTCTTCGACGCCGGCGCCGACTCCGCGGCGATCGTGGGCGCGCTCGCTCAGGGTGGGTTCCTGACCCGGAATGCAAGGCGCCTTCTGGATCACGCGCGGCGTCGCGATCCTCCCGGCCGGGTCTACCTGGTCGGGTTCATGGGCAGCGGCAAGACGGCGATCGGCCGCCGCATCTCCGAGCGACTGCGCTTTCCCTTCGTCGACCTCGACTCGGAAATCGAGAGAACCTCCGGACTCACGGTCCGGGCCCTTTTCGAGGCGCTGGGCGAGCCCGCGTTCCGCGAGCGCGAGTCGGCTTTTCTCGACGGGACCGAAGCTCTTCCCGCCGCCGTGGTGTCGACGGGCGGCGGCTCGTTCGTCTCCGAGCGCAACCGCGCGGCGATCGCGCGCCTCGGATTGCCCGTCTTTCTCGACATTCCGTTCGACGCAGTGCGCGAACGCCTGGTGGAAAAGGGGGATCGCCCTCTTTTCACGAGCGTGGAACAGGCGGCCCGGCTCTTCGCCGAGCGCGCCCCGTTCTATAAAATGGCCCCCGTTCGGGTCGCGCTCACCGGCCGCGAGTCGATCGAAGAGTCCACTGACAAAGTGCTCTCCGCCGTCTACGACCGGCGGGAGCTGGGAGGTCCCAGGCTCGAGAGCTGAGCCCGCGCCGTGCGGCGGCAGGCCGTTCTTCGGTTCGGGTCCGGCGGAGAGCTCTCTCAAATGCGTTATCTCATCCTTTCCGACATCCACTCGAACGATCCCGCGTTTTCGGCGGTGCTCGACCGCGTGCAGCGCAAGAAGCACGACCGGGTCGTGATCCTGGGCGACTTCGTCGGATACGGCGCGGAACCGAACGAAGTGATCGATCGGGTCCGGAAGATGCGCAAGCGAAAGGCGATGATCCGAGGGAACCACGACAAGGTCGTCTGCGGCCTCGATTCCGGAGAGCTCTTCAATCCCGTCGCCTTGAAAGCGGCCCGCTGGACCACGGAGCGGCTTTCGGAGGCGAGCCGGCGGTTTCTCGAGGAGCTGCCGATCGGGCCGATCGAGGTCGACGAAGCATTCGTCATCTGCCATGGCTCGCCCCGCGACGAGGACGCGTACATCTTCTCGGACTACGACGCCTATTTGAACTTCACTTTTTCCGACGCGAACGTCTGTTTCTTCGGGCACAGCCACATTCCGTCGGTCTTCTCTCTCGAGCCGCACGGGATTCGGGTGGACGTCGTGCGGGGAGACCGGGTCCGGATGCGTTTGAAGCGCGACTGCCGGTATCTGATCAATCCCGGTTCGATCGGACGGCCTCGGGATCGAAACCCGGCCGCGGCCTTCGCCGTCTACGACAGCGCCGAACGGGTCGTGACCTTCGAACGGGTCCGATACGACGTCGAAGAAGCGCGCGAGAGGATCCATCGGGCGGGACTTCCGGGGATGCTCGGAGATCGGCTGTTGATCGGGGCCTAGCCGCGCTTTCGTATAATTCCCGCGCTTTCCCCGGTTGAACAGAAGGGACGCGACCGTGACTTCTCGAAGGTGGAGTCTTCTTGCCGTCGCGCTGGTCGGCTCCATGGTCTCGGCTCGTTGCGGGACCACGCCCTCCGCGCCCGGCGCGCTGCCCGCAGCGCGCGTTCCCCTTCGGAGCTTCGCGGGCGCCCCCGAAGCCGAGGCCGCCCTGCTCGAGCTCGAAGACCGGCGGGCGTTCGATCCGTCGATCCTGGAGTCGGCCGCCCGATCGGCCGACCCGGCGGTCCGCGTGCGCGCCGCCCTTGCGCTCGGCCGGATCGGAGACCTTCGCGGCCGGCCGCTCCTCGTCTCGCTCCTGTCCGACCCTTCTCCCGCCGTGCAGGCGTCGGCCGCGTTCGGAAGCCAGGTCCTGGGGGACCCGTCGCTGACGCTCGAGCTCATCCCGCTCCTTTCGAGAAGGGACGTTTCGGTCGAGTCGGCCGCCGCGAAAGCCATCGGTTTCCTGGCGCGCGGCGACGGGCAGGACGCGCTCGTAGCGGCCGTGGACACCGCCGCGGCGCCGGAGCCGCGCGCAACGATCCTTCGCTCGCTCTGGCGGTTCGCGACCCCCGCGACCGAGGCGGCGGCGCGCCGTTTCGCGACCGATCCAGACGTGCGTGTGCGCTTCGGAGCGATCTACGCGCTCGCGCGCAAGCCTCTCGAGACTTCGCTTCCGGTTCTGACCGCGACCCTCTCCGACTCGGACGCGGACACCGCGGCGTACGCGGCGCGCGCCCTGGGCGTCCTCGGCAAGAAGGAATCGATCCTGCCGCTCTTCGGCGCCTTGAACGGCGGCAAGCCGCCTCTCATGACGAACGCGCTCGTCGCCCTCGAAGCCGTTCTGGAAAAGAATCCCGGCTCGACCGCCGGCAAGGAGCGGATCGCCCGCGTCGTCGCGCTGGCCGGTGACGCCAACCCGAACATCGCCGTACCGGCGTTGACCCTGCTGCGGCAGTTCGCGGGCCGCGACCGCGACGTCTTCCGCCGGCTCTGGTCGATCGCGACGACGGGGACCGGGCGGCGCCGTCAGGTCGCTCTCCTCTCGGCGACCGCGGTGCTGCGCGACACTGCGTTTCCGACCCTGGAAGCGGCGGCGAAGTCGCCCGACCCGATCGTGCGCGCGACCGCCGCGGAAGCGGTCGGCTATCTCTCGTTCTCCCGCGCGGCGCCTCTCCGCGCGACGCTCGTTTCGGATCCGAGCCCGGTCGTACGCGCGGCGGTTCTGTCAGGTCTGACCACGGGCGAAGCGGTCGCCCAGAACCGCGCTGTCATCCATCGTGCCTTGAACGACGCGGACGCCGGTGTCCGGGCATCGGCGATCGAAGCGCTCACGCGGTCCGAGGACCCGTCCACCCTGACCGTCCTCTCGGACGCCCTCTCGAAATCGGCCGGAAGCCGGGAGCCGGACGTGCCGATCGCGGTCATCGCAGCCGCCGAGAAACTCCGCTCGAACCCGGGCGCCCGGGCGATCCTCGAAGCGGCCTATCGAAGCCAGAACCCGGTCGTTTCGCGCATCGCCCGCCGCTCTCTGCTGAAGAATTTCCGGGCCGATCCGGCGGCCTTTCCACCTTCCGAATTCCGGCCGGCCCGGTCGGCCGCGGACCGTCTCGGCCTCCTGGCCGAAGCGAAGAAGCCGTGGTCGGCGACAATCGAGACGGCGCGCGGCGCGTTTCGGATCCGCCTCGCGGGCGCGGCCGCTCCCATCACGGTCATGAACTTCGTCACGCTCGCGCGGCGCAACTTTTTCGACGGCTCGACGGTCCACCGCGTCGTGCCCGGCTTCGTCATCCAGGACGGCGATCCGACCGGCACGGGCAACGGCGGCCCGGGTTACGAGATCCGCGACGAGCTGAATCCGATCGAGTACGAAGAAGGGACCGTGGGCATGGCGCTCTCCGGCCCGGATACGGGCGGCAGCCAGTGGTTCGTGACGCAAGCTCGAGAGCCGCACCTGGACGGGATCTATACGGTCTTCGGACAGGTCGTCGCGGGGCAGGATGTCGTCAACCGCATCGAGCAGGGAGACAGAATCACACGCGTGAGCATCGCGGAAGCTCCGTAGCTGCCGCGGGTCTCGCCGTGTATTCCGTCGCCCGCGCGCTCCAATTCGCGGGACTCCTGGTGACGGGGATCGCCTTCTTCGACGGCGTGCTCGGCGGCAACGTCCGGCGCGAGCTGGTTCTGCTCGCGCTCGGCGGAGCGATCTTCGTCTTCGGCCGATGGCTGCAGACCCGCCGCTGATAGACTCCGTCGCTCCGAAAGACAGGCCGTCTTCACAGAGAGAGGGGGCATCGTGGCGACCCGCTCCAGCGAGGATTTCGTTTCCGGGGATCCGGGCGAGCCCGCGGTGGAGGGTGCCCCCGCCGCCGGAGTCGTTCTGGCGACGCGAGCGCTTCCGGAGCCTTCTCTCTCGACGCTTCTCCCCGAGTTCGACGTTCGTGTGCTCGGATACGGTCCCAACGAGGACGAGCTGGCCGCGGAGATCGAGGACGTCGACGCTCTGATTACCCTCGTGTCCGACCCCGTGACCGAGCGGGTGATCGCGAAGGCACGGAAGCTCAAGATCGTCGCGAACTACGCGGTGGGAGTGAACAACATCGACCGCGCGGCCGCCGCGGCGCGCGGCATCGTCGTGACGAACACGCCCGGCGTGCTGACCGATGCAACGGCGGACCTGACGATGGCGCTCCTTCTGGCGATCGCCCGGCGGGTGGTCGAGGGGGATCGGATGGTCCGCGCCGGCGGCTTCGCCGGCTGGGCGCCCGACCTCCTCGTGGGGCGGGAGCTCCGCGGCAAGATCCTCGGGATCGTCGGGCCGGGCCGGATCGGAAGGGCGGTCGCCCGACGGGCGCGCGGTTTCGGCATGACCGTCATCGCGTTCGGCCGATCGCCGCGCGCCGAAGACGATCCGGAAGATCCGCCGCGGGTCTCCTTCGACGAGCTCCTGCGCCGCTCCGACGTCATTTCGCTCCACGTTCCGCTGAACGAAGAGACCCGCGGGATGTTCGACCGCGACACCCTCCTCCGGATGAAGCCGGGAAGCCTGCTGATCAACACGGCGCGGGGAGGGTTGATCGACGAGGCCGCCCTGGTGGTCGCGCTCGAGTCGGGACATCTGGGCGGCGCGGGGCTCGACGTCTACGAGAACGAGCCCGCCGTGCTGCCGGCGCTCCTCGACAGCGATCGGGTGGTGCTGATGCCGCACGCCGGAAGCGCCACGGCAGAGACCCGGCGGGAAATGGCTCGCATGGTCGTCGAGGACGTTCGGAGGGTGCTCTCCGGCGAGAAGCCGCTGCGCGCCGTCCCGCCCGAATCGTCCCGACGATGAGACCGCCCGGCGGATTCAGCCCGCTGGAAGCCGCCGCGGACGGCGTCCTGCGCCGGATGTCGTCCGGAGAAAGCGCGCTCCTTTGGATTCAGGCCCGCTGGCCCCGCATCGTCGGAGAGCCGCTCTCTCGCAAGATCGCGCCGGCCGCGCTGTCCGGCCGACGCCTGACGCTCTCGCTGCTCGATCCGTCGTGGCGAAAACCGGTCGAAGCGGCGCTGCCGGAGCTCGAGAAGAAGCTCGCCGTCGAGTTGCCGCGCGTGCGTCCCTGGGTCGTCCTGCGAAAAGGCGACGCGTGACCGCACCGGCGGTCCGTCTCGACGGCCTCATGCAGATCGCGATCAACGTGAAGGACGTGGATCGTGCCACCGCGTTCTACCGCGATACTCTGGGACTCCGGTTTCTCTTCTCCGCTCCGGGTCTGGCGTTCTTCGACGCCGGCGGCGTCCGCCTGATGCTGGTGAAGGCGGAGAGACCCGAACTCGACCATCCCTCCTCGATCCTCTACTTCCGAGCCGCGGACATCGAGGAGGCGCATCGGGGGCTGGCCGGCCGGGGGGTCGTTCTCCTGACGAAACCCCACGTCGTTCACCGGGCGGAGGCCTACGACCTGTGGCTCGCGGAGTTCCGCGACACCGAGGAAAACCTGCTCGCGTTGATGAGCGAAGTTCCACGGAGCTGACGGCAGCGGCTCCCTTCTGGCGCCGGATCGACGGCGACATCGAGCTCCGCGTCAAGGTCGTGCCGGGGGCGTCCCGCTCGGAAATCGCGGGGATCCTGGGCGACCGCTTGAAAGTTCGCGTCGCCGCGCCGCCCGAAGCGGGGAAGGCGAACCGCGCTCTCCTCGATCTGCTCACGACGTGGCTCGGTGTCCGCGAAGTCGAGATCGTCGCAGGTCACTCGGCCGCGAAAAAGACGGTTCGGGTGCGGGGCCTGTCGTCGGTTCCCGGCTGGGGCGATTCCGAAGAGCGCTGAGCTATCATCCTGCGAGGAGAAAAAAAACGATGACCGTCCGCCCGACCCGGCTCGGCCCCCGGTTCGTCGCCACCCTCGCTCTCGGAGCGCTGCTTCTTCTCCCGTCGAGCCGTGCGCTCGCGGGAGGAGCCACGCTTCTCGGTCCGACTCCCTACCTGTCGGTCGCGAACAGTCCCTTCCTGACGGACATCAATGCCGGGCACGTTTACGTGGAGACCTTCGAGTGCGGGACGATCACGGTCCCCGGGGTCACGCCGTCCACGGGTCAGGTGATTCCGCCCGGATTCGCCGGCCTGGTCGACTCGGTCGACGCCGATGACGGCGTGATCGACGGGTCGGGGTTGAACGGCCACTCGTTCTTTTCGGGCAGCGGGGCGACCGGCATCACCTTCACGTTCGATCAGACGACGCTCGGAGCCTTTCCGACGGAGGCCGGGATCGTGTGGACCGACGGCGGCGGCACGACGACCTTCGAGGCGTTCGACTCGCTCGGCGCGTCCCTCGGCACGATCGGGCCGGTCGCGATCGCGGACGGCTCGAACGCCGGTACGACCGCGGAGGATCGCTTCTTCGGGGTGCAGTTCGCCGGCGGCATCTCGGCGATCAAGATCTCGAACACGTCCGGCGGAATCGAAGTGGACCACCTCCAGTACGGGCTGTACCCGTCCGCCGTGGCGCTTCCATGCGGCGTCGCCTCGCCGACGCCGACCGTGGCCGGGATCGCGACACCGACCCCCACCGCGACGACGGTCGCCGCGACGCCGACGACGACGCCGACCTCGCAGCCCACGACCGGAGCCGTAGTCCCGACGCTGTCGTTTCCGATGCTGGCGCTGCTCGGGCTGGCGCTTGCCGGGGCCGCGGTCTGGGTGATCCGGAGACTCTAGAGAGCGGGGCTCACTTCAGGCGTAGAGGCCGCGCACCATGGTGTCGTGCGCGACGCGGGAAATTCCGAGCATGTAGGCCGCGATGCGGTGGCTGACCCCGTACTTCTCGGCCATCGTGGAGACGTCCCGGAACGACTGGCACATGATGTCCTCGAGGCGCTCATTGACCTCCTGCTCGCGCCAGAAGAAACCGGCCCGGTCCTGGACCCACTCGAAGTAGGAGACCGTCACCCCTCCCGCGTTGGCGAGGATGTCGGGGACGACCAGGACGCCCTTCTGGTTCAGAATCTCGTCGGCGCGCTGCGTGGTCGGGCCGTTGGCTCCCTCGACGATGATCTTCGCCTTGATGTTGGGGGCGTTGCGTCCGCGGATCTGGTTCTCGTTGGCGGCCGGGATCAGAATGTCGCAGTCGAGCTCGAGGAGGTCGGCGTTGCCGACCCGTTCCACGCCTTGAAATCCCTCGAACGTCCGGTGCTTCTCGTAGTGGGCGACGAGCGCGGTCGCGTCGAGCCCCTTCGAGTTGAAGATTCCTCCGTTGATGTCGGAGACGGCGATCACGTGCGCGCCCGCCTCGTGGCACATCCGCGCCGCGATCGATCCGACGTTGCCGAACCCCTGAACCACGATGCGGCTGCCCGCGAGCGTCAACCCTTTCACCGGAGCGGCCTCGCGGCAGATCAGCATGAGCCCGCGGCCGGTCGCCTCGATCCGCCCGCGCGAGCCGCCGAGGGTGAGCGGCTTGCCGGTGACCACCGATGTGACGGTGTGCCGGGCGTGCATGGAGTAGGTGTCCATGATCCAGGCCATCGTCTGCGGGTTCGTCCCCATGTCGGGCGCGGGAACGTCCTTTTCGGGTCCGATCAGGTCCATGATCTCGGCCGTGTAGCGTCGGGTGATCCGCTCGAGCTCTCCCCGGGAAAGGGACGCGGGGTCGCAGATCACGCCGCCCTTGGCGCCGCCGAAGGGAATGTTCACGACCGCGCATTTCCAGGTCATCCAGGCCGCGAGGGCCCGGACCTCGTCGAGCGTCACGTTCTTGTCGAATCGGATGCCGCCCTTCCCCGGACCGCGGGCGATGTTGTGGAGAACGCGATACCCGACGAAGACCTCGATGTGGCCGTCGTCCATGACGATCGGGATCGAGACTTTCGTTTCCCGCACCGGTTCGCGGAGCACTTTGTAGAGACCGGGATCGAGGCCGAGCCTCTGCGCCGCGACGTCGAATCGCGACATCATTTCGTCGAACGGGCTGGCGGAGTCGATCCCCTGGGGAAGGGTGGACGTGGTGAGCCGGGAGTCGGGCAACTCGGGTTCCGCGACCTGGTCCACGGTGACGCTCCTCGGCCGGCTCGAAGCCCGCCTTCGTTAGAATGGGCACCGGATTGTATCCGAGCCTCTCGCGCGCCCTGCCGGCCTCCGCCTCGATCCGCGGCCGGCGCGGCCGGCTTCCGCCGCGCCCGTGACCGAACCGGCTCCTCCGATCCATCCGGTCGCCGGCCGGCCGGAGCCCGACGGCCTTGGCTCCGACCAGGAGCTCGTCCGGCGGATACTCACGGGCGAAGAATCGCTCTTCGCGCCTCTCGTCCGCCGGTACCAGGCTCGAGTCGTCGCCCATGTCGCCCGGATGGTCGGGAGCCGGGAGGACGCTCTCGACCTGGCCCAGGAAATCTTCCTGAAAGTGTTCCAGGCGCTCGAGCGATACAACCCGGAGTACAAGTTTTCGACGTGGCTCTTCCGGATCGCGGGAAACGCGGCGATCGACCACCTCCGCAAGAGGCGGCCGCGGACGGTTCCGCTCGAAATCCCGGACCCCGAGAGCCGGACCGGAGTTTCGGCCGTCGAGCACGAAAGCCCGGGACTCGACCCCTTCGGACGGCTCCGCAACGTGCAGCGGGGGGAGGCCATCTCGAAGGCGATCGCCGAGCTTCCGCTGGAGTTCCGAGAGCTGATCACCCTGCGCCATTTTGGCGGCCTGTCCTATGAAGAGATCGCGCGGTTGAAGAACATGCCCTTAGGGACGGTCAAGAACAAACTCTTTCGGGCCAGAGTCGTATTGAAGGAACGGTTGGCTGGAGAATTGTCGTGACGCCCTGTCTTCGCCCCTTGGACCCGATCGATGTCGAGGCGGTCGCCTCGGGCACTGAGCCGCCGGTGGCGCCGGACGCCGCCGGGCACGCCGCGGCCTGTGCGTCCTGCGGCGCGGCCGTCGAGATGGCGAGAGGCCTCGCGCAGGCCCTGGAACGGCTCTCCCGCGAGGTTCCGGCGGTTCCCGACCTGACGCCCCGGATCATCCGGCTCCGGACATTTTCCGTCCGGGAGCGCCGAACTTACGCCCTCTGGCGCGCGCCGATCCTCCTCTCGGCCGCCACGGCGGCGGGAGGTCTCGCGCTCCTTCTCGCCCCGAACCTGACGGCGGGCGATCAGGCCGGCCTCGGGACGGCCGCTCTCGTCCCGATCGTCGCCTTCGTCCGGTCCCTCGCGCGCTGGGCGCCCGCCCTCGTCCGGTCGGCTCCCTCGGGGCTCGAAGCACTCTCGGACGTGTTGCACCAGGAGCGGCTGGTCGGCCTGGTCTCGCTCCTGCTGCTCGTGCCCGCGGGCCTCGGCCTGCGTCGCGCGTTCGCGCGGGCGCGGGGACGCCGTTGAAGCTCGCGGCAGCCGCCGCACTTCTCTTCCTCCCGGTCCCGGCGCTCGCGGCGTCTCCACCCTCTGTTGGTTCGCTCGGGCGCGATCTCGTTCTTTCCCAGAGCGTCCCCGGCCGGGTCGTCGCGGTCGCCTCGAACGTCTCGATCGAGAGCGCAGTGGCGGGTGACGTGATCGTGTGGGGCGGCGACGTCTCCTTCGGACCGAACGGATCCATTGCCGGAAACCTGGTCGTGTTCGGCGGAACGATCCGCGACAGGATCGGCCCGTCCGGCCGTCCCCTTCCGGTCGCGGGCACGGTCTCGACTCCGGGCACGCTCCTTCCGCTCTACCTCGCCGAGATGCGGCGCGCGCCGTGGGAAACGAGCGTCCTCTCCCCGGTCGTCTGGGGGTTCAAGCTTCTCGCGCTCGCCGCGTGGCTCGCGATCGCTGTCGCGCTTCTCTACGTTTTCGGATCTCCGCTCGCGCGCGCGGCGGACCGGGCCGAGTCCGACTGGGCGGGCGCGCTCACGGCCGGAGCGCTCGGCGTGCTCACGATCTTCCTCGCTGCGGCCGCGACCCTGACTCTGCTTCCTTCGAGCATCGCGGTGCCGATCGCTCTCCTTCTCGGCGTGGCCGCGGTCGCGGCGAAGGTCTTCGGGATGGGCGCGCTCTTCCTGCTCGTGGGCCAGAAGCTTCTCGACAGCTTCTCGCCGGCACGGCGGCCCGCCGCGCTCGCCCTCGGATTCGCGGTGCTCGGCGGGATCTCGCTTCTTCCGGTCGCGGGCGGGATCGTGTGGAGCGTCGCATCGATCGTGGCCGTCGGGGTCGCGTTTCTGTCTCGGTTCGGCTCGCCGAGATTCCGGGTGGCGCTGACGAACATTTGATTCCCGCCTCGGCCGCGAAATAGAGTCGCGGCCGTGGTTCCCCGGACAATCGGTGTCGTCGGCGCCGGGCAGATGGGCAATGGAATCGCTCATGTTGCGGCGGCGGCCGGCTTCGACGTGGTCTTGGCGGACGTCGTGGAGCTGTTCCTGGAAAAGGCGCGCTCGACGATCGAGAAGAACCTCGACCGCGAGGTCGCCAAAGGGAAACGGTCTGTCGACGAAAAAGGTTCCGCTCTCGGCAGGCTCGCGACCACGACGGACCTCCAACGGCTCGCCTCCGCCGACCTGGTCGTCGAGGCGATCGTCGAGAGCGAAGAGGCGAAGAAGGAGCTCTTCCGCCGGCTCGACGCGATCTGTCCGGCGCCCGCCATCCTGGCGTCGAACACATCGTCGATCTCGATCACGCGGCTCGCCGCCGTGACCCGCCGCCCGGATCGGTTCATCGGGATGCACTTCATGAATCCTGTACCGGTGATGGCGCTCGTGGAAGTCATCCGCGGCATCGCGACTTCCGATGCAACCGCGGCGACGGTCGAGGAAGTCGCCCGCCGCATGGGGAAGACGCCGATCTTCTGCAACGACTCGCCGGGGTTCGTCTCGAACCGCGTTCTGATGCCGATGCTGAACGAAGCGATCGAAGCGCTGCGGGAGGGCGTCGCGACGCGCGAAGCGATCGACGGGATCGCCAGGCTCGGGATGAGCCATCCGATGGGGCCGCTCACTCTCGCCGACTTCATCGGGCTCGACACGTGTCTCTCGATCCTGCGCGTCCTCCAGGAGGGGTTCGGCGATCCGCGGTACCGCCCCAGCCCTCTGCTCGTCCAGATGGTGGACGCAGGCTGGTTGGGGCGGAAGTCCGGCAAGGGCTTCTACGAGTATCCCGCGGCGGCGGCCGGCTGATGTTCTGCCAGGTCTGCGGAGCGAGAAACCCGGACGATGAAGAGCTCTGCGTCCGCTGCCAATCGAAGCTGCTCGTCCTCTCCGGAGTCGGGGTCGTCGAAGAGGGCCGCGAGCCGCAGGAGGAGATCCCGCTCGACGAGCACCTCCTCGAGCGGATCTCGACGCTCGAGGAGCTCGTCAAACGCACCGGCGACGCGATCAAGTCGCTCTTCGAATCGCTCGGCAACCTCGAGAAGAACCTCTTCGTCGCCCACACCGGCGTCCTGGCGCTGCAGGAGACCCTCGAGCGAAGGGGGCTCGTCCGCGCCGAGGAGGTCCGCGATCTCTGGGAGACCAAGCTCGACGAGCGCATGCAGGCGGTCGAGAAGAAGGATCGATTCCTGGAGCGGCGCGACCGGATCGTGGCCCGATTCTCGGGAGCGCACGAGCAGCAGTTCGTCAAGAGGCTGCGGGAGGCGGAGTTCGCGCTCCTGGCGCTCGACTCCGACCGCGGGATCCGGGCGCTCGAGGACCTCTACAAGGTCGATCGCGACAACGCGGAGCTCGGTTTCTATCTCGCCGAGACGTTCTTTTCGGCGGGGGACATGGAGCGCGCGTCCGCGTACTTGAAGAAAGTCCTGGCCGTTCAGCCGAACCACTTCGAGTCCCTCGTGTACTCCGGGATCATCGCGGGGGAGGCCGGTGACGTCGCCGCGGCGGAGACCTTCCACAAACAGGCGATTCAGCGTCGGTCCGATGCCTTCCTGCCGCACTTCGCCCTCGGCTCCCTCTACGCGCACGCTTCGCGCTGGAACGAGGCGGAGAAGGAGCTCGCGAAGGCGATCGACGTCGCCCCCCAGCCCTCGGCGCACGTCCTGCTCGGGACCGTTCTGCGCGAGAAGGGAAACACGTCCGGAGCCATCCGGCACTTCGAGGAAGCGCTCCGGCTCCAGCCGGACCTGGAGGAGGCCGTGTTCCAGCTCGGCCTGTGCCACCTCGAGAAGAACCGCTTGAAGCGGGCCCTCGAGTGTTTTCACGAGGCGCTCGAGCAGAACCCCCGGCGCCTGGAATACCAGGAGGCCGTGCGGATCCTGGAGCGGCGGAAGCTCTACCCGCTGCCGCATGTGGCGGGCCCGGGCGCTGACGCCTTCCGGCGCGCCGAGGAGGCGCTCGCGCGCGGGATGTGGAGGCGCGCGCACGAGCTCTACCGGCAGGCGCTCCAGGCGGAGCCGGGCAACGCGACGATCCGGGTTTCCGCCGCGCTTCTCTCCGCGTCGCTCGGCCTCTGGAAGGAGGCGATCGCCGAGGGCCGGCAGGTTCTCTCCGGCGATCCGGAGGAGGTCGTCGCGGCGGCGGCGTGCTCCGTCCTCTCCGAGGCTCTCCGCGCCGAAGGTCGCCCCGCCGAAGCGGCCCACGTGGTGCGCGATTTCCTCGACAAGCACGAATCGCCGACTGCGCGGGCCGTCGGCTACTACGAGCTCGCCACGAACCTCGCCGAGTCGGGGGAAGACCTCGACTCCGCGCTCGACTACGCGAGCCGCTCACTCGCCGCCGCGCCCGAGGAGTTGAAGCCGTATCCTCTCGCCGCGCTCGGATGGGTGCACTACAAGAGGCAGGAGTTCGACCGGGCGATCGACTGCCTGCGCAGGTCGAGCGAACGCGCCGCCGCGGCGACGACGTTTCAACACCTCGGCATGGCCTACCTCGCCGCCGGCCGGCTCGAGGACGCGAAAGCCTCTTTCCAGAAGGCGAAGACGGCGGCGCGCGGCGGAAAGCTGGAGGACCGCGTGATGCAGCAGGTGCGGAGCAACCTGCGCCTGGTCGAAAAAGTCGGACCCAAAAAGAAGCCGCTGACACGAACGAAGACCAAGATCCAAAACCACAAGTAAGAGACATGCGTTGGTCCAAATATTTTCTTCAGACCGTCCGCGAGGTGCCGGGCGATGCGGAGGCGATCTCTCACGTTCTCTTGACTCGCGCCGGGATGATGCGCCGCATCGCCGCCGGCATCTACGCGCTGACCCCGATGGGTCTGCGCTCCCACCGCAAGACCGAGAGGATCGTGCGCGAGGAGATGAACCGCTCTGGAGCTCTGGAGCTCGAGCTGCCGATCCTCCAGCCGCGGGAGCTCTGGGATGAGAGCGGCCGCTGGGCGCGCTACTCCTCCGACCACATCCTCTTTCATCTGCGCGACCGGAAAGAAGGGGAGTACTGCCTCGCCCCGACGGCGGAGGAGGCGGTCACGTCGCTCGTCCGCGCGGGCGTGACCTCGTACCGCCAGCTCCCGGTCACGCTCTACCAGATCCGGACGAAGTTCCGCGACGAGATCCGCCCGCGGTTCGGGTTGATGCGGGGACGCGAGTTCCTGATGTACGACGGTTATTCGTTCGACGCCGACGCCGCCGGCCTCGATGCTTCCTACGGCGCCCAGGACGGCGCGTACCGGCGGATCTTCGAGCGTTGCGGGCTCGACTTCACGGTCGTCGAAGCCGACCCCGGCGCCATCGGAGGCAGCGACTCGCAGGAGTTCATGGTGCTCGCGGAGACCGGCGAGGACGCGGTCGTGCGCTGCGCGGCGTGCGGCTATGGGGCGAACGTCGAAAGGGCCGAGACCGGTCGGCGCCCCGCGCCCTGGGACGGCGAGACCCCCGGCGCGCTCGAGGACGTCGAGACCCCTGGCCGCGGAGGAATCGATGAGGTGGTCGAGTTTCTCGGCATCACCGCCTCGCGGATGATCAAGTGTCTCGTCTACGAGACCGAGAGCGGACCCGTCGTCGCGATCCTGCGTGGCGATCTCGACGTCAACGAGGTGGCGCTGAAAAACGCGCTCGGGGTCCAGCACCTGACGCTCGCTTCCGAGGAGAAGGTCGAGAGCACGACCGGCTCTCCGGTCGGATACGTCGGACCCCACCATCTCTCCGGCCGCAACGTGCGGGTCCTTGCCGACGGCTCGGTTCGCGGCGCGGTCAACGCCGTGACCGGAGCCGGCCGGCGCGACTGGCACGTTCGCGGCCTGTCGATCGACCGGGACGCGGGAGTCCGCGACTTCCTCTCTTTCGCGATGGCGCGCTCCGGCGATCCGTGTCCGCGCTGCGGAAAGCCGCTGTCGATCGCCCGGGGGATCGAGGTCGGGCACATCTTCAAGCTCGGCACGAAGTACTCGACGGCCATGCGGTGCGAGTTTACCGACGAGAAAGGGGAGACGCGTCCCGTCGTCATGGGGACGTACGGGATCGGCGTCGGCCGGACGATGGCGGCGGCCGTCGAGCAGCACCACGACGACGACGGGATCGTGTGGCCGCTCGCGCTCGCGCCCTTCGAGATCGAGATCGTCTCGCTCAATCCGGCCGACGAGGCCGCGCGGCGCAGCGCCGACGGGCTCTACGGCGCGCTCGTGAAGGAGGGACAGGACGTCTTCTACGACGACCGGGACGAACGGCCGGGCGTCAAGTTCAAGGACGCCGACCTTCTCGGTTTCCCGATTCGAGTCAACGTCGGCGGACGGGCTCTGAAAGACGGGAAGGTCGAGCTCGTGACCCGGAGCGACCGCTCGATCCGCGCCGTGCCTCTCGCGGAGGCGGTCGAAGCGGTGCGCGCGCTCCGGCACGAGCTGGCCGGGCCGATCGAGGTCCCCGCTTGAGGAAGATCCTCCGGGAAGAGGCGCTCGAATATCACCGCCGCGCCCGGAAAGGCAAAGTCGAGGTCGTCCCGTCCAAACCCTGCCGGACGCAGGAGGACCTGTCGCTCGCGTACAGCCCGGGCGTCGCCGAGCCGTGCCTCGAAATCGCCCGCGATCCCGAGACCGTCTACGACTACACGGCCAAAGGAAACCTCGTCGCGGTCATCTCGAACGGCACGGCGGTGCTCGGCCTGGGCGACATCGGACCGCTCGCGGCGAAACCGGTCATGGAAGGAAAGGGAGTCCTCTTCAAGCGATTCGCCGACATCGACGTCTTCGACATCGAGGTGGACGCCGACGAGCCGACCGCCTTCATCGAAACCGTGTCGCGGATCGCGCCCACCTTCGGCGGCATCAACCTCGAAGACGTCAAGGCGCCCGAGTGCTTCGTCATCGAGGAAGAGCTGAAGAAACGCCTCAAGATCCC
>QHVV01000121.1:0-9327 GCA_003222385.1 Acidobacteriota bacterium
GGACACTGCGGCTGTCACCACAACTCTCTTGCTTGGTCTGCCTGGATTCGTAATGGAGGGGATTGGGCTTATCATCTCGCCCGCCCTTGTGGGTACCAGGCACAACTCTGAAATCGCAGCGATAGGGACGATCAATTTCGTCCTCCGGTTGATGCTCCTTATAGTTCTTGCACCGAGCTTTGGAGCCCCTGGTGTTGCCATCGGTTACTCCCTGTCGCAGATCGTTTTGACGCCACTGCTTGTCGCCGCCGCGGCTAAGCACGCTCTTTGGCCGCAGACCAAGCTCAGGGATGTGGCCGCCGGCAGCGCAGTCGCTGTAGGGACAATGACCGCGGCAATAGGGCTCGCGATTTTCGCCACCTCATTGCCCCCTCTTGTCAACGGTGCCGTTGTTACCGCTGTCTGTGGAACCCTATTTCTAGCAATACGTCCCGTGCCAAGCATACGTTTACTCGCCTCATGAAAGGCCGAAGCATCACGGTGGTTACCAGCGGCCTTGGCGTGGGTGGCTCAGAACTTCAGGTAGTCCAACTGGCTGTCGGACTCCATCGTTTGGGATGGCACGTAGATGTCGTATCCATGCAGCCGGGGGGTCCCTATGCCAAATCCTTGACCGACGAGGCTATCGACGTCGTTGAGATGAATGTAGGTAAGATCGCAAGCCCAGCCTCGCTTCTCCTGCTCAGAGCGAGCATCGCAAGCATGCGCCCTGACCTCATCCATACACAAGCCTTCCGTGCGAACCTATGGGGACGGCTCATTGGAATTACTCTGGGCATACCGGTAGTTGCATCCGTGCGCGCAACGTACAGCTACATCCCTCGCCTGTATTACCCATTTGAGCGATGGTTAGCGTCGCATAGCGCTGCAGTGGTGACTCCCTCACGAGCTACGTCTCGCTATCTCGTTGAGCGAGTAGGCGTTGCAAAGAGTCGATTGGTGACCATTCCAAATGGAGTCGACACGCTGCTGTTTTCGCCGCGAACGAGGGTTTCAAGCGAGCAGCGCCACCGTAACGATGAAAACCGATTCGTGATTCTGGCTCCCGGGCGGCTCGTGGCTTACAAGAATCATGTGGCTGTGATAGACGCATTTCGCCAACTGATTAAGACTCGCCCCGAAGCCTTGCTGGTTGTGGCGGGAACAGGACCATTGGAAATGGAACTCCGCCGGCGGGCAGGCGGCCTTGAGAGTGTGGTGCGGTTCGTTGGCGAACTAAACCGCGAAGCCATGGCCAACGCTATGGCCACTTCGGACGTTGTCTGTTCGGCGAGCCGCTTGGAGGGCATGCCGAATGTAATCCTGGAAGCTATGGCGATGGGTCTCCCCGTGGTTGCGGCGGCAGTTGACGGAATTCCGGAGGTTGTCACTGATCATGAGAATGGCCTCCTCGTCCAGCCGGATAATTTGATCGGTCTTGTAGCGGCACTCGAAGAGCTAGCAGGATCAAAGATGTTGCGAGCTCGCCTAGGCGAGCGAGCCCGGGCCGACGTCCTGAACGAGAACTCCATAAACCTTAACGTGGCAAGGCATGTGGATCTGTATGAGAGGCTTCTAGGGACAGCGCCGCAGTTGGACGACCGGACGAAAGCCGGCTAGGCATCAAATGACGTCATCGGCAGCCAATGCGCTGCACATTGTCCATATCGTGACTCGAAACCAACCGGGCGGCTCGGCCCGCAACATCGGAGCCCAACTGGAGTGGGAGGTCGAACAAGGCTGCCGAGTCGAACTCGTGGTTGGCGGCCACGAAGCGGGGGCCGCGATCCCGCCTGGCGTCACGGTGCATCGCGTTCATAAGCTCGTCCGAGAGCCAAATCCATGGAAGGATACTCAAGCTGCTGTTCATCTTTGGCGCTTGATTCGCGATTGCGAACCAGCCATCGTTCACACTCACCAATCAAAAGCTGGGCTTCTTGGGAGACTCGCAGCCCGAAGTTCCGGAGCGGTGTTGGTACATACCGTCCACATGGCGTCGTTTGGGCCCGGCTATTCTCGCGGGCTGTCTTGGGTATCGGCATGGGCAGAGCGCCGATGCGCCCAATTCACCGACTTCATGATCACAGTTGGGGAGGAATTGAGGAGTCGCTACCTGAGCGCTGGCGTCGGTACGGAGGAGCAGTATTCCGTCGTTCGCTCGCCCGCTGGCATTGAACCGTTTCTCCAGACTCGAATACTCAGCGCGGAGGATCGAATCTCCCTGCGGCGTCAGCTTGGCCTTCCAATCGACAGTTCAATCGTTATCGCTGCCGGGCTGCTAGAGAAGCGAAAACGCTTCGATATGGCAATCGATCAGCTGAGTCCCCTTCTTGGGGGAAAGGGAACGCATCTGATAATTGCCGGTGCCGGACCTGAGCATGGCAGCCTGCTCCAACTTGCCGAGCGCCGGCGGGTAGCAGAACATGTTCAGTTCATCGGTCATGTCGATAATCTTCCTGACTATTTCGCTGTTGCGAACGTCCTAGTGCACACATCACTCACCGAGGGTTTGCCTCAAGTCGTAGTGCAAGCACTAGCCGCTGGCCTCCCGATTGTCGCGACCAATGCAGAGGGGCTCGCCGAGCTGCAGCCGAGTCCCCTGACGTGTATAGACCGAAATGGCGAAGGACTCCTTCGCATCTGCACACTTGCACTGGCAGCACCGCGGCCCGAGCCAATCCAGTCCGAAAGGCTTTCGCCGTGGACTGTTTGGGCGGTCAGTCAAATGCGGGCTTCGATGCACCAACGATTCGCTGAGGCCGTGCAACTGCGGAAGCAGGCGTCCTAGCGTGTCGGCTACCACTGTTGCTGACATCCGAGCTACGGGTCTCGTAATCGATGATGCGGGACGTGAGCGCCTAGTGGCCGCCCGAATCGGAACGTTCCTTCTGCTCGTTTGCTTAGCGATCGTTTACAGCGGCGGGGAAAGATACTTCTATCTCATTTCACGCACCCTGGAATATGGCTTCGACCTATTGATGATCGCTTGCATTGTTTTAGTCGTTAGTACGAGCGGGATCCGCATGGTGGCAGTTTTGGACGCTTTGCCGTACTTAGGGTTTGTCGTCGCCTACACAGTTTGGGGACTGGTGGTCTCACCCGTACAGTGGCTTGTCGCGTCCAGCGCAGTGAGTGCAGTGCTACTGAATGTGCTCCTGTTCGCAGGAATATTTGTGGGCGTACTCGATCGGCGGCGTCTCGCGACCCTCGCCTACCTGATCCAACTAGCTGTACTTGTAAATGTTGCGCTGGTGTTGTGGGAAGCGGTTGACTACACGCTCACCAGAAGCCTTGCCAATTTCGCGCACACGGCCTACTACGTACTCGAGCGCCCTGGCGGCCTATGGGTGCAACCTAATGATGCAGCTATAGCCCTGCTTTTCGGTGCCCTGCTATCGTTCTGGGCTCGCGGACCTAAGGCAGTAATCTGGCTGGCGAGGGCCGGGAGCGCTGTCGCCATTTTCCTTACCGCCTCGCGCACAGGCATGTATCCCCTCATCTTGTGTGCCGGAATTTTCGGTGCGATGAAGGTGATTACGAGTCGTTGGGATGGCCGGCTCTGGATGGCGGCAGTCGGGCTTGGAGGTGCAGCTATGATCGTCGGTGGCGCTCTCCTCGTGTTCCTTGAGGGCGAGGCTATTGGTTTATGGATATCGACGAACTACGACCTCACGCGCTTCTTGGACTTAGGCCAATCGCTAAGGGTGCCGTCCGATCCGTCAAGAACAGCCGCTGCACAGATCTGGTTCGCCAAGGCTCTTGATGGCCCTTGGGGGGGCTCAGGGATCTATAGCTTTCAAGGAAGCCTGAGCCTAGAAGGAGCGCACGACATGTACATCATGGTGTGGGGCGAAACAGGCGTACTGAGCCTAATTGCATATCTTGGGGTGCTTATCGCCGGTGTTTTGCACGCGCTCAGCGGAGCAATCCCGAGTCGGGATCGAGTTGGTGTGCTGACTCTGTGGGCGGTCTACCTGATCGTGGGGTTGACTACGCACACCCAGTTCAGCTCGGTGGTAGGGATTATTGTCATTGCGCTCCTATACCGCCTTCCGGGGGTGCTACGCGACCGGCACTTCCAAGCCCGCATTGAAGAAACGCTTGAACAGTCGCGCTTCGCTTAACCCGGTGGCCAATTTCTCCAATTCAGAAGCAGCGACACAAGCTGGCGAAAGGATCTCCTTCTCGTTTGGCGAGAATTGGCAAAAATATCTATCCGAACTCACAGAGGAGAAAGTACAGCAGGCAGAGTCGTCCCTTCGCGAAAGCTTTGGCTCAGCCCGACTTGATGGAGTGTCATTCCTTGACATCGGGTGCGGAAGCGGTCTGTTCTCGTTTTGTGCGTGTCGAGCAGGGGCAAAGCCAGTGATTTCAGTTGACGTCGACCCCAACGCCATAGCATGCGCGCGGTCCCTTCAACTTAAGGCAGACCCATCATCAGACTGGCAAATCCTCTCGGGTTCGATTCTCGATGACGACTTTCTTGCCGGAATTCCGGCAGCCACGAATGTTTTCAGCTGGGGAGTGTTGCATCACACCGGTGCCATGTGGAGGTCGATCGAAAACATACTGAAGCTAGTCGCTCCCGGTGGGCGATGCTGCCTCGCACTTTACAACCGCCCCAATCACCCTCGACTGGTTCTTGCATTGAAGCGCTTGTACAACAGGTTGCCCAGGTCCTTGAAACCATCGATGCGGCTGGGCTATGGCCTGGCGCTGTTGACAGCGCTCGCCTTGCAGCGCCGTAACCCCGTGCGTTACGTTCGCGATTATGGCAAGCGGTCTCGCGGCATGAGCTTCTGGCGCGACGTTGAAGATTGGCTTGGCGGCTTGCCGTACGAGTATGCAACGCCTGATGAGGTGTCTTCGTTTGTTAGCGCGCGTGGCTCGGTGGTGACGAACGTCATCATGCGTCCGCCAGGCGCTTGCAACGAATATCTCATCGTCCGACCTCGCTGACGTGTGCGGAATCGTCGCCATCGTCACCAGTCACATCGATGGTCTCGAGCGAGACGCGAGAGCAATGAACCAGACCCTCATCCACCGCGGGCCAGATGATGAGGGCGTGGCTGTCTTCCCATCAGACGGAGTGGCATTGGCAATGCGCCGGTTGAGCATCCTCGATATTGAGGGTGGTCATCAGCCTATGTGGGATGAGTCGCGCCTTCATGCAGTCATCTTCAACGGTGAGATATATAACTCTCAAGACATCCGAAACGACTTGGTCGCCAAGGGTCACCACTTCGATACGGACCATAGCGATACAGAGGTCTTGGTGCATGGATATGAGCAGTGGGGCTTGGACCTCTTCCCGATGCTCAATGGAATGTTCGCTCTGGTTATCTGGGACCGACCACAAAGACGCCTAGTGATTGCGCGCGACATTATTGGTGAAAAACCGCTGTATGTGGGTCGGATCAAGGGTGGCTATGCCATCGCATCGGAGCTCAAAGCTCTGATGCGCCATCCGGCCCTGAGTCATGAGCTCGACCCTGTTGCCCTGGAACAGTTCCTGGCATTTGACTTTGTTATCGGTCCGCGAACGATGCTTGCTGGAGTAAGTAAGCTTGCAGCCGGTCACTACGCCGTCGTTAGCGCAGACGGTTTCGAGCCTCGACGTTATTGGTCAGCCAGGTTCCCTACAGCTCGAGAGCCCGCCCGTTACTTGGCGGCCACCTTGCTGTGCGTTGACCAACTCCTCGACCAATCAGTGCGCCATCGCATGGTTGCCGATGTACCCATTGGCCTCTTTTTGAGCGGAGGCCTTGACTCAACGACAGTGGGCTACTACATGTGCCGACACAGCGGCGACGTGCAGTCATTTTCTATTGGCTTCGACGACCGACGGTACGACGAGTCGCGGTATGCCGAATTGGCTGCGCGCCACCTGGGCACGCGCCATCACCTTGAAGTCTTCTCTGAGGAGCGGATTCGCGAGCTGGTCCCGAAAATCGCCGACATCCTCGACGAGCCCATGGCGGACCAGTCAATCTTTCCGACTTATCTGCTGTGCCGATCGACCAGCCAGTCAGTGAAGGTAGCGCTCGGGGGGGATGGCGGGGACGAGCTTCTAATGGGCTATCGCACCTACCAGTTGCTGAAAGCCTACTGGATGCTGGACCGGTTGCCCGGCTATGCACGCCGTTCACTGGCTCAGGTCGGAGCGTGGTTGCCTGCAGCGGGACCAACCAGAAAGCTCAACAGCTTTGCCGCTTCATTGGACTTGACCCCAGTTGAGCGTCTGCTTTGTCGCCTTGGCTCCTACCGGGGCAACGCTCGCTGGGTGCTGTCCTCGAACACAAGGTCCAACCTACCGACATCGGTCTTCGATGAGGCCGAGGGGAGCTTCTCTGAAGGGTTTCAACCTAGCGCCGAGATCGCAAACGAAACGATCAACGCTTATATACGTGGGTACCTTCAGGAGGATATCTTGGTAAAGGTCGATCGAGCGAGCATGGCAATGTCGCTCGAAGTGCGTTCGCCTTTTCTCGATCCAAACCTAATCGCCTTCCTTGGAACTGTTCCACCCTCGTTGAAGCTGCGGGGAATGACGCGAAAGTACTTACTACGACAACTTATGAGAGGCCGGATTCCGGATTCCATTATTGACCGCCCAAAGCATGGCTTCGGCGTTCCGTTGAACGCGTGGTTGCGGACCAGTTTGTCCGACCTTCTCCTTAACTATCTCGATCCCACGCGACTCAAGGCGCAGGGCTTATTCGAGCCGGTGGTAGTAACGAGGATGGTACGCGACCACATCGAGGGCCGGCGCGCGAATGGTCAGCAGCTTTGGCCGCTACTTCTATTTCAACTCTGGCATGAGCGTTGGCTTGGTGACAGCAATTAAGCACCCGAGGCCCGTACCCGATGGACAACTGCAGCATCTGGTGTTCGTGGTGGGCTACATTGAATTTGGCTGGGCTGGGCTCGCGGCAACTCATTCACGCGAACGGTTGGTCTAAATGGCCCCACGTAAGGCTGATCTCGCCGGCAAGGATTATTGGGATGGCATCTGGGCCGACGCGCCTGTTCCTGAACCAATCGACCCAGGTCGAGGTGGGATCGGCAATTTCGCAAATCTAGCTTTCCATCGGTTCTTCACCCGGGCCTTCGAGTCCCAACTTACTCGAGGCAGAAAGCTCGTTGAGGTTGGCTGCGCACGCTCCGCCTGGCTTCCGTACTTTGCTAGCGAATTCGGATTTGTCGTCAGCGGAATCGACTATTCGCAAACCGGCTGTGTCCAGGCGGAGCGTGCGTTGGCCAGCGCTGGACGGTCTGGACGAATCTATTGCACTGACGTCTTCGTCCCGCCAGGTGAACTCGTCCATACCCATGACGTTGTGGTTTCGTTCGGAGTGGTCGAGCATTTCGCCGATACAGCGGCATGCTTGAGCGCGTTGAACGGCCTCCTTGCGCCAGGCGGAACCATCATTACCGTAATACCGAACTTGACGGGGCTACTCGGCTGGGTCGAAAAGCTTCTTGACAGGCGAGTCTATGACTTGCACATGCAGCTCAGTGCCGAACGACTGCGGTCTGCACACCAGGAAGCAGGCCTGCACGTGGCGAAATGCGAGTACCTGATGGTGACGAACTGGGGCGTCCTGAATTTGGGTAGCTGGCCGTGCGGACCAATCCGCTCGAGGGTTGAGCATCAGATCAGTCACATCACACGATTGTTCTGGTTGGCTGAGAGATCTCAACCCGGCATCATCAGGCCAAATCGCATAACCTCGCCGTACGTGGTTTGCGTCGCAAGCTCGCGCGGCCGTGCCCCCACCAACGCTTGACGACACGCTCACATGCTCAGTCCGGCTCGCCCCAAGTCATGGTCGTGTGAATTTCTACGCCTTATTCACTGGCACTAGCTCCGCCCCAGTGATCCTGAGTACCCACTGTCCTTCCAGTTCACGCCCTTCGCAGAACGATCCCAGGGCGATCTTGATTGCATCTGACTGAAGCACCTGGGCTATGACACTCATCACTGCGCCATCGGGTCGGAGGGGAATTGTTTGGCGGGTGTCGGTTAGAGCGACAGGCGTTGATTCTTCATTCAAAAGCGTCTCTCCCTCTATGCGGACAAGCCGCACCCACGAATGACAGCAATCACGTCGGCCAGAGTGACTGGGACCCGTGGCTGAGAAGCGGGTGCCTTGACGCCCCAGAATCCGACGCCCTTAGGGGCATTGATGAAAATTCCGGCACCGAGATTCAATGTCGAGTCGGTGATCTGGACTAGGACGACCCCATTCTGTCGGAGAAATATCTCGCCAGCCGTACCCGCTGCGTCCAAGTAGGCGTCGCCTCTAGCCCCATGATTGCCTTGGAACGTTTGACTGGTACGTATATTGCCAGTCGCGAAGAACTTACCGTCCGTCTGAAGGGTTGACTGAGACAAGCGATAGAGGTTCGTGTCCTCCTGCGCTCCGAAGACTAACCCTGGTTGCGCAGCAGCCCCGACGGCGCCCAAAGCAAGCTGTTTGGCCTCCGAGCCAGCTCCGCCCGCCCACACCTCGACCGAGTCAGTACCAATTGTGGCGGTTGCGCCAGAGGCCGAAGTCGTGGAAGTTGCGCTGGTATTAACCGACGAGCTGCTAATGAGGGCGGTGACATAAGTGCCAGCGGGAATACCGATGCCCACAATTCGCCGACCGATGTCAAGCGAAGTGAAGTGCGCCATCGCGGACGTTATTACGTTGTTCGACGTATCGGTTACGGCGTCAGTGACGGTGCGTGGATTGTTTCTGACTCGCAAGCGCAGCGATCCGTGGGAGGTGAAGTCGAACCTCTGTGACGCGAGCTCACTATAGGTCTCGCCGAACCAGCCGCCGCCCTTATGGGCGGTCGCGTATAGACCACCGAAGTCCCCCTCGTCGCCCACCCAGAAGTTAGCGTTGCTGCCGTTAGAGCCGTGAGCGGACAGAGCCGCCGAATAAAACTCGAGAGGGCCTAAGCCTGGGTAGCTGAAGGCCATCCCGTACTCGTAAGGCAGGATTGTGAGATCGCCGGCCGGGACTGAACCCGAGCCTGGATGGTGAAGCCGGAGACGGGTCGGCGGGCTTGCCCCGTACCAGGCAGAGGCCGGCTGGGAGGAAATCCCCATTGCACCCTCCGCCTCAACAAAGAAACCCCCAGGGCCCACGGCAACGGCGAGTGGACCTCCAACCATCACTGGACCGGCAGTGAACGTCGCATCAGAATCGACCGTAAGTGTCGGAAATGCCGAGGTAGCCGCGGCGAGCACATCCCTCGGCCGGTTGAAGACCCCAGCCGCACTCACTACCGCCGCACCCACTCCGGCCGCTTTCAACAAAAGTGACCGTCTAGACATGGGTTTAGCCGTCACCG
>QHVV01000121.1:9365-11318 GCA_003222385.1 Acidobacteriota bacterium
TTTAACCAGCGCGTCGGCAGTGGATTGTCGAACCAGACCGGTCATTATGCTGATGGCCTGTTGCAAGAGCTGTCTGGCAACGTCCATTCCGCTCCCCGGCCTGTCTGGCAGTCACACTCGACGCGGCACATATCTTGGAGGGTCGCAAGCGCCTGGCTCAGCGTGACGCGGATGCTACCGCCGAGATAGATCACCAAGCCGACGACATCCGCCCTGGCAGCAATACACGCTCGACTAGCGCATTGATTGCAGCCAGCCGGTTTTGGCGATGGCGCATCCGAGTCGCGAGCGGTGTCAACATTGCTCCTCAAGCGTTAATCCTGCGGCGACGAACTACCCTGCGGGGCGCGCCGAGATTGGGACCTTCTCATGGCGGCCAATGCGCGCGATGCACTCTACAGGGGTTGCCGCTTTCCTGACCTAATCCAGACGCACTAATGGGTCTTAGTTAAGGATGCAGCGTGATGTTCACCAGGACTAGGCCGTTCACCGTGATAGATGTCGCACTAGCGAAGTCGGAGCCTCCATTCCACTGTTGCGGAAATGGCGTCGGGGGATTGATCCAGATCTTGTAAGTGCCTGCAGGCACCGCGAACAAGTAGTTGCCACTGCTGTCACTAAGACCGCCACCGACATACGTGCAGCAGGCTGCTCCCGTACCGCCCAGGTAGGCCTGGACCGAAGCACCGGCGACCGGCACACCGCCCGCATCCCTGACCGTGCCCCGGATGAAAGTCCCTGTCAGAGTGATGTCCACTGGAGTGGAACCGTTCACGATGATTGGGGTAGCGCTTCCGAAGTCGGCACCCCCATGCCATTGCTGCGCAAATGGCGCCGGAGGGTTGATCCAGATCTTGTAGGTGCCTGCGGGCATCGCGAACAAGTAATTGCCGCTGCCGTCGCTTACCCCACTGCCGGCGTAGGTACAGCAGACCGCGCCTGCCCCACCTAGATAAGCCTGGACCGAGGCACCCGCGACCGGCGCGCCGCCCCCATCCTTGACCGTGCCCCGGATGAACGTGCCTCTAAGGGTGATGTTCACCAGAGTGGAACCGTTCGCTGTGATCGGTGTGGCGCCCCCGAAATCGGTGCCCCCATTCCACTGCTGCGCGAATGGCGCTGGGGGGTTGATCCAGATCTTGTAGGTGCCCGTGGGCACAGCGAACGAGTAGTTACCGTTGCTGTCGCTGACCGCGCCAGCAACCCAAGTGCAGCACGCCGCTCCCGTTCCGCCCTGGTATGCATTGACGCCGGCGCCTGCGACCGGAACACCACCACCATCTTTGACCGCGCCGCGAACGAAGGTGCCAGTGAGAATGAGGTTCACTAACGTTGGGCCGTTGACGACGATCGGCGTCGCGTTCCCGAAGTCGGTATCTCCATTCCACTGCTGCGCGAATGGCGCCGGAGGGTTGATCCAGATCTTGTAGGTGCCCGCGGGCACAGCGAACGAGTAGTTACCGTTGGTGTCGCTGACCGCGCCGGCCACCCAGGTGCAGCACGCCGCTCCTGTTCCGCCCTGGTATGCATTGACCCCGGTGCCTGCGACCGGCACACCAGCACCATCCTTGACCGTGCCGCTGACCGGACTAGTGGCTGTGACTGTGAAGCTGGTCGTCGCTGAGTGGCTGAGGCTGCCACTTGTACCAGTCACCGTGATAGTGGAACTTCCGGTGGGCGTACTCGAGATCGTCGTCACGGTCATAGTCGAGGTCGAGGTCGCCGGATTAGGGCTGAAGGTGGCATCGGCTCCAGCCGGGAGCCCGCCGGCGCTCAGTTGCACCGCGCCATTGAATGTGGCGGTGGGACCGATGGTCACGGTGTAAGTCGTGAGGCCGCCTTGAGCAACGCTCTGGCTCGATGGGCTGACCGAAAGCGAGAAGTCGGGTGTGACGCAGCTCGCAAACTTGAAAGAACCAACTCGCGTGTGCCAGTTGAAAGCGCCGTTCGCCG
>QHVV01000122.1:0-3512 GCA_003222385.1 Acidobacteriota bacterium
GCACATGACGGTCGGCCAGAACGTCGCGTTCGGGCTCGAAGCCCGCGGCCGCAGAGGATCCGAGGTTGGCGATCGCGTCGGCCGCGCGCTCGCGGCGGTGGACCTCGGCGGGTTCGAGAGCCGCAGAGTGACGGAAATCTCGGGCGGCCAGCAGCAGCGGGTCGCGCTCGCGCGGGCGCTCGCGCCGGAGCCCCGGGTCCTGCTCTTGGACGAGCCCCTGTCGAACCTCGATCCGTCGCTGCGCGAGCGCACGCGGCGCGAGCTCGCGCGCATCGTCCGTGGGGCGGGCATCACGACCCTCTTCGTCACGCACGAGCAGGAAGAGGCGTTCGAACTCGGAGACCGCGTCGCGCTCCTGAACCAGGGGAAGCTCGAGCAGCTCGGGACGCCGCAGGAGCTCTACGGCTCTCCCGCCTCGCGGTTCGTGGCCGAATTCATCGGACGGTCGAGCGTGGTCCCGGGCATCTGGGAGAAGCAGACGGGGCGCGCGCGACTCGCGGCGGGTACGGCATGGCGCGCGGTCGCCGCCCGGGACCTCCTCGATGGCTCGCCGGTCGACCTCGTCGTGCGTCCCGAGGCCCTCGCTTTCGTGGGTGCGCGGGACGGCGGGGCCGCCGAAGGCCGGGTGCTCGAGACCCGTTTCGCGGGGCGCGAGACGTACTTCTCGGTTGCGCTCGAAGGGGGCGCGGAAGTCGAGGTCCTGGCCGCGCCCGACGCCGCGCAGCCCGGCTGGAAGGTCTTCGTCGCGCCGCTGCCCGCGGGACCGCTTCCCCGCGTCTATCCGGGGACAGGCAAGGCCGAATGACCCGCCGGAGCCTCGCGGCGGCGCTGCTCGCGCTCCTCCTCCTGTGGCTCGTCGGATATCCGCTCCTGGTCACGCTCACGCAGGCGCTCGAGGCGCCTCGCTGGACGCTCCGCCACTTCGTTGACTTCGCGCGCCGGCCCGAGGAGTGGCGGGCGCTCTGGGCGAGCATCTGGATCTCGCTCGTCACGGTCGGCCTTGCCGCGGCGATCGGCGTCCCGCTGGCTTTCCTCTTCGAGCGCGCCGACTTCCCCGGCCGGCGCGTCCTCGGCTCGCTCGTCGCGCTGCCGGTCGTGCTGCCGCCGCTCGTCGGCGTCATCGCGTTTCTCTTCCTGTACGGCGAGAGCGGCTTCGTCGCCCGCGCGATCCAGTCCCTTTTCCGTCTGGATGCGGCGCCCTGGCGCCTCGCCGGCCCGGCCGCAGTGCTGCTGGTCCACGCCTACACGATGTACGTCTATTTCTACCTCTTCACGCGCGCCGGGCTCGCGCGTCTGGACGCGGCGCTGCTCGAGGCGGCCGAGGGCCTGGGAGCCGGACCGCGGACGGTGCTCACGCGCGTGACCCTGCCGCTGCTCTCCCCCGCGCTGACCGGGGCGGCGCTCTTGACGTTCATGACTTCGCTCGCCTCGTTCTCGGCGCCGTACGTCTTCGGCGGCGGGTTCCGCGTGATGACGACGCAGATCGTCGCGTCAAAGCTGAATGGCGACCTCCCTGCCGCGATGGTCGAAACGGTCACGCTCGCCGTCGTCGCGCTCGTCGGGCTCGCGCTGCTCCAGAGGAGCGAGACGGGAAGGGTCGTGGCCGGAGGCGGCCGGGGCGTCGCTCCCGCGCGGCGGCGGCTCGGTCGCTCGCGATGGCTGGTTGCGGCGTTCGGATGGGCGCTCGCGGCGTTCCTGCTGCTGCCGCACGCGACGCTCGTCCTCGTTTCGCTCGTGCCGCGCAGCACCTGGACGATCGAGATCCTTCCGCCCGTCCTGAATTTCTCGAACTACGCCGCTCTTCTCTCCGAGCCCGAGCGCTTGCGCCCTCTCGTCAACTCGCTCTGGATGGCGGTCGTCGCGACGGCCGGGGCGCTGGTGCTCGGCTTCGCCGCCGCGCGGCTGGCGGTGCGCGGCCGGACACCTCTCGGCGGAGCTCTCGAGACGCTTCTCGCGATCCCCTGGGCGCTCCCCGGAACGGTCTTCGCGGTGGCGCTCTCGGCGACGTTCAGCGTTCACGCGCCGTGGGTCGGCCGCTTCGTTCTGGTCGGAACCGCGGCGATCCTTCCGCTCGGCTATCTCGTGCGGAACCTTCCCGTGACGGGGCGCGCGACGTTCGGGGGATTCCGGCAGCTCGACCCGGCTCTCGACGAGGCGGCTTCGTCGCTCGGAGCGGGATGGTGGAAACGCCTCTCCCGGATCGATCTGCCGCTGCTCGCCCCGGCGCTCGCGGCGGGCGCGAGCCTGGCGTTCCTGACGGCGCTCGGCGATTTCGTGATCTCGATCGTGCTCTACACCTACGAGACCCGGCCGATCTCGATCGAGATCCTCTCGTCGCTGCGGCTGCAGGAAACCGGCGCCGCCGCCGCGTACGGCGTCGTGCTGGCAGCGTTGTCGGCTGCGGTTTTCTTTCTCTGGGGGCGGCGAGCCGACGAAATGCGGCCGCCCGGCTAAGCGGGGTCAGGTCTCCACTTGCCACATTGAGGGTCAGGTTGCCACATACTCATCCTTACGGCCGTCTGATCGTGCGTGTCGTCCGTGGAGGCGGCGTCACGCGCGGCACCGGTGCGAACGAGTAGGCGGAAGAGAGCGTCGAGCTCCGCGCGTCGGGGTTCGTCACGACGACGTCGACGGCGCCGACCGCGTGGGCCGGCGTGACGACCGAGAGGCGCGTCGCAATCGGGTCGAGCACGGCGATGGTCGTCGCCGGCACTCCACCGAACGTCACCGTGGCGGCGGACGAGAAGTTCGTACCCGTGAGGATGACGAGGTCACCACCTCTCGCGGAGCCCGAAACGGGCGAGACTCCGGCGACCGTGGGCGCCGCCGGGTTGGCGTCGGCGATCTTCGCGAAGAACCCGTTTTCGGTCGCGAGGTACAGCTCGCCCGCGGCATCCTCGCCGAAGGTCGTCAGGCCGGCGGCGCGGGCGGAGAAAACCCGCGACGTCCAGGTCCCCGAAGACCGGGTCGCCCCGCGGAGCCGCCCGGAGCAGTAGTCACCGTAGAAGTAGGTGCCGGCCAGCCGGGGATTGTTGGTACCTCGGTACATGAATCCACCGGTAACAGAGCAGTCACCCCCCGAGTGCGTGTACTCCAGGATCGGAAGCGTCAATTCCGCGGCGTTGCACGCGGGAGCTCCCGACGGGCAACCCGAGTTGCCTCCCGCGCCGCACGCCGTCCCCTCCATCACCTTCCAGCCGTAGTTCCGACCGCCGGGACTTCCCCCCGGCTGGAAGTCGATCTCCTCGCGCGAATCCTGCCCGACGTCTCCGATGAAGAGGTCCCCCGTCGACCGGTCGAACGAGAACCTCCATGGGTTGCGGAGCCCCTTTGCCCAGATCTCGGGCCGGGCGCCGGCAGAGGAAGCAAACGGGTTGTCCGGCGGAATGCCGTAGAAAGGCGGCGACGTGGCGTTCGCGTCCACGTCGAGCCGCAGGATCTTTCCGAGGAGCATCTCGTCGCGCTGCCCGTTGCAGAAGGGGTCGTTCGCGGACCCGCCGTCCCCCATGCCG
>QHVV01000122.1:3654-12775 GCA_003222385.1 Acidobacteriota bacterium
CGCGATGACCGTGTCGCCCGAGACGTTCGTGTAGTCCACGAAGAAAAAGCCGTTCTCGGAATAGCGCGGATGAAACGCCAGCCCGAGGAGACCCCGCTCGCCGCAGCAGGAGACGAGGGAGCGGATGTCGAGAAACGGCGTCGGGAGCACGCGGCCATTCTCGAAAACGACGATCTCTCCGTGCGGGAGGGTCAGGAACAGGCGCGCATCGCCGGAGTTCGCGATCGCGGTCGGCTGCGCCAATCCGGTCGCGAGCGTCTGGAGCGCGACCTCCGGCGGAGCCTGGGCGCGCGCATGCGATGCGGCGCCGAGGCCCGCCAGGACGAGCAGAGTCGCGAGGTCCCGGTTTCGGAGCAAATCCATCTACCGCAAGAGGAGAACGAAGCCCGTCGCGCGTACAATTCCGTCGAGGCTGAAGCGTGCGCTCTCTTCTGATCCCGACCCTGATGCTCGCGGTCGCCTGCAGCAGCCGGCCTCCCACTTCGCCGGAGGTTTCGAGAGAAGGTCTTCACGCCACGGCCGGGGACCGCTCCGCGCAACCGGCGCGTCCGGCAAGCCGGGTCGTCGCGCCCCGGACCGAGCTGCGAGCAGTTCCTCTCGGAGCGTGGGGCGGCGATCACGTCGGCCTCGAGCTCTCGGCGGCCGGAGGGACACTCGAGTACGACTGCGCGCACGGCACGATCGACCAGGCGTTCGTCGTCGACTCCGAGGGCCGATTCGCGCTGGACGGCACCCACACGCGGGAGCACGGCGGACCGATCCGCAGCGAAGAAAAGCCGGAGAAGCTTCCGGCCCGCTACACCGGGACGGTCGCCGGCGACGCGATGACGCTCACCGTGACCCTGACGTCCTCGAATGCAGTCGTCGGCACCTTCACGCTGACGCGGGGCCGCCTGGCTCGCGTCTTCAAGTGCGCGTAGAGGTCGCAGCTCCCACGACCGCGTAAGCGCGGACCGGAAAGCTCCCGAGCCCGCGGAACGGCGCGGGCGCGCAGTGGAACCGGAATCCCGTCGTCGGAAGGCGGTCGAGGTTCGTCAGGTGCTCGACGATCGGGATCCCCGCCGAGAGGAGCAGCGTGTGCGCGGGACGACTGCCGTCGCGCGTGTCGTCGATGTTCAGCGAGTCGATCCCGACGAGCGCCGCTCCGCCCGCCACGAGCCGTTCGGCGGACGCGCGCGTCAGGTACGGGTTTTCCCCGGCATAGGCGGGCGTGCGCCAGTGCCGGCTCCAGCCGGTACGGACGAGAATGGCTCGTCCGCCGAAGTCGATTTCGTCGAAGAGCTCCGGTCCGACGCCACGTCCCGCGCCTGCGTCGATCACGATTCCCTCGAGATCGGCGAGCTTCTCGAGCGGGAGCGCGCCGACGTCGACGCCCTGCTCGAAACGGTGGAACGGAGCGTCGACGTACGTGCCGGTGTTGGCGACCATCTCAACGCGGCCGATCGAGAACGTCGTTCCCTCCGAGTACCTCTCGGCCGAAGCCGGGCGCGACAGGAATTCGGAGACGACCGGCGCGGGCAGTCCCGGATAGGTGATCATCCCGGCTTCGATCGGGTGAGAGAGATCGACGAGACGCGCGGAAGCGCTCATCGGATCTCCCCGATCGATTCGAGAGGAAGCTCGGCTTCCAGGATCTCCTTCGTCCCGGCGGGTCCCGTGAGGAAGACGCGGATGCGCCGATCGCGGTCGAACTCCAGCCGGATCGAGAGAAACGGGCAGCACGCGCGTTCGAGCTCGACCCACTCCGCCAGACGGAGGAACAGGTACGGGCGAGCCGGAAACCGGATGGCGTAACCGTCCGGAAGCTCTTCGACGGCCTCGGCCGCCGCGATGAGTTCGGCGAGGAGCGTTCGATGGCGCGCCCTCTGGACCGATCCAAGCGCGTCGATTCGGCAGGCGAGCTCCCGTTCACCCACGGCCGAGCCTCGTCGTCCGGTCGCGGAAGAGCCTCTTGACGAGCTGGACCTGACCCGCGTGATACACGTCGTGCGCCGCGATCCCGTAGGCCAGGGTGTCGACGCGATGGCGGCTGCCGGCCGAGCGCTGCGAGAGCCGCCGTGCCGGGATCCGCGCGATCGCCTCCCGGAGCCGGCGGTGCTCATCGTCTAAGAGCCGGAGGTCCGCGCGCCACGCTTTTTCGGTGGGCGAGTCGGGCCGCGCGAACCAGTTGCTCCCTTTGTACGGGAACGATCCCCGTTTCTCTCCCGTCAGACGCCGCCGGTTGGCATATTTCCAGTAAGCGGCGTGCACCGAGAGCTCCCAGATGTTGTGGCGGTCCGGGCCCGGACGCCACGCGGCTTCCTCGACGGCAACGCCGCGGAGCGAGCCGCGCAGATTGGGGCCATGCCAGGCCTTCCTCTCGTACGCCTCGTCGACGATCCGGAGGAGCAACGCAAGCTCGCCGGCGACCTTCGCCGTCATCGGCCGACGGCGAACCCTTCGGCGCCCGGAACGAAGAGGAGCATCAGGAGAAGGGCGAACAGCACCGCCCAGATCGCCCAGAGCGCGCCGATCGCCAGACGCTTCACGGATTCCCGGCTCGCGTCCATAACAGGTCCCGCCCGTCGCGCCGGTCGAAGATGCGCACGACCTTTCCGGCCGCATCCCGCACGAAGATCTTCCGGGTCCGCGGGGCGCCGGCGTTGAAGAACACGGTGTCGGTCTCGGGCAGGAGCTCCTGCTTCGGGCGCCCCGTCCGCTGCCCGTAGAGCCGGTCCCCCTCGCGCGTGACGGTGAACGACACCGACGGCGAGAGGTCGTAGCGCCCCACGTAGTCGTCCCACCCTCGCCGATCGACGATCGTCGCCGGCGCCGGATCCTGGAGCCGCACGAGGACCTGCGAGGCGACGAGGCGCCACCGCCCGTCCTTGCGAGTCCACGTGTCGGTGATGTGGTAGTGGCTGACGAGCTTCTGATCGAAGACGTTCTCGCGTTCGAGGTCCTCGTGGCTGACGACCGCGGAGTCTCCGTAGACGTGGATCTCGGCGCTCTCGACCTCGATCGTGCCGGAGAAACCGGGAGGCAGCGGCTTGATCTCCTCTTTCAGCTGCGCCTTGGTCATCGTCCGCCCGTCTTCGCTCGTGTAGATCATGGAGTCGTCGAGATACCTGTCCCAGACCGCCCAGTCGCCGGAAGCGACCGCGGAAAGCAGCTCGCCCGTCATCTTCTTGAGCTCCGCTTCCGTCCGGCCCGAGGCTTTCTCGGCCGGAGCGTTCGTCGGGAGAAGCAGTACTGCGAGCAGTCCGAAAATCGAGATCATCCCGCCTCCGCGCGCCGGGGCGAGATCACCGCCGGCGGCTCCGAGACGACCTTCCGCGTCGGGCCGGCTTCTCTTCGAGCGCCGTACCGGATGATGAGCGCGACCGCGCCGACGATCACGGCGGCAGCGAGAAAAGTCCGGAGCGTGATCGGCTCTCCGGCGAACGCCCATCCGAGCAGGACCGCCACCACCGGGTTCACGTAAGCGTAGGTCGAGACCCGAGCTGGCGTCGTCGCGCTCAGGAGCCAGATGTAAGCCGTGAAGCCGACGAGCGAGCCGAAGACGATCAGATACCCGAGCGCAATGAGCGAGCGCACGGAGACCGCCGCGAGCGTCAGCTTTCCGGCCTGTCCGGTCGCAAGGCCGAAGACGAGGAGCCATGCGCCGCCCGCGATCATTTCCATGGCCGACGCCAGGAAGCCGGACTTCGGCAGATCGGCGACGCGCGAGTGGAGCGACCCGAAAGCCCAGCAGAACGAGCCCAGCAGAAGGACGCCCGCCCCGACCGGATCCACGCGCCCCGCGAGCTTTCCGGGCGCGATCAGGAGGCCGAGTCCGGCGACACCGAGGACGAGCCCGGCCACGACCGGCGCCCGCGGCGCTCTCCCGCCGTGCCGGGGCAGAACCTCGAGCACCGCCATCCAGATCGGGACCATCGCGACGAGCAGAGCGGTCAGCCCGGATGGGACCCGCGTCTCCGCCCAGACGACCGCGCCGTTGCCGCCGAGCAGGAGGAGCCCGCCCACGACGGTCGCCGCCCCCCAGTTGCGCTTCGTCGGCCGCGGCGCCCCGCGCCAGCGCGACCAGGCATACAGGATCGCGCCGGCGACGAGGAAACGCGCCGCCGCCATCAGGTGCGGCGGCATGGTCTCGATCGCGAAGCGGATCCCGAGATACGTCGAGCCCCAGATCAGGTACACCGCCGCGAACGCAGCGATCACGCGGCCCTGCTTCGGAGGGAGCCCCGTCGCGCCGTCAAGCACTCGCGGCCTCCTCGGCTTCCTCCTCGAGCGCGATCGGCAGCTCGGAGGTCTCCTTGACGCTCTCGAGCACGATCGTCGTGCGCGTCGAAGTGATCGTCGGGATCTTTCCGAGACGCTCCCGGAGAAGCCGGCCGAGCGCCTCCGTGTCCCTGGCGCGGACTTTCATGAGGAAGCAGTCCTCGCCCGCGACGTGGTGCACCTCGAGGACCTCCGGGATCTCGGCGAGCAGCTCCGCCGTCGCGATCCCGCCGGGCCGGTCGTTCGATCGGACGAACGTGAAAGCGACCAGGCCGAGCTCGACCGCGTGCGGATCGATTCGCGCGGAGTAGCCCTGCACGACTCCCTTCTCTTCGAGCTTCCGGATCCGCTCGAAGACGGCGGAAGGGGCGAGGCCGACCTGCCGCGCGATCTCGGCGTTCGAGGTACGGGCGTTTCTCTGCAGGATCGTCAGGATCTTGGCATCAATTTCGTTGATCATTCTGAAATAGAATAGTAAGTAAGAACGATCAACGATTCAAGAGGCCAGAATGTGACGTTTTGTCGCAGCCAGATTGGGCCGAGAGGATTAAAAAGGAAGCCCCAGAACACCTCATGGCCGTAAAACCCTCATCCTCCGGAATCGGTTGCGTTCGCCGCGTCTTCGACGTTTGGATAGCTCATTTCGCGGCACGGCGACGGGTATGCTCGCCTCCAACTTCCAGCGAGGGGAATCCCGGATCGGAGAGGGACTTTGCCGAATTCTCGTACATCGGAGAGGAGCCGGCCGCGGGGAAACGTGCAGCGGCTCGTCGTGATCGGAGCCGGTCCGGCAGGCCTGACCGCCGCCTACGAGGCGACGCGATTCGGCCTGGATGCGGTCGTCCTCGAGAAAAGCGACGACGTCGGAGGGCTCGCGCGAACCGCCGACTTCAAAGGCTTTCACTTCGACATGGGAGGACACCGCTTTTTCACCAAGTCCGGTTCGGTCGAAAAGATGTGGCGCGAAGTCCTCGGGCGCAAGCTCCTCCGCCGCCCGCGCCTCTCCCGGATCTTTTATCGCGGCCGGTTCTTCCAATATCCCCTGCGGCCCGGCAATGCGCTTCGGGGCCTCGGCCCCTGGCGGGCGATCGCGATCGTCGCGAGCTGGTTCAAGTGGCAGCTCTTTCCCTATCGGACCGAGGACACGTTCGAGCAGTGGGTGACCAACCGTTTCGGCCGGCGTCTCTTCCGCACGTTCTTCCAGACCTACACCGAGAAAGTGTGGGGCGTCCCGTGCTCGCAGCTGAAAGCGGAGTGGGCCGCGCAGAGGATCAAAGATCTTTCGCTGAAGACCGCGGTGTCGAACATGTTCCGCCGCCGGCGGACGACCATCAAAACCCTGATCGAGGAGTTCGACTACCCGGTGCTGGGCCCCGGCATGATGTGGAAAGCGGTGCGGGACGCGATCGTCGACGCCGGCGGAACAGTCGAGCTCGAGCGGGAGGTGCTGCGGATCGAGCACGACGGGCGCGTCGTCTCCAGGATCGTCACGGCGCACGACGGACGGCCCGAGGAGATCGAGGGAACGGACTTCGTTTCCAGCATGCCGATCACCGAGCTGGTGGCGAAGCTCGATCCCCCGCCACCCCCCGGAGTGCTCGACGCGGCCAGGGCGCTCAGCTATCGCGATTTTCTGACCGTCTGCCTGATCGTGAACCGCGCCGATCTCTTCCCCGACAACTGGATCTACGTCCACGATCCGCGGGTCAAGGTCGGACGCATCCAGAACTACCGAAACTGGAGTCCCGCGATGGTGCCCGATCCCTCGAAGACCGGCCTGGGTCTCGAGTATTTCTGCACCGAAGGGGACGCTCTCTGGCGATCGACGGACGAAGAGCTCGTGGCGCTCGCAATCCGCGAGATCGCGGCGATCGGGCTCGCGAGCGCCGGCGACGTCGCGGAAGGCCACGTCGTTCGGGTGCCAAAGGCGTATCCGATCTACGACAGCAATTACCGTGAGCACCTGGACGTCCTGAAGACGTTCCTCGCGGGATTCGCGAACCTGCAGACGATCGGACGAAACGGGCTACACCGATACGACAACCAGGATCACGCGATGCTGACGGCCATGCTCGCGGTGAGGAACGTCGCGCTCCAGGAGAAGAACGACGTCTGGGGCGTGAACGCCGACCCGGACTACCAGGAGGAGGTCCGTCTGGAAACCGCGCTCCAGCGCGTGTTCGCGAAGCTCGACCGCTTCGGTTTCGGCGTCGCGGTCGGAGCCGTCGCGGCCGCGGTCCTCTCGCTCGCGAGCCTCTTCCCGCTGATCAAAGGCGATCCGGTCATGGGTCACGAGCTCGCGCTGCTCGCCCAGTACCTCCCGGGTTACGAGGCGAGCGCGATCGGAATGCTTCGCGGTCTGGCCTACGGGCTCGTGGGCGGTTTCGGCGTCGGCTGGACGTTCGCGGTGATCCGGAATGCCGCGGCCCTCTTCTCTCTCGCCGTCATCCGCCGCCGGGTGGAATCGCGTCTCCTGCGTCGCGTCTTCGACTACGTATAGAGATCGGCGAAAGCGATGGCGCAGACCCGCGACGACCTCGACCCGGCGCTCGCCGTCCGGATCCTCCGCCTCGAAGCGGTCGTCCAGGGGGTGGCGTGGGGCCTCGTCGCCGGTCTGCTCCTCTTCCTGGCGACGAACGTTCTGGTTTTGAAAGGGGGTCGCATCGTCGGCCCGCATCTGTCGCTCCTGCGCCAGTTCTTCGTCGGCTATCAGGTCACGTTCGTCGGCAGCCTGATCGGCTTCGCGTACGCCTTCATCTGCGGGTTCGCGGCGGGGTACCTCGTGAGTATCGTGTACAACCGGGTGGTCCGGAGACGCTCGAATGGCTGAGGCGCGGCGCGTCAGCAGGCAGGTTCGCCGGGCGCAAGCCCGCCGGGATCAGGCGGCTCCCAGAGCCCGCACGGCGTTGCGAATCGATCTCTTCGCCGTTCCGCTCCTTTTGATCGCCGGCTTTGTCGCGTACCACAACGCTCTGAACGGCCCGTTCGTGCTGGACGATTTCTCCGCGATCCAGAACAACGAGACCATACGGACGCTCTCGGCACGAGTCTTCTCGCCGCCGGCTCGTGCCGCCGTGACCCGGCGCCCGCTCGTCAATCTCTCTCTTGCGCTGAACTACGCGTTCGACGGATTGAACGTGACCTCCTACCACGTGTTCAACGTGGTCACGCATCTGCTCGTGGCGCTGGTTCTCTTCGGGATCATCCGCCGGACGCTCCGCTCTCCCGTGCTGCGATCACGGTACGGCGATCGGGCTACGGGTCTCGCCACGGCGACGGCGCTCCTCTGGGTTGTCCATCCGCTGGCGAGTGAGAGCGTGGATTACACGATCCAGCGGACCGAGCTCCTGATGGGTCTGTTCTTCCTGGTCACGCTGTACGGCGCTTTGCGGAGCTTTCAGTCGCCGAAGCCGCGACTCTGGTATGCCGCGTCGCTGTGCGCGTTCGCGCTCGGACTCGCCAGCAAGGAAGTCATCGTCGTCGCGGCGCCGATCGTCTTCCTTTTCGACTGGCTCTTCGACTCCCCGTCGCTCCGGGCCGCGGCCAAGCGGCACTTTCTCCTTTATGCCGGTTACGTCGGGGTCGTCATCCTCTACCTGCTGGTGGTCGGTACCCGCCTGCGCTGGGTGCTCGAGGGGCGCGGCAGTCGCGCCATAACGCCCCCCCACTATGCGCTGACCGAGACCGGCATCATCGTCCACTACCTCCGGCTCGCCCTCTGGCCGGATGCTCTCGCCGCCGACTATGCCGGCTGGCCCGTCGCGAACTCCGTCGCGAGTGTCCTTCCTTCGCTGCTCGTCATCGGAGCGCTCCTCGCGCTTACCGTGTGGGGCCTGGCCCACCGGAGCAAGGTCGCCTTCTTCGGGGCCTGGTTCTTCGCGATCCTCGCGCCGACGTCGAGCTTCAAGCCACTGCCCCATGAGGTCGCCGCCGAGCGCCGTATGTACCTTCCGCTCATGGCGGTCGTGCTCCTTCTCATCCTCGGGGGGGAGGCGCTGCTGCGATGGATCGGCGCTCCCCGGGGAGTCGGCCTCGCGGTGACCGCGGTCCTGGCCATCGCGCTCACCCTCGTCACGATCCGGCGAAATGACGACTATCGGACGACGTTCTCTTTCTGGAGCGACGCCGTGGCAAAGCGCCCCACCAACCCGAGGGCACGCATGTGGCTGGGGAATTATCTGTACGAGAACGGCCGAACCTCGGAGGCGCTCGAGCATCTAAAGGAGGCCGTGCGGCTGCAGCCGGAGAACAGCGACGCTCAGTACAGCCTCGGCGTCGTCCTGGCGAGACAGGGCAAGGTCGACGAGGCAATCCAGCGATACCGGGAAGCGCTTCGGATCGATCCGGAGAACGCCTCCGCTCACAATAATCTCGGCATCGTGCTCGCTGGCCGGGGCGAGCTCGACGAGGCGATCCGGCAATATCGAGAGGCGCTCCGGATCCTTCCGGGCCACGCCAACGCGCACTACAACCTCGCGCTCGTCCTCGCTCAGCGGGGCCAGGTCGCTGAAGCGATCGAACATCTCGAAGCGGCGCTCCGTCTGAAGCCCGATTTCGCGGAAGCCCGGAGCGCGCTCGACGCCTACCGGAAGCTCGCCGGCACGTGACGGCTACGGTCACCCGCTCTGCCGTCAAAACCGCGTCGTGGCTCGGCCTCTCGATCGGCCTCGCGATCGTGGTCGGGCTCGTGGCCTGGCAGGGGGCGGGCACGGTCGTGCATCTGCTCGGCTCGACGCGCTGGACTCTTCTCCTCGTCGCCGTCTTCGCCGTCCCGCAGCTCCTCCTCTCGACCTCGTCGTGGAGGCTCCTCTTCCCTCCGGGGGAAGCGCCGCGCTTCTCGCTCGCGCTGCTCGCTCTCTGG
>QHVV01000114.1 GCA_003222385.1 Acidobacteriota bacterium
GCACCGAGAGACGCTGCAGCAACCGATCGAGCGCGACGAGACCGCCGGAGGCGGGAGGCTCGAGCGCGACGCCGGGGGCGGGAGCGGCGACCGGCGCGGTCGCGGTCTCTCGCGGCGCGGCGGCGAGGCAGAGGAGGAGCAGAAGGAGCGAGAGCGCGGCTTTCTTCATTCGGGGGGAAGAAGTGTAAGGGGTCAGGTCTCCACTTGCCACATTGGGGGTCAGGTCTCCACTTGCCACATCGTGAAGACCTGACCCTGCTATCCCAGTTGGACCTCGATCCGGTGCCGGGCGCCGTCGTCGGCGAGCGGGATCGCGCGGACGTCCTTCTCGAGCTCCTTCCCATCCACCGCGATGCGGGACACTCCGCGCGTCGCGCCGTGGGGGTTCTCGACGACGAGCTCGTACCGCGCAGAGTGGTAGCGGAAGGTGATCTGGTACCCGGGCCAGGAGCGCGGGATGCACGGATCGACGTGGAGCGCCGCGCCTCGGAAGCGAAATCCCAGGATCCACTCGACGCCCGCGCGGTACATCCATCCGGCCGAGCCGGTGTACCAGGTCCAGCCGCCGCGGCCCACGTGAGGAGGCTCGGCGTAGACGTCCGCCGCCGCGACGTATGGCTCCACCTTGTATCGGTAGACGCCGGCGCGCGTGCCGGCGTGGTTGATCGGGTTCAGGATCGAGAAGAGCTCGCCGGCCTTGTCCCCCTCGCCCAGCGCGGCGAAGGCGATCAGCGACCACAGAGCGGCGTGGGTGTACTGGCCGCCGTTCTCGCGGACTCCCGGCAGGTAGCCCTTGATGTAGCCGGGGTCGAGAGGCGTGCGGTCGAACGGCGGAGTGAAGAGGAGTACGAGGCCGTCCCCGCGCTTGACGAGGTACTCCTCGACGGCCGCCATCGCGCGCGCCGCGCGAACCTTGTCGCCCGCGCCCGAGATCACGGCCCAGGATTGCGCGATCGAATCGATCCGGCATTCCTGGTTGGAGGACGACCCGAGCGGCGTCCCGTCGTCGAAGAACGCTCGGCGATACCAGTCGCCGTCCCATCCCGCCGTCTCGAGCGCGGTCTTCAACCGGTCGACGTGCTCGCGCCAGCGGGCGGCTCGCGCCTTTTCTCCGCGCCGGTCCGCGATCTTCGCGAACTCCCAGAGGTTCGTGTGGAGAAACCACGCGAGCCAAACGCTCTCGCCCTCGCCGTGGAACCCGACGCGGTTCATGCCGTCGTTCCAGTCTCCGGAGCCCATGAGGGGAAGGCCGTGCTTTCCGACCTCGAGGCTGCGGTCGAGCGCGCGGGCGCAATGCTCGAAGAGCGTGGCGCTCTCCTTCGACAGCGTCGGCGCGAAGTACCGCTCGACCTCGTCCGGCTCGAGCGGCGCTCCCTCCACGAATTGCGCGGGCTCATCGAGGACGCCTTCATCGCCCGTCACCTCGACGTAGTGAAGGGCCGCGAAGGGCAGCCAGATCAGGTCGTCGGAAATCCGGGTGCGGACGCCGCGGCCGGACGGCGGATGCCACCAGTGCTGCACATCCCCTTCCGGGAACTGATGCGCGGCGGCGGTCAGCAGATGCTCTCGCGTGACCTCGCGCGCCGCGACCGTCAACGCCATGACGTCCTGGAGCTGGTCGCGAAAGCCGTGCGCGCCCCCGGCCTGGTAGAACGCGGAGCGCGCCCGGACGCGGCACGAAAGCGCCTGGTAGAGCAGCCATCGATTGAGGAGGACGTCGAGCGAGCGGTCGGGAGTCTTCACCTGCAGCGCTCCTGCGATGTCGTCCCACCCGACGATGACCTCCTGCAGCACGGCGCCGAGGTCGGCGGTCCGGTACCGAAGCACGAGCTCCCGCGCTCTCTTGTCGTTTTCCGCCTCACCCAGGACGAAAACGACCTCGGCGCGTCCGCCGGGTGGCAGATCGACGACCGTCTGGAGTGCGCCGCACGGGTCGAAGCCTGCGCCGACGCGCTTCGACAGTGTGGCGCCGCGGGCGAGCGCGGCGGGCCTCTCGAGCGTCCCGTTCCTTCCGAGAAATTCGGTCCGATCCCCCGTCCACGAAGCCTGTTTGCCACCGAGGTCCACGAACGCGATGCGGGAGGCGAACTCCTCGTTCCACGGGTTGCGCGCGAAAAGGGCTCCGGTCTCGGAGTCGAGCTGCGTCAGAACGAAAGGCGCGGAGCGGCTGCGCGAGGAGCCGAGGACCCACTCGACGTACGCGGTCACGGAGAGGCGGCGAGGGTTCCCGGCGCGGTTCTCGATCCGGAGGCGGGAGATCTTGACCGGGTCCTGCCGCGGGACGAACTGGAGGAGCTCCAGCGCGACGCCGTGGCTCTCGTGCTCGAAGCGGGTGTAGCCCTGGCCGTGACGGATGACGTAAGGCCAGTCCTCGCGGACGGGCAGCGGCGTCGGGCTCCAGACTTCGCCAGTCGCCTCGTCCCGGACGAAGAGGGCCTCGCCCGGAGGGTCGGAGACCGGATCGTTCGACCAGGCCGTGAGCTGGTTCTCGCGGCTGTTGCCGGCCCAGGTGAAGCCGGATCCCGACTCGGAGACCTGGAATCCGAAAGCGGAGTTCGCGATGACGTTGATCCAGGGCGCCGGCACCGAGGATGGTGACGTACTCGCACCCGTCGTTCGCGAACCCGCCGAGGCCGTTGAAGAACTCCAGCGGCGGACGGGGCGGAGGGATGTCCACGGCCGGAGGGCCCGGCAGAACCGGCCGCGGCGGCGCCTCGGCCGGGGCCGCGAGGAGATGCCGCACGACCTGCTCGGCCAGCGTGCCCTGCCGCGAGAGCAGCACCGCTCGCGCCGCGGCCCGCAGCACGTCGCGATCCTCGTCGGACAGGAGATCTCCGCGGAGGACGAAGACTCCACCGTGCGCGGGATGGCCTTCGGGGCTGGCGGTGGGCTGGCTCGTCCGCGCGAGGGCTTCGAGCGCGCCCTGGAGGTCCTGGCCGTACGACGGACCGCCCTCGTTGACGATCACCAGGTCGACCGCGAGCCCTTTCATTTGCCAGTACTCGTGGGCGCGCAGGAGCTGCCGCACGATCTCCCGGTCTTCCGCGAAATCGATCCGCACCAGGACGATCGGCAGGTCGCCCGAGATGCCATGTCGCCAGAGAGCCGACCTGCCGAGCGCATTCCTTTGCAGGACCTCGGCCGACGCGCGAAGCGACGGGTCGGAGTAGAGAATCCGCGTCGCGACGCGCTGGAAGAGGTGCGCCTCGTCCGCATCGATGTTCAGGTGGCGGAGCTGCACCTGCGCCTGGGTCCAGGCCAGCGTCGTCGTGCGCTCGAACGCCGCGGGATCGCGGTATTTGTCGGCGAGCCTCAACGCGTCCTCACGCGTGTCGGCGGCGACCGTCGCGAAGGTCACGCGTCCGGTCGTCCCCGGTTCCACGCGAATGCGCCGCCGAAGCGAGAAGATCGGATCGAGGACGGGCCCGACCGTGTTCGAAAGCGGGCGACCGTCGAGGATCGAGCCGGCGTTTCGGATCTCATGGCCTCTCCCCAGAAACCGCGCCCGGTCGGTCTCGAACTGAACGCCGCCGACCGTCGCGCCCTCGACGGTCGAGACGTGAGCGAGCCACAGCCTCTTCTCTTCGGAGGATCGCGGCCGCCGCGTCGCGAGGAGCGCTTCGAGGCGCGGGACGAACTCGGTCTCGATGAAGAGGTTGGAGAAGACGGGGTGTGCTTCGTCGGCGGCGGCGGGCGCGAGCACGACTTCGGCGTAGGAGGTCAGCTCGATCTGCCGCGGCCGCGTTCCGAGGTTGGTTACGGAGATCTGACGGACCTCGGAATCGTCCTCCGCCGAGACCACGATCTCGAGCGTCGTCGATATGGCGCCGTCGCGCCGCCGGATCTCGGCGCGGTCCTCCGAGTAGACGACCTCGTAGCTGTCGGGCTCGACGCCGCTCGGCTGATACCCCGCCGACCAGATCTGTCCGCTCTGGACGTCGCGCAGAAAGACGTACGTCCCCCAGGGATCCCTCGTCGAGTCTTCGCGCCAGCGAGTCACGTCGCGGCCCAGCCAGCGGCTGTAGCCCGAGCCCGCCGCGGTGAGCATCACGGAATACCGTCCGTTCGAAAGGAGGTGCGTCCGAGGAATCAGGTCGTGCGGCGAGCTGAAGCGACGCAGGACGGGCGGAACGAAGTCGCGGACGTGGAGGTGACTCCCGACCTCCTCCGCGCGCGGCCGCGCCACCATCACGGTCCGCGGCGTACGCTCCTGGAGGAGGAGCTCGGTCGCCTGCACCATCGGTTCGGCGTGGAAGCGGCGACGCATCACCTCTTCCAAGAGCGTGTTGGCGAGCGCCACCACCGTCATCCCCTGGTGGTGCGCCATGTACGCGCGGACGACGGCGTGGGTCTTTCCCGCGGGCAGCCGGCCCGCGGTGTAGTCGAGCGACTCGTAGTCGCCGTAGGGACCGATGGCGCCTTCCCGAGCGAGCGCCTCGAAGTTGCGGGCAGCCGCGGCCGGGTCCACCATCGCGGCGAGCGCCGTCGCGTAGGGCGCCACCACGTAGTCCTCGGAGAGGCCGCGCTTCAAGCCAAGCCCTCCGACGCCGAAGTTCGAGTACTGGTACGTGAGATCGAGGTCGCGGGCGTAAAAGGCGGATTCGGAGACGCCCCAGGGCGCCTTGCGCTCCAGGCCGTAGGCGATCTGCCGCGCGACGACCAGGCGGTCGGTCTGCTCGAGAAGGCTGCCGGTCGGCACGTTCAGCACGAGGTCCGGCATCAGGTACTCGAACATCGACCCGGACCAGGAGACGAGAGCGGAACCTTTTCCGACCGGGGTCAGCGGACGCGAGAGCTGGAACCAGTGCGCGGGGGGGACGTCACCCCGGGCGATCGCGATGAAGCTCGCGAGCCGCGCTTCCGATGCGAGCAGATCGTAGTAACCCGGGTCGTGGCGCCCGTCTGAGACGCGGTACCCGATCGAGAACAGCTTTCGCTCCTCGTCGTAGAGGAACCGGAAGTCCATTTCGCGGACCAGCTGGGCCGCCGTCCGCGCGAGCATCGAGAGACGGCGCACCATCGACGCGGCCGAGTCGCGGCAGCGGTTGACCGGATCGCGGAGCGCGGAGTTCTCCGAGGGCTCGACGGCCGGACCGTCGCCGGTTCCCGTCCCGGCGTCGGGACGTCCGAGATTTCCGAGCACGGTTTCGCAGAGATCCGGGATCGACGCGAGCGTCGGAATTCCGAGATCACCGCCGAGCTTCGTTTCGGGATCCCCGATTCCGGGCGCGCGTATCCAGCCGAGCGTTGCGCCGAAATCGCGCTCGTGGCTCGCGATGGCGGCGAGCGCCGACTTCGTCCAGCCGTGCAGCTCGCGGTTCGGGCCATCCGGGTTCTCATTCGAGATCGCTTCGGTGACGTCGACGAGCACCTCGGCGCGTTCGCGGAGCGCGGCGAGGCGCTCCCCCCACTGCCGGGGAGTCTCCGGAACCGGGAAGAGAAGCCCCTCGACGTCGTGGAACGCCGTCTCGAGCTCGCGCCGGGTGACGGTCCCTCCGCGCCCGCCGGCGCGCGATCCCGCGAGCGTCTCCTTCGCGAGCGCAAGGCTGTCGGCGATCCCTTCGAGGGCGCGCGGATCGAGGGCCGGAGCGTTCAGCCGTTCGAGACAGGCGTGCTGAAGGGTGATCAGGTGCCCGGCGAGGTTCCCGCTGTCGACGGTCGAGACGTAACGCGGCTCGAGCGGCGCGAGGGTGCGCGTGTCGTACCAGTTGTAGAGGTGACCGCGATACTTCTCCAGTCGCTCGATCGCCCCGAACGTCGCCTCGAGCCGTTCGAGCAGGTCGATCGTGCCGATCCACGAAAAATCGCGCGCCGCCACCGACGAGAGGAGCCACAGCCCCACGTTCGTCGGCGACGTGCGGTGGGCGACCACCGGTTTCGGGTCTTCCTGGAAGTTGTCGGGCGGAAGGTAATTGTCTTCCGGCGTGACGAACGTCTCGAAGAAACGGAAGGTGCGGCGCGCGATGAGATGGAGAACCCGCTTCTCCTTCTCCGAAAGCGCTTCGACTTCCGCTGCGCGGGGAGGCAGGCTCGCCTTCCAGGCGATCCAGGGCGCGAGACCCCAGAGGATGAGGAGGGGGAGCACGAGCGGCGTCCCGGTCCCCGCCAGAAACACCACGGCCCCGGACGCCGCGGCAAGGCCGACGCCCCCTGCCATGCGCCGGTAGAACCCGGAGAGCTCGAGGTCGAGACCGCTCTCGGCCTGGGCGGCCGTAACCCACTCGAGCAGCCGGCGCCGCGAAACCACCAGCCGGAAGAGCGTTCGCAGGATCGCATCTCCCATCAGCCAGGCCTGATGAGCGAGCATCGCGATGGAAAACGCCGCCTGTCCGAGCGCGACCCCGAGGTCGTGCCCGACCCCGCGCAGGAAGCTCCTCTTCGCGATGCCGCGCCGCGCCGGGGCGAGTCCCGCGAGAACCGAAAAAAGACGCGGAAGAACGAAGCTCACGAGCACGGTCCCGGTCCAGACGATCGGCGAGACCCCCGGAAGCGTCCAACCCGCGAGGAGCGTTGCGAAAGCCGTCGGCGAGGAGAGCGACCGCCTCAGGTTGTCGAGGATTTTCCACCGACCGATGACCGGGATCGGGTTTCTCGTCCTCCGGCGCGTCGCGTCCGGAACGCGGGGCAGCAGCCAGGGCAGGAGCTGCCAGTCTCCCCGTGCCCAGCGGTGCTGTCTCGACGCGGCGAACCCGTAGTGCGCCGGAAAGTTCTCGAAGATCTCCACGTCGGTCACGAGACCGGCGCGCGCGAACAGTCCCTCGAAAAGGTCGTGCGACAGCAGGGAGTCGTCCGGGCTCCGGCCGGCGACTGCTCGCTCGAAGATGTCGACCTCGTAGATGCCCTTGCCGGTGTAGATCCCTTCGCCGAAGAGATCCTGGTAGACATCGGAGATGGCGGCCGCGTACGGGTCGACTCCTGCGGGGCCCGAATACAACCTCTGGTACAGCGTGCCGGGGCCGGAGAGCGGCAAAGTCGGCGTCACCCGCGGCTGGAGGAGCGCGTATCCGTCGACGACACGGCAAGCCTTCGCGTCGTAAAGAGGCCGGTTCAACGGATGCGCGAGAGTGCCCGCCAGCTTGCGAACGACGCCCCGGGGCAGCCGCGTGTCCGCGTCGAGGGTCAGGACGTAGCGGACGCTCTGCAGCGCTTCCCGATCACGCTCGTCGATCGGGAGAAAGGTCGTCGCGCCTGCTCCGCGCAGCAGGAGGTCGAGCTCATGGAGCTTCCCGCGCTTTCGCTCCCACCCGATCCAGCGGCCCTCCTTCGCATTCCACACGCGGCGGCGCTGGAGAAAGAGAAAGCGCCGCGTCCCGTCGGCCAGCAACCCGTGCCGGCCGTTCAGTGTGTCGACGGCGTCGCGCGCCCCGGCGAACAGCACGTCGTCCTCGGGCATCGTCTCTTCGGGGGCGTCGACCCAGTCGGCGAGCAACGCGAACTTCACCTGGTCCTCCGTGTTCGCCAGGTAGTGCACCTCGAGCCGCTCGGCGAGCTCGCGGACCTCGGACTCGCTGGTCAGCAGCGCCGGAACCGCGACCAGCGTGCACAGAGTCGACGGAATACCCTGCTCGAGCTCCAGCTTCGGAAGCCGGCGCGGGCCGACGAGCTCGGTGACGTCGCGGTTGACGACCGCGATCGCGAAGTCGGACACCGGGATGGCGGCGAGGAGCGCCAGCACGGCGAGTTCCCAGCCCGCGGCTCCGGCGTCGGCCGCCAGCGCCACCGGGACGGCGATCATCGCCACGGTCGTGACGAGGATCGTCCCGATGTAACCCGACGTCGCCGCCGCGAAGTAGGCCCTCCGGATCCACTGCGTGAAGGGGACGCGGTAGCCGACCTCCTTCTCGAACTCCGACCGGCCCCGGGAAATCAGTGAGTAACCGGGGTCGCTTCGCCGCTCCTCCTGGCCGACTGCGGCCGATTCCCGGAACCGGTGCGCGCGGGCGACCGCCCGCCGTGCGATCTCGATCTCGGAAAGCCCGGACCGGCGCGAGAGGTCCTCGATGGCGTGGCGGTATCGGTCGCGAGTCGCGAAGTCCATTTCCGCGACGCGCGTCCCCTTTCGAAGCTCCTGCTCGACCAGGCTGACCGACTCGAAGAACTCGGCCCAGTCCACGGTGGAGACGAGCCGCATGCTCGTGATCACGTTGCGGACCGACACGTGCGTGGCAACCTGCTCGTGGTGCTCGAGCCGCACGATCTCGTCGGGAGTGAGCCCCTGAGCTTCGATCCGCTTCACCAGCCACGCGAGACCGGGACTCTTCTCCGGATCGCTCTCCCGCAGGCGTTGCAGGAGATGAACGGCGAAGGGGGCCGGCAGAGGCTTCCGCTCGAGAGCCCGCAGCCGGGATTCCCACGATTCCCCAGGTTCGGCGCGGATGCCCAAAAGCGAATCGGCGAGAGCATCCGCCTCTTCGCGGGCGAGCCGGCGTCGGACGATCCGGTCGGCCAGACGGCGCAGGTTCTCGATCAGCACGAGCCGTAACGTGATCGCGACCGCCCAGAGCTCGCCCATCGTCAGGGGCTGCGATCGCTGGTACGCCGCGACGAACCGCCGCAACGTCTCCGGCTCGAACCGGCTGTCGGTGTGCGCGATGAATTGCCAGGTCAGCGCATAGACCCGCGGATATCCCTCGAGCGGACCGGCATCGAGCTTGGGAAGCTCCCGGTAATACCGGGGCGGGAGGTCTTCGCGGATCTCCCGGAGGTGCTCTTCGACGATGTGGAAGTTGTCGACGAGCCACTCCGCGGCCGGCGAGATCGTCCGCTCTTCCCGAATGGCGTCGGCGACCGCGCGATAGGACTCGAGAAGGACGCGCCCGTTTTCCGTCAGACGCGGAAGGAGCGGCTTTCCTTTTCGAAACCCTTGCGCCAGGCGGTGCTCGGTACCTAGCTGCTCCGCGAACTGCTCGAGGCGCTCGGTCGAATAGAGCTCCGCCCGGATGGGCTCGGCGAGCCCGGGAAACGAGCGGATGGAGTCGTCCGGTTCGTTCGCCGCCATGTCTCAGTCGTATCCGCCGCGACGGAGGGAACGCCCGCGGCGAGGTGACGACGGGGCGTCCGTCCTCCCCGCGACTCTTTCCCGACGTTCCGCCGCGGCTTCCGACGGTCGCGCGCCGTCCCGCGAGACCCGTCTTACTTGCGAGTGGCCTTCCGCACGCCCGCGGCCGCCGCGGCGAGCGCTCCGAGCAGGCCCGCCACGAACTGCGCCTTCCGGGTGGAATCGAGACGGTCCCATTCCCGCCGGACGCGCGCGATCGTCTTTCGCGAGGTCGCGCTGACCTTGCCGATCGTCTTGCGCGCCGCGTCCGCGCCTTCTTCGGAAAGCTCGGCGATCCTCGAGCCCGCCACGTTCGCTCTCTTCGCGAGGTCGTTCAGAAAGGTCTGCAGCCCGGCCTCTTTCGACGACCGTCGGCGCCGGCGCGAACCGGTCTTGCGTCGGGAGGTCGTCGCGGTCCGGGCCCCGGCCTTTCTCCGGCCGGCGGTCGTCTTTCGGCGGGGGGCGCCGGGCTTGCGGCGCGCGCTTGTCCGCTTCCGGCGCGGCTTCGAACCGGAACCGCCGGAGGAGGTAGAAGAGCCGCTCTCCATCGTGCTTTCGGATTCCGTCACGGGAACCTCCTTAGTTCGAGTCTGACCTCGGATGAGCAAAATGCGGTCCAATCCGCTACTGCTCCCCGGCGCCGACGAAAGCCGGCGTTATGTCGACGGGGATGTCGGAAAGCCGCGCGATCACGGATTGGATCTCGGCGTTCGAGCGGCCGTACTTCTCCAGAAGCGTCTTTCCCCGGGCATAGTCGCCAGTCGCCTCGATCATCAGGAGCTCGTTGGCGAGAGAGCGGATCGCCTCCCGGAACCTGGCGCGGTCGGTTGAGAAGCGGCCGCCCGCTTCCGGGACGATCGCGTTCTTCTCCCGGAACCAGTTCCACTGGATCGCCGTACCCTGGCCGTGGGCCTCGTCGATGCCGAAGCGCATTCCGCGGAACATCAGGCCGGTGTAGGTCGCGTAGAGCTGCGGCTCCTGGAAGCCCGAAAGCCATTTGCGGTCCATCGCGAAGAGGATGTTCCAGAGCCCGGTGACGTCGGCCTTGCACTCCTCGATCGTCGAATAGATCTCCTTCAACAGCAGGCGCGCTTCGATGCGTTTGCCGTCCGGACCTCGGATGATCCCGGGGCCCAGGCCGTGCGACAGCTCGTGGAAGAGAGTGTGGTTGAAGTACGCGTCGAAGGAGATGTTCGGGATCTCCGCCTGCACCAGGGTCCTCTGCGCGATCGGGCCGCCGCTCTGACGGAACTTGGCGTCCATCACATTCTTCAAGAGAACCTTCTTCGAGCCCTTCGCCTCGCGGACCTTCTCGTCGTTGGGCAGGTTGAACGCGGAAGTCTGGACTCCGCGCCGCGCGTCCCCGGCGGTGTAGATCTCCTGAACGACGCGGATCGGTGACTCGAACTTGCGCTTCAGGTTCTTGTGCTCGTCCGGGATCGGCAGGTTGCGCTCCATGTCGGGAAGGTGCTTCGCGTAAACGGAGAGCTTCTCGCTCTCGGCCTTGTCGCGCACGGTCACGAAGGACTGGAAAGAGGCCTTGTAGTTGAAGAGGGCGTCTTCGTAGACCTCGTACGGGCCGATGACGACCTCGATGTCGGAGTCGAGATCCATCCAGGCGAGGTCCGACGCGAAATAGTCGTCCGAGAAGAAGGCGTCCGCGCGCTTCGTCAGGTAATCGCGAAGGCTCGCGTTGCCGGTCGCCGCTGCGGCCTCGCGCAGGTGTTTCGCGGCGGGCTCCAGCGCGTCGCGGTACACCTTCGAATAGGGGATCGCGACGAGCCCTGGCCCCTGCCGCCGGATCACCGTGAAAAGGCCTTGAAATGCCTCCTTGTCGGCGGGATGGGAGGAGACCCAGCTCTCGAACTCTTCCTTCTTCATGTCGGTCGGATAGAAACCCGCGCCCGGAGGTTTCTTTTCGGTGCCGATGAAGGGCTCGTTCTCCTTCAATCGGTCCCACGGCCCTTTGTGGACGTCGAAGAGAGCGAGCGCCCACCGCGCCGCGACGTCGTTCCGGGCCGCGGCCGCAACGCGGCTCCGGAGCTGCGGGTTCTTCTCCGCGACCTGGCGCAGGAAGATGTCGTTCATGAAACGCGAGGCGTCGATCAACTTGTGGACTGTCTGCGTCTCCTTCTCGTCTAAGAGCGCGTGGTCGTAGTCGATCGGGGTGCGCGGGAGCCGGGACAGGCGGTCGCGGATGTCTCGCGCATAGACGAGGCTGGAGGCGCCCGAAACGGTCGCGCCGCCGGCGGCGCCCGTCGTCGTCCGGGCGGGCGTCACGGAGCTCGGTTTGCGCGAGCAGCCTGCGCAGAGAACGGCCGCTCCGAGGAAAGCGAAAGCGAAGACGACGATCGAGTTGCGCATCCGCCGGAATCTAGCATTTCTGCGGTGGCGTAGGTTTAGCATGTGAGGAGGCCCATGCTGAAAGTCGAGACGGAGACGGGGCGATCTCTCGACCGACGGGCCGCGGTCGATCGCTACCTCTCCGGCCGCCGGAGAACGGCCGAGATCTTCGGAATGCTCGCGCCGGAGGCGTACCACGACCGGCCGATCGCGCTGCGAAATCCGATCGTTTTCTACGAAGGCCACCTGCCCGCCTTTTCGGTCAACACCCTGCTCAAGAAGGGGCTCGGAGAGGCGGGGATCAACCCTCGTTTCGAGGTTTTGTTCGAGCGCGGCATCGACCCGGAGGACGAGTCCGTGGTTCCGGGCTCATTGCCGGCGTGGCCGCCGCGCGCCGAGATCCAGGCGTACGGCCGCGAGGCCGACCGCAGGATCGCGGACGCTTTCGAGCGGAAAGACTTCACGCGCGAGGACAACCTGCTTCTCGCGCGCGGCCTCGCCGCATACACGATCCTGGAGCACGAGCCGATGCACCAGGAGACGCTTCTCTACATGTGGCACCGACTTCCGTACGGGAAGAAGACGGCCCCGGAGGGAGCGCTTCGCCCGGTCCTCGGAGGCGACTCGCCCGCGCGCGCTTCCGTTCACGTGCCCGCCGGCGCGGCGACGCTCGGCGCGAAGAGGGACGCGATTCCCTTCGGATGGGACAACGAATTCTCCGAGCACACCGTCGAGGTCTCCGGGTTCGAGATGGACGTCGACGACGTCACCAACCGCGATTTTCTGGAGTTCGTCCGCGCCGGCGGATACGAGCGGGAAGACCTCTGGTCCGAGGAAGGCTGGCTCTGGCGCGCCGAGCACGACGTCCGGCATCCTGCGTTCTGGGAACGAAGCGGCGACGAGTGGATCTGGCGCGGAATGTTCGAACCGCTGCCGCTGCCTCCCGCGTGGCCCGTCTTCGTCAGCCACGCCGAAGCCTCCGCGTACGCGCGCTGGCGCGACTCGCGGCTTCCGACCGAGGCGGAGTTCCATCGCGCCGCGTACGGAACCCGCAGCGGAACCGAACGGTCCTATCCGTGGGGAGAGGAGCCTCCCGATCGCAGCCGCGGCAACTTCGACTTCGAGCGCTGGGACCCCGTCCCGGTCGGCTCCTTCCCGGCCGGGGCGAGCGAATGGAGAATCCGCGACCTCCTCGGCAACGGCTGGGAGTGGACGTCGACCGTCTTCGCGCCGTTTCCGGGATTCGAGCCGATGCCGACATACCCCGTGTATTCCGCCGACTTCTTCGACGGGAAGCACTGGGTGATGAAGGGCGGATCGCTCGCGACGACGAAGCCGCTCCTGCGTCGCAGTCTGCGGAACTGGTTCCGCGGGAACTACCCTTACGTCTACGCGACGTTTCGAACGGTCCGGGACGCCTGACGATCTTCAGCCGATCAGAACCGGAGCGGACGACGAGCAAGAGCCTGATTCCTTCGAGTGTCGCAGCGCCTCCCCTGGAGGCGATCCGGGACTTCGCGCGGGATGTCGCGAGGGATCTCGCTCTCTCACCGAAGCAGATCCAGTCGCGGTATCTCTACGACGCGCTCGGGTCGTCGCTCTTCGAGTCGATCTGCCGGCTGCCGTGGTACCGCATCACCCGGGCGGAGGGGCGGCTGCTGACCCGCTGGGCTTCCGAGATGGTGGCTCCGCTGCAGGACCCGGTGACGCTGCTGGAGCTCGGTTGCGGCAGCGGCGAGAAGATCGCGCTGCTCGCGGAAGCGCTGCGGAGCCGCCGCCGGCGCGTGGCGATCCATCTGATCGACATCTCCCCGACGGCTCTCGAGCTCTCGGAGAGGACGCTGGGAGCGCTCGAGCACGTCTCGGTCGTGGGGCACCGCGCGACCTACGAGGAAGGTCTGCGGCACGCGGCGCGTGAGAGGCCGCCGCACGGCGGGCTGCTGGTCCTCTTTCTCGGATCGAACATCGGCAACTTCGATCCGCCGGCCTCGCACGATTTCCTCTCCGAGATCCGGCAAGCCATGCGTCCGGGAGATGCGCTCCTCCTGGGCGCGGACCTGATCAAGCCGGTCGACCAGCTCCTGCTCGCTTACAACGACCCGCTCGGCGTCACTGCCGCGTTCGACAAGAACCTCCTGGTGCGGATGAACCGGGAGCTCGGCGCGGACTTCGATCTGGCCGCGTTCGAGCACCAGGCGATCTGGAACCCGGGCGAGCGGCGCGTCGAGATGCACCTGGTTTCCCTTCGCGACCAGAGCGCGCAGATCCGTCGCGCCGGAATCTCGGTCGCGTTCGAGGCCGGCGAGTCGATCTGGACGGAGAGCTCCTACAAGTACGAGCCGCACGAGGTGGTGGAGCTGGTTAGCGCCGCGGGCTTCCACAGCCACGCCCAGTGGACCGATCCGGAAGCCCGCTTCGCGCTGACGCTCTTCCTGGCCGAATAGGCGTTTCCCCATTGCGGTCGGCTGCTGCCTGACCGACAATGGACGGAAAGACGGTGTCTCACCACAAATTGTGTTCGCCTTGCGCGGCCCGCGATGCCCGGGTGCCCGGACCGTGAAGATCTCTCTGCGCGAGCGGTTCGGGATTCTGATCCTTCCGATGATCGGCATCCAGCTCCTCTGTTTCCTCGCGATCGTTCTTCCGAGCCTGTCGATTCCGGATGACCTGAGGCTTCTCGAGCGACGTCTGCGGCAGCGCACGGCCGCCGCCGCTCTCGCGCGTCTGCTGGACCGACAGGCGAAGACATGTGTGGATTTCGCTCTGCAGTCCGACTCTGAGCACCACCGGAAGCTGGAGGACCAGCAGGCGGCGGTCCGGAGCGCACTCGCCCGCTGGCAGGCACTCCGGAGGCAGGACGGAGCTCTCTCCCGCGAAGAAGCGCGCGGAGCCTCCGAGATCGAGCGGGACTACGGTCTGATCGATCAGGTCACTTCGAAGATCGTCGGCGCGGCGTCGACCTCTCGAAACGGCGAGGCGATCGATCGAATCCGTGACGAGTTCGCACCGCTACTTGCTCAGCTCGAAGAGAAAGAGGATCGCTCCATCGAAATCGCAGACGCCGAGATACTCAAGACGATTGCAAATCTGAACGGCCGTCTGAGCGTCGCGAACCTGGCGACTCTGGGGCGTTTCTCGTCCGATCTCGACGGAGCGAGCGTGAAAGCATCGCGTGCTCTCACGACCGATCAGTTCTCACGACATCTCTCGCGCGAGCTCTTTCTCTACGATTTGAGCGTCGCGCTCGGCCGTAACGACCTCGGCCTCATTGCGGTGCAGGAAGACACCCGTGATTCCCTGGAAAGCATGAGGAAGCTCGTCGAGAGCAACAACGCACCGGGTTCGACGCGCGAAACCGGCACTGTCCGTAAGATCGAGGAAAGCTACGGGCAGGTCGCGCGCACCGGTGTCCGCCTCGTCGCGCTCGTGGCGGCGGGACGCCGTTCCGACGCTATCGAGATCTTGAACCGCGAGCTTCCAGTGAGCGAGAACGAGATCGCACCCCTCGTCGACCAGGTCGTCGCGACGGACGCCGCGGAAATCGAGCTCGCGTTCGCGACACTTTCGACTCGATTGCGCTGGGTTCTCCTTCTCCTCGGGGGTCTCTCCCTCCTGGGGCTGGCGATCGGCGTGGGCAGCCCTCTGCTCATTCACAAGCAGATCCTTCAGCCGGTCGTAAAGCTCAGAGATCTCGCAACCCGGCTGGGAGCGGGGGATCTCCACGTGCGGGCGCCGGTCGATTCGAGGAACGAGCTGGGCGAGCTCTCCCGGGCGTTCAACAAGATGGCGGTCCTGCTCGAAATCCGGACGCACGAGATGCGGACGCTCGTGGAGCTCGGCGATCACCTGCAGGCCTGCAAAACGATCGAGGAGGCCTGCCTGGTCCTCACGCCGATCGCCCGCGCGCTTTTTCCGCACGACTCCGGCGACATCTACCTGTTTGCTCCCTCGCGCGACGTTCTCGAGCCTCTCGTGACGTGGGGCGAGGCCTCGCCTGCGGCCGCGTTCGCCCCCGACGAGTGCTGGGCGGTTCGCCGCGGCCGAATCCACGCCGTCGTCAACGAAAGGCGAGCGCCGGTCTGCGAGCACGTCTCGAATGGCGGAAGCTATCTCTGCTCGCCGATGTCGGCGCAGGGAGAGATGGTCGGAGTGCTGCACCTCCGGTTCGGCGTGATCGACGGCGATGACACGGGCGAGACGATCGAGGAAAGACAGCGTGTCGCGCTCTCCGTCGCCGATCAGTTCGGTTTGGCGCTCGCGAACCTCCGTCTGCGGGAGACTCTCCGCAACCTGTCGATTCGCGATCCGCTGACGGGCCTCTTCAATCGGCGTTACCTGGAAGAGTCACTGGAGCGAGAGCTGCGACGCGCCGCGCGCCGACGGCTCCCCGTCGCCGTCCTGATGATCGATATCGACCACTTCAAGGGATTCAACGACACTTTCGGACACGAAGCGGGCGACCTGGTGTTGAACGAGGTGGCAGCGCTCCTCCGGTTGAACACTCGCGCGGAAGACATCGCTTGCCGTTACGGCGGCGAAGAGCTCACCCTGATCCTCCCCGAGATGACTTCGGAGAGCGCGCGATTGAAAGCGGAGCAGCTGAGGGAGGGGATCCGGAGCTTGACGGTTCGACAGGAACAGCAGCTTCTCGGACCGGTGACGGCGTCGATCGGCGTGGCGATCTTTCCGGAGAACGGAGCCTCCGGCCGCGAGATTCTTCAGGTCGCCGATGCCGCTCTCTACCGAGCCAAACAATCCGGCCGCGACCGCGTCGAAGTCGCGAACGCTCCGCTCGAAGTAAACCGGATGGCGCTCGGCGGTTGATCGCTTACTCGGACCGGTGATCTTCGTCCGGGCCGAGCTTCACACGCACCCCGAGGCCAACGGAAACCGGGAAGCTTCCGCGGGCCCATCGGCGTTCTCCGCCTTGCGGACCTTTTTCGCTTCGAAAGGACCTTCGATGAAGAAACTCCCCGCGTTCGTCTCGCTCCTCCTCTTCCCCGCCGTGTCGTCCGCGGTCGGCGAGGCGTCCTCCTCCCCGGTCATCGTCTCGCCTCCGGAAAAGACGGCCGCCCGGGCGATCACGGAAAACCTCCTCCGCGGGCACGTCCGCTTCCTCGCCTCGGACCTGCTCGAAGGCCGCGCCCCGGCCTCCCGCGGAGACCTGCTCGCCCAGTCGTACATCCAGGCGCAGATGGAGGTGCTCGGGCTCGAGCCCGGCGCGCCGGGCGGCGGCTGGACCCAGAAGGTCCCGCTCGTCGGGATCGTGGGCAACGTGCCGGCGAAGACGTCCGTCGTGAAAGGCGATCGCAAGGCCGAGCTCACGAAGCTCGACGACTACGTGGCGTTTTCCGGGACGCAGAAGCCGGAGTCGAAGATCGACAATGCGGAGATCGTCTTCGTCGGCTACGGGATCGTCGCGCCCGAGTTCCAGTGGGACGACTACAAGGACGTCGACGTCAAGGGCAAGGTCCTCCTGATGATGAACAACGATCCGGAGGACGACCCGAAACTCTTCGCCGGGAAGACCCGGCTCTGGTACGGCCGCTGGGACTACAAGTACGCGATCGCCGCGCGGAAAGGGGCGGTCGGCGCGTTCATCATCCATACGCAGCCGTCGGCGGGCTACCCTTGGCAGGTCGTTCAGAGCTCATGGTCCCGGGAACGCTTCGAGCTGCCGTACGAAGGGGAGCCCCGCGTCGAGATCAAGGGCTGGTTCACCGAGGACGCCTCGAAGAAGATCGTCTCCCTGGGCGGCCAGGACCTCGACCGGCTGCGGACCGCCGCCGTCCGGAGAGACTTCCGGCCGGTGCCGCTCGGGGTCGACTTCTCGATGAAAATCGACAACACCGTCCAGACGAAGGACAGCGCGAACGTCATCGGAAAGTTTCCGGGGAGCGACCCGCGGCGGGCGCGCGAGGCCGTGATCTATACCGCGCACCACGATCACCTCGGGATGAAGACGGACGCGAAGCCGGGGGAGGACGCGATCTACAACGGCGCGCTCGACAACGCGTCCGGCGTCGCATCGATCCTCGCCATCGCGAAGGCCTTCGGGGAGCTCCCGAAGCGGCCGCGCCGCACCGTGTACTTCGCCTCCGTCACCGCCGAGGAGCAGGGACTTCTCGGCTCGGAATACCTGTCCCGGCATCCGCCGGTCGAGCCCGGACGGATCGCGGCGAACATCAACATCGACGGCGTCAGCATCTTCGGGCGCACGAAGGACCTGACGATGGTCGGGTTCGGGAAGTCGTCTCTCGATCCGATCGTCGTTTCCCTGGCGAAGATGGAGGGCCGCGTGGTCAAGCCCGACCAGTTCCCGGACCGCGGCTTCTTCTACCGCTCCGACCAGTTCAACCTGGCGAAGGTCGGCGTGCCGGCCGCCTACTTCCACAGCGGCACCGAGGTCATCGGGAAGCCGACCGGATGGGGAACGAAGAGGCTCGAGGAGTGGGAGGAGAAGGACTACCACCAGCCTTCCGACGAGCTGAAAAGCGACTGGGACCTCTCCGGGGCGGTCGAAGACATCCGGCTCGACTTCTGGCTGGGCGTGAAGGTCGCCGACCTCGACCGGATGCCGGAGTGGAACCGCGGAGACGAATTCGAAGCAGCGCGGAAGAAGGCGCTGGCGGCGGTCGGGGCGGCGCAGCCGTGAGGCGGCTCGTGGCTCCTCTCGCCGCCGCGGTCCTCCTTCTCGGTGCGGCTGCGGGCGCCACGGCCCAGGGAACGAGCGGCCTCCACTTCGGGGTCGAGGGAGGCATCTCCTATCCGCAGGGAGACGCGAAGGACACGTTCGACAACGGGTGGAACGGCGGCGCGCTCCTGGTGTGGAATCCGCCGGTCGTCCCGGTGGGTCTCCGGGTGGACGGCTCGTACCACCGGCTCGACGGTTCGACCGCCGCGGCCGGGAACGCCGAGGTGCTCGCGGCCACGGCCGACGTCGTCGTCGGATTCCGAGCGATCCTCTTGAAGCCGTATTTCTTCGGCGGCATCGGAGCCTACCGGCTCGACTTCTCCGATGCCTCCGGTCTCTCCGCCTTCCGCGGCAAGCAGAACGAGACGGGCTGGAACGCGGGGGCGGGAATCTCGATCAGCCTGCGGAAGATCGATCTGATCGTCGAGGGGAGGTACCACAGCGTCTCGACGCAAGGGAGACGGTTCCAGTTCGTGCCGGTTTCCGTCGGGCTCGTCTTCTAGTTATCCCCGAAGGCTCGCGCACGCCGGGTGTCCGAGATATCTCGGCCTCGCGGCGCCGTCCCGCGGCCGCGGCACGAGATCGCTCCCGCGCACGGTGTAAGTCCAGCGCTCTTTCCCGGTCTCGTCGTAGAGCTGCATGTCGAGCGTGCGGTCGTTGCACGCGCCGTGAAACCGCAGCAGTCCGAAGTTGTGCTTGTCGTTGACGAGGGACGTGCCGGAAACGCGGAGCGGGTTTTTCGCTTCGGCCGGCTCGACCGACATGCCCGCGGTGAACGGCGAAGACGTGAAGTCGTACAGGGGATAGGAGCCGGCGGGAGTCACGGAGAGCAGCTCCGCCGCGTGGCGGTCGCCCGACAGGAACACGACCCCTCGGATGCGGTTCTTCACGATCCAGTCGAGAAGCTCCTTCTGCTCATTCACGTAGTGCGCGAACGATTCGCCGTGGCTGTTCGAATTCAACATCTGGCTGCCGTTCACGACGATCTTGAAGGGCGCGGCGCTGTAGGAGAGCGAGTGCTCGAGCCAGCGGAGCTGGTCCGGTCCGAGCATGGTCTTGTCGGGCGATTCGGCGACTCTCTCCGGAGTCCGGTACATCCGGTCGTCGAGCAGGAAGAAGTCGACGTCGCCCCATGCGAATTGCCCGAAGACGCCGTCGACCCCGCGCGCGCCGTACGTCGGATTCGCCCAGTACGTCTTGAAGATGTCGAAGCTCTCTTTCCAGTACCGGTTGATCCAGGTGGAGTCGTTCGGCCCGAAGTCGTGGTCGTCCCAGACGGCGTAGTGGTGCGCCGCCGACAGCAGCGGCTGCAGCGCCGGCTCTTCGCGGCCGATCGCGTTGCGCCTCCGCATCGCGGCCACGCTCCCGAAGTCGACCTCGCGATAGTAGATGTTGTCGCCCAGCCAGATCATCACGTCCGGCTTCATCGCGGCGATCTTGCGAAAGATCCCGGGATCGGAGCCGTAGGGCGTTCCGGGCCGGTCCACCTTCGGCTCGTTCGCGTAGTAGCAGGAGCCAAACGCGACCGTGAAGTCGGGGGGATTGCTCCGCCACTGCCAGAACGGTTGCGTCGTCAGGATTCCGATGGTCCCTCCCGCCGGGAACGAGGCGGGCGCGCCCGCGAGGAGGATCTCGTAGGGGTAGCGAGTGCCGGGTTCGAGCCCCGACACCACGAAGAGAGCCGTCTCGTCGGTCTTTTCGTTCGCCGACAACGGAGGCGTCGTCCGGGCTTCTCCGCGGCGGCCTTCCGGCCAGTACTTGAGCCGCGCGTCCGCCGGCCCGGTCGTCTGGATCCACACCGACGCTTCGGTCAGGTCGGCATATCCGAGCATCGGCCCGGACCGGATGCGGGCGGCGATCGTCTTCGGAGCCGTCGAGTGCTGCGCGAGCGCGAGCACGCCGGCCGCGAGGGTCGCGGCGAGCGAGGAAATCGACTTTCTCATGGAGGAAATCCTATAGGTTGTGAGACCTTTCTCAGAGACGTGAAATCCCGGCGCTCTTTTCTGCGGCTCGCGTCGGTCGGAGGGGCCTTCGCGGTGGCCGCGGCTCGGAGCGCGTTCGGGAAGAAAAGAACGGCGAACCCCGAGGCGTCTTCCGCATCGGCGCCGCGAATCAAGCCCCGCGCGCTCCGTCCCGGCGACACCGTCGGCCTCGTGGCTCCCGCCTCCTACACCTTCGACCTCTGGCAGCTCGACGACGCCGCGGCGCGGGTCGAGGCGCTCGGGCTGAAGCCCCGGTTCGGCAAACACGTCCGGGGCCGGCGCGGTTTCCTCTCGGGCACGGACGACGAGCGGCTCGAGGACCTGCACGCGATGTTCGCCGACCGCAGCGTCTCCGCGATCTTTGCTCTGCAGGGGGGCTATGGAACGCCGCGGCTCCTGGATCGGATCGACTACGAGCTCGTCCGGAGAAATCCGAAGATCCTCCTGGGCTATTCGGACATCACGGGTCTCCACCTCGCCATCGGCCGACGGGCGGGGCTCGTGACCTTTCACGGTCCGAACATGGTCGGCTCGCTGCCGCCGCGCACCCTCGACCTTCTGAAGAAAGCCCTTTTCGTTCCGGAGCCGATCGGCGAGGTGACGAATCCGGAGGAGCCGGACCCCCTGAACGTCGAATTTCCTCTCCGGACCGTCTCGCGCGGGGTCGCGCGCGGGCGGACTGCCGGCGGCAACCTCACGCTCGTCTCGGCCACGATGGGAACGCCCTACGAGATCGAGACGAAGGACCGAATCGTCTTTCTGGAAGACACCGGCGAAGCGCCCTACCGCATCGATCGCATGCTCGTGCAGCTCCGTCTGGCCGGGAAGCTCCAGCAGGCGGCGGGGATCGTCTTCGGCACCTGCAGCGACTGCGGGCCGGGTCGCTCGAGTTTCGAGCTGACGCTGTCGCTCTCCGAGGTCCTCGAAGACCAGCTCGGATCGCTCGGCAAGCCGGTCCTCGCCGGGCTCGTCTTCGGGCACACCAAGGAGAAGGCGATCCTTCCGATCGGCGTCGACGCGGAGCTGGACGCGACGGCCCGCCGGGTGACGATCACGGAAGCGGCGACGTTGCCGGCGTCGTAAAAAAAAAAGGGGCGGGGACCTGGCCCCGCCTGTCGTGTCCGTGTTCCGCTTTCCGCGCTAGAAGTCGACCCGTCCGGCGAACTGGAGAGTCCGGGGAAGCGTGTAAACCCCGTTGGCGATCCCGAACGTCGAGGACGGGGTCTGTCCCGTTCCCCACGTGAAGTTCGTGACGAATGAGTTCTTGTTGTTCGTGCAGTTGAAGCATTCCGCCAGCGCGGTCAGGCCGACCGGTCCGACGTTGAAGGTCTTGGCGAGTCGGAAATCGAACTGGGAGAACTTGGGCTGCCGGAACTGGTTGCGGGCGAAGTGGACCCCGTTGACCGTCGGGCGATCGTTGAAGAACCCGTCGCGGTTCTCGTCGCCGCCCGTCACGGCGGTAAAGGGCGAGCCGCTCGTATAGCGATACGTTCCCGAAAGCCCGATGCCGTACCAGGGCGTGTTCCAGTTCGCGTTCGCCGCGAACTTCCAGCGTTGGTCCCGGTTCGACCAGCTGTAGCTGCCGTCGAGGTTGTGGAGGTCTTCCGCCTGCGCCCCGGCGAAGTTGCGCTCGTTCGAGTCGTTGTCCTTGTCCTCCGACCAGGTCGCCGCCACGAGGAACTGAAGATCCCGGCTGAAGCGGTGCTGGAAGTTGAGCGAAATCGCTTCGTACTTGGAGCGCGCGTCGGTCGTGTACGTGGAGATCCGGCCGTAGAACGGGTCCGGACGCGTCGTCGAGTACCGCGGCTGGCCGTTGACAGGGGAGACGCTGCCGTCATAGACGAGGTTCGGATCGTTCAACCTCTCCAGGTTCTTCGCCTCGGCGTAGGTCCCCTCGAGGCCCACGACCGTGTTCCGGAACACCTCGCGGTCGATGCCGAGCGTGATGCGGTTCGTCACGGGGTCCTTGTAGTTCGTCGCGGTCGTGAAGACGCCGAGCCGGCTGGGGGTCGGGATCGACTCGAACGGGATCGGCGCCACGATGTTCGGATCGAAGTCGGGCCCCCAGCCGGGCGAGAGCGGATCAGTGGGCGCCGTGGGGTTCGCCGTGGTTCCTCCGGCGTTGATCGTGTACTGCGTGCCGGTGAGACCGTTCGACGTGATCAGCTGCGCGAAGAGGATCCCGGGCGTGCGCGCCCAGAACCTGCCGGCCGAAAGCCGAATCGCGGTCCGGGGGTCCGGCGCGTAGGTGAAGCCGGCGCGCGGCGACCACTTGTTGTTCTGGTCCGGAATTTTCCCGTCGAGGGCGAAAGAGCCGTCCGCGTTGACGTGCCTCGAGTTCAGGATGGGGACGTCCGGATTGTCGAGGCGCTCGTAGCGGACTCCGGCCGTCACCGTCAGCTTCGGAGTGACGAACCACTGATCCTGGACGAAGAAGGCGAGCTCCTTCTGCGCGAACGCGGCGGTGCCCGCCTGGTCCGCGGTCCGGCCACCCAGTCCGCCGAACTGGAAGAACTGCGTCCATTTCCCGGCCAGGAAGTTCGCGAGCTGGTTTCCGGCGAAGACGTAGACGCCGCGCCAGTTGCCCTTGAAGATCTGGCTGATCGAGGTCTTGTTGTACTCAGCGCCGCCTTTGACGACGTGATTCCGGAACAGGAACGTGGCGGTATCCCCGACGGAGCTGCGTTCCGCGGTGGAGAAGATCGGCAAGAAGCTCGTACTTCCGAGGTTGAAGCTGCCGTAGCGGATTTCCGGCTGGTCGACGCCGGCAGGAATCCGCGGCGTCTGCTCGACCACATACTGGCCGTTCAGGTCGTTCAGCAGGCTCGAGCTCCACTGGCTGCTCCAGGAGCCGACATAGGCGTGCGACTGCAGGCCTTCGATGCCGTTGTGGTTGCTGGTCTGGTTCTGCGACGAGGAGGTCCCGTGGTCCCCCTCGTACTGGGCGTAGTTCACCCGCCCCATCAGGCGGTGCGAGCTCGTGACCTGGTAGTCCAGCCGGCCGAAGAGGACGCGGCCGTCCTGCGTCTGCGTGTAGGTCGGGTCGGAAGCGAGGGTCGGATAGGTCGCCGCGATGCTCGGGTCGAGCAAGACCGAATTGACCGGAATCCCGACGTCCTGTTTCTGCTGGTCGTAGGAGCCGAAGAAGAAGAGGTGGTCGCGCAGGATCGGGCCGCCGACGGAGCCGCCGTACTGCTTCTTCTTCTGGTCCGGCGCTTCCCGGCCGTTCGACAGCTTCGCGACCGTGCTGTGCGGTTGCCAGTAGTAGAAGCCGGATCCGTGCAGGTCGTTCGTCCCGCTCTTCGTGATGACGTTGATGACGCCGCCGCCCGACGGCCCGAACTCGACCGACGCGCCGTTGCGGATGACCGTGAACTCCTTGACCGACTCCTGCGAGATCGAGAGCGGCGCCCGGCCTTCCGCGGAGCCGAAGGTGCCGCCGAAGAACCCGTTGTCGTAGTCCAACCCGTCGACGGTCGTGTTCGTGTTGATCCCACGCTGGCCCGAGACGAGGACCGTGCCGCGGTTTTCGGGATCGCGGCGCGTCTCCGGCGTCAGCAGGACCAGGTCCTGGAAGTTCCGCCCGTTGATCGGCAGCGATTTCAACTGCTCCGTCTGGATGGTCGTGGACGCCGCCGTGTTCGTCACCTCGACGGCCGGCGTGGAAGACGTCACCGTGACCGTCTCCTGGACAGTCGAGAGCTGCAGGCGGAAATCGACCGTCGGGACGGTCCCGATGTCGAGTCGGACGTCCGGATGGACCGCCGTCCGGAAGCCGGACAGAGTCGCCGTCACCGTGTAGAGCCCGGACGGAAGGTTGATGACCTGATAGAAGCCGTCGTTGCGCGTGACGGCCGTCTGGACCAGTCCGGTTCCCTGATTCCTCGCCTCCACGGTGGCGCCGGGCAGCGCCTCTCCGTCCGTGGACTTGACAGTGCCGGAGATGCGGCTGGTGGTGACGTCGGTCTGGGCGTACGCCGCGGTTGCAATGCCGAACGCGAGAAGCGCGACGAGGACCAGGATCGCTCGGACGCCGCGCGCGGGCAGAGGTCGTCGCATGGAATCCTCCTTATTTCGCAGTATCCAAACCTGCAAAAGTTTTCTGCACGACAGGGGAAGTGTCGGAAAGAAATGTATCCGAAGTTCCTCGCGCGTTGCTAGTCATTGCACAAATCGCTGTGCAGCGGGCTCGGCCGTGCGCCGTCGTGCATTTTTTTGAACCCAAGCGATCGTGGGGTCAGGTTTTAACCTGACCCCTCTTCGGTATCCGGATGTGATGCCGCGCGCCGGGTCGAGAGAAGAGTGCGATTTTTTCCGCCGTTAGACTTCGGGCGACTTGCGGCTCCTCGACATCGCGATCGTCTTCGGTTACCTGGCGGGGGTCGTCGCCGCCGGAGCCTTCTTCGCCCGCCGGCAGAAGACGACAGCCCAGTATTTCCTGGGGGGCCGGAACGTCCCGTGGTGGGCGATCTCCGCGTCGATCGTCGCGACCGAGACCTCCACGATCACGTTCATCTCCGTTCCGGGGATCATCTACAGCCGGGGAGGTGATTTCGGATTTCTCCAGCTGGTCTTCGGCTACCTGCTGGGCCGGGTTGTCATCTCGGTCCTCCTGATCCCCTCCTACTTCCGCCGCGAGCTTCTGACGGTCTACGAGCTTCTGCAGACCCGGTTCGGCGCCGCTGTCAAGGCCCTCGCGGCCGGCCTGTTCGTCACGATGCGCACCGTCGCCGACGGCGTGCGGCTCCTTTTGACCGCCTTCGTGCTGGCCGCCGTGTACGCCGCCTTTTCCGGCGGCGCCGGAGTCGAGGCCGCGATCGTGGCGTCGATTCTCATCCTCGGCGTCGTGATGATTCTCTTCACGTTTTTCGGCGGAATGGAGGCGGTCATCTGGATCGAGGTCGTGCAGCTCGGCATCTACATCGCGGGCGCGGTCGCGGCCGCGGTGGTCCTGCTCGGGAAGATCCCGGGGGGCTGGGACGCGGCTCGCGCTCTCGGCCAGGCGCACGGCAAGTTCCGGCTGTTCCACTTCGAGTGGGACCTGACCCGTCCCTTCACGTTCTGGTCGGGCCTGATCGGCGGCTGTTTCCTGACGATGAGTACGCACGGGACGGACCAGTACCTGGTCCAGCGCTATCTCTGCACCGACCGGCCCAGCCGCGCGAAAGCGGCTCTGCTCACGTCGGGAGTGGTCGTGCTCGCGCAGTTCGCCGGCTTTCTCTCGATCGGGCTCCTGCTGTTCGCTTTCTACCGGCCGTTCGAACACGGGTGGACGCTCGCCGGCGACCGGGTCTTTCCCGACTTCATCACCCGGCACCTGCCGTCCGGAATCTCGGGGCTCGTGGTGGCGGCGATCTTCGCCGCGGCGATGTCGTCGTCCCTGAACTCCATCGCCGCGACCGCGGTGACCGACCTCTACCGGCCGCTCGTTCCGCGGCGCGGCGACCGGCACTACCTGATCGTGTCGCGCTGGCTGACTCTCGCCGCGGGAATCGCGCAGATCGCGGTCGCCTTCGCGATCCGGCACATGCGGCGGTCCGCGCTCGACACGGCGCTTTCCGTCGCGTCGATCCTGAACGGCCCGGTGCTCGGAGTCTTTCTGCTCGGAGCGTTCTCCCGCCGCGCGCGGACCGCAGAGGCGTTCGCCGGCATGGCCGTCGGACTCGCTGCGGTGCTCGCGGTCTGGAGGCTCACGGCCGTCGCCTGGCCCTGGTACACGCTCGTCGGCAGCGTGACGACGCTCGCGGTGGGATCTCTTCTCGGCGGCGTCCGGCCTGCCGCGGCGGAGCGGATTTCGTGAAGAGTCTTCGCCTCGCCGCCGCGGTCCTGCTCGGCTCCGCCTGCGCAACCGTCGCCGTGCGCGGTCCGACCGATCTGACCCGCGACGAGAAGATCGGACAGCTCTTCGTTTATCCCGCCACCGGCCGGTTCGTGAACGACGACTCGCCCGAGTACCGCGCGCTCGTCCACCAGGTGCGCGACAACCGGGTCGGGGGGATCCTGTGGTTTCTCGCGGGGGAGGTTTCCGAGACTGCCCGGCTGACGAGGAAGCTCCAGCAGATCGCACGCGTCCCTCTGCTCGTCGCCGCGGACCTCGAGGCGGGCGTCGGGATGCGGTTCCAGGACACGACCGTGTGGCCCTGGCCGATGGCGGTCGGGGCGACCGGAAATCCGACGCTCGCGGAGCGGCAGGGGAGAATCGTCGCGGAGGAAGCGCGCGCGATCGGGCTCGACCAGATCTATGCGCCGGTCGCGGACGTGAACGTCGATCCGGCGAACCCGGTCATCAACGTGAGGAGCTACGGAGAGGACCCCGAAACGGTCGGCCGGTTCGTCGCCGCGTTCGTCCGCGGCGTCCAGTCTGGAGGCGTGCTCGCGACCGCGAAGCACTTTCCGGGGCACGGCGACACGCATACGGACTCCCACCGATCGCTGCCCGTCCTCTCCGCGGATCGGGCGCGGTTGGAGAGCGTCGAGCTCGTCCCGTTCCGGGCCGCGATCGCCGCCGGGGTCGGAGCGGTGATGACCGGCCACCTCTCCGTTCCCGCGATCGACGCGACGCCCGCGCCGCAGCGTCCGTTTCGACCGGGGGAAAACCCCTACACGCGGGACGCGTCCGAAACCGCGCGCGACGCCACCGTGCCCGCGTCGCTGTCGCCCTCGGCGGTGGACGGGCTCCTGCGGAGGGACCTCGGCTTCGCCGGGCTCGTCGTCACCGACGCGGTCGATATGGGCGGCATCGTGGATCACTTCGATCCGGGCGAGGCGGCGGTCCGCGCAATCCTCGCGGGTGCGGACCAGGTCCCCAAGTCGCCCGACACGGACGGGGCGATCGCGGCGGTGCGCCGCGCGGTCGAGACCGGCCGCATTTCCGAAGAGCGCCTGAACGTCTCTGTCGCCCGGATCCTCGAGGCCAAGCGGCGCTTCCCGGCGCCGTCGCCCGACCCGGAGGCGCCCTTCCGCGTCGTCGACAGCCCCGGCCACCGCGCGCTCGCCGATGAGATTGCCGCGCGCGCGCTGACGCTCGTCCGCGAGGCGCCGGGAGCGCTGCCGCTCTCCCCGTCCGGCCGGCTCGTCCACGTCATCGTGGACGACGTTCCCGCTTTCAACCCGCCGGGTCGGGAATTCGCGCACGAGCTCGAGGTCCGCCTGGGCCGCGAGCCCGAAACTTTCGTCCTCGATCCGCGGTCGCGGACGGAAGACGTCGACCTCCTCGTCGCGGCCGCCGGGGCGGCGGACGCCGTGATCGTCTCGCTTTTCGTGCGCGTCCGCACCGGAACGGGCAAGCTCGTCCTGCCCGAGCCGGCGCACGACGCCCTCGAGCGCCTGGCGGCCGGCGGCCGGCGTCTCGTCGGGATCTCGTTCGGAAATCCCTATCTCGCGGCGGATCTGCCGTCGCTCTCGACGTATCTCGCGGCATACGGCGACCAGCCGGTGATGCAGGTCGCGGCCGCGCGGGCTCTCTTCGGGGAAACCGAGGTCACGGGCCGCCTTCCCGTCACGATCCCCGGAGTGGCGAAGCGCGGCGCGGGCATCCAGAAACGGAGCGTCCGCCCATGACCCTCGGCGCGGTCGACCTGCTCGTCCTGGCCGGCTACTTCGCGATGACGCTCGTCGTCGGCCTCTACTTCGCGCGCCGGGCCCGTCGCTCGATGCTCGATTACTTTCTCTCGGCGCGGTCGATGCCCTGGTGGGTCGCCGGCACCGCGATGGTCGCGACGACGTTCTCCGCCGACACGCCGCTCGCCGTCACCGAGATGGTCGCGAAGAACGGCATCGCCGGGAACTGGCTCTGGTGGTCGATGCTCGCGTCGGGAATGCTGACGGTTTTCTTTTTTGCGAAGCTCTGGCGCCGGGCGGCCGTCGTGACGGACGTCGAGCTCGCGGAGCTGCGCTACTCCGGTCGGCCGGCGGCGTTCCTCCGCGGCTTCCGTGCGGCGTACCTGGGGCTGCTCGTGAACATCCTCATCATGGGATGGGTCAACCTCGGCATGGCGAAGGTGCTCGGAGGCATGCTCGGGGTTTCCAAGTGGGCGGCGCTCGTCATCTGCCTCGTGCTGACCGCGCTCTACACCGTTCTGGCCGGTTACTGGGGCGTCGCGTCGGCGAACGGCCTCCAGTATCTCTTCGAGATGGGGGGCGCGATCGTCCTCGCGTTCGTCTCGGTCGCGGCGGTCGGCGGAATCGCCGCGATGAAAGCGCGGGTGGGCGCCGCCCATCCCGCGTTCTCTCCGGAGGGAACGCGGTTCGGCTCGGCGGAAGCGATCCTCGCGATCTGGCCGCTCGGGATCGAAGGAGTCTGGATCCTCCCGGTGATCACGTTCGCGACGTTGCTCGGGGTTTCCTGGTGGGCATCGTGGTATCCGGGAGCGGAGCCGGGGGGCGGCGGCTACGTCGCTCAGAACATGCTCGCCTGCAAGGACGAGGGCAATGCGCGGGCCGCCGCTCTCTACTTCAACGTCGCGCACTACGCGATCCGCAGCTGGCCGTGGGTCGTCACCGCGCTGTGCTCGCTCGCGATCTTCGGCGGATCGGTCCGGAACGCGGCGGGCGCCGAAGATCCGGGCTTGAACTACGTCCGGATGATGGTCGACTACCTGCCCCCCGGACTGCGCGGCTTCATGCTCGCGTCGTTCGCGGCCGCGTACATGTCCACGCAGGCGACACAGATGAACTGGGGCTCGAGCTACCTGATCAACGACCTGTATCGCCGGTTTCTCCGGAAAGGCGCCTCGGAACGGACCTACGTCTTCGCGTCGCGGGTGGCAACCGCCCTGACCGTCGTTCTCTCGCTGGTGGCGACGGTCTTCATGAACCAGATCAGCAAGGTGTGGGAGTTGCTCCTGACGCTGGGCGCGGGGACGGGGCTCGTCTACATCCTGCGCTGGTACTGGTGGCGGGTGAACGCGTGGTCGGAGGTGGCCGCGATGTCTTCCGCGCTCGTCACCTCGGTCTCTCTGCGCTCCCTCGGATCGCACTACGCCGCGTTCGACCCGGCGACGCCCCGGGGCTTCGCGATGACTCTCGTGACGACGACCGTCGTCACGACCGCGGTCTGGCTCTCCACGACGTTCGCGACCCGGCCGGAGCCGCGCGAAAAGCTCCTCGCCTTCTATGAAAAGGTCCGGCCGGCGGGGCCCGGCTGGAAACGGATCGCCGGCTCGGAGGGCGTCGCCGCCCGGCGCGGGGAAATCCCGCGCAACCTCGCGTTCTGGGGGCTCGGGACGGTGTTCGTGTACTCGATCATGTTCGCGACCGGCGCGGTCATTTTCGGGCAGCACTCGCGCGCGATCTTCTTTGGCGCCCTGCTCGCGATCTCCGGAGGTCTCCTGTTCTCGGGCCTCGTCCGCGAGAAGACGTGATCGCGCTTCTGCTGGCGGCGGCGCTCGCGCGGCCGCCCGCCGCAACTGCCGGCCTCTCGCAGATCGACGGCGCCGTCGAGGAAGCAATCGGGCGGGGCGAGCTTCCCGGGGCCGTGGTCCTGGTGGGCCGCGGCGACCGGATCCTCTTTCGGAAGGCGTACGGCAGCCGGACCGTTCTTCCGGTCCGCGAGCCGATGACGCTCGACACCGTCTTCGACGTCGCTTCCCTCACGAAGCCGGTCGCGACCGCGACGTCCGTGATGATCCTGGTCGAGCGGGGCTCGGTGGCGCTCGCCGATCCGGTCGTGAAGTATCTGTCGGAGTTCGGCGCGGGCGGCGGCGATCGCGAGAGGGTCACGGTCGGGGAGCTCCTGACGCACCGCGCCGGCCTCGCCGCCGACGATCCCATCGAGCTGTACACCGGGACGAAGGAGGAGATCTTTTCCCGGAAATACCGGCTGCCGCTCGAATCGCCGGCCGGCGCCCGCTTCCGATACTCCGACGCCGGATACGAAGTTCTGGGAGAGCTCGTGGGGAAGGTGGCCGGGATGCCTCTCGACGAGTTTGCGGAGAAGAACGTCTTCGAGCCGCTCGGCATGACGGACACGCACTTTCGCCCGCTCGCCACTTCGCGTTTTTTGGGGGAACGGATGGGCCTGACCGACGCGTCGCGGACGCCGCTCTCGCGCATCGCCCCAACCGAACGCCGCGACGACCGGTGGTTGCGGGGCGAAGTCCACGATCCGCGGGCGTTCGCCGTCGGCGGCGTCGCGGGCCACGCGGGACTGTTCTCGACGGCGGACGATCTCTCCCGATATTGCCGAATGATCCTCGCCGGCGGCCGGCTCGGGAAGACGCGGATCCTGTCGCCGCTCGGCGTCGAGGCGATGACGCGGCCGCGCTTTTTCGGCGACGAGAGCCTGCGCGCGCTCGGGTGGGACGTCGCGACCGCATACTCGAGAAACCGCGGCGACCTCTTCCCGCCCGGCTCCTTCGGGCACACCGGCTTCACCGGAACTTCCCTCTGGCTCGATCCGTCGAGCGGGACCTACGTGGTCTTCCTGTCGAGCCGGCTGCACCCCGACGGAAAAGGGGACGTCGGCCGACTTCGCGGGATCGTTTCGACGATCGCGGCGGCGGCGATCGGGGACGACACCCGCCGCGCCGCGCGGCGGCTTTCCGCGCGCCTCCCGATCCGCCGGGAAGTCCTCGCCGGCGTGGACGTCCTCGCCGCGGACGGGTTCCGGCAGCTCGCCGGCAAACGGATCGGGCTCGTGACCAACGCGACCGGCCGCGCGCGCGACGGACGGTCGACCATCGAGGTCCTGGCTTCCGAGGAGGCGCGGAAGGCCGGGGTGAAGCTCGTGCGGCTCTTTTCGCCCGAACACGGCATTCTTTCGGACTCCGAGGCGAAGGTCGAAGACCAGGTCGATCCCACGACACGTCTTCCGATCCGTTCGCTCTACGGCGAGGAGCGCCGGCCGCGTGCTGGAGACGTTGAAGGCCTGGACGCTCTCGTCTTCGACGTCCAGGACGTCGGCGCCCGCTTCTATACGTACATCGCGACGCTCCGGTCCGTCCTGGAAGAGGCGGCGAAGGCGAGAGTCCCCGTCGTGGTGCTCGACCGGCCCGACCCGATCCGGGGCTCGGTCGTCGAGGGGCCGCTCGCCGACGCCGACCGGCTCTCGTTTACGGTCCCGCACACGATCCCGGTCCGCTACGGAATGACGCCGGGAGAGCTCGCTCTCCTGTACGACAAGGAGCTTCGCCTCGGCGGGCACGTCAAAGTCGTGAGGCTCTCCGGGTGGGCGCGCGGGCTCTGGTACGACGAGACCGGCCTCGAGTGGGTCAACCCGTCGCCCAACATGCGGTCGCCCGCCGAAGCGACCCTCTACCCCGGGATCGGGCTCCTCGAAACGACGAACCTCTCGGTCGGACGCGGCACGGACACGCCCTTCGAAGTGATCGGAGCTCCCTGGCTCGACGGCGGCCGCCTCACCGCGGTCCTCTCTGCGCGGAGGATCCCGGGGATCGTTTTCACGCCGATCCATTTCAGGCCGGCCGCGTCGACGTACGCGGGAGAGCGGTGCGGCGGAGTCCGCTTCACCGTGACGGACCGCGACGCGCTCGTGCCGGTGACGCTCGGGATCGAGATCGCGGTCGCGCTGCGCGACCTGTATCCCGCGGACTGGAAGCGGGAGAAGTTC
>QHVV01000115.1 GCA_003222385.1 Acidobacteriota bacterium
CACGCTCCCAACCCTGGCTCGAATTCGAGAGTCCTACGCCGGTCCGCGGCCTGCGGCAAGCAATGAGACGGCCCACCAATCTTGGGACGGCGTTCAGCACCGCCAAAGCTACGGAGCGACCCGCGTCGTGTTGGTGGTGAAGGTGAACGTGCAGCACGCCGTCCTTCCGTCCAGCGACGCCCTCCTGTTCCCGAGGTCGGCCCAGATCGTCTTGCCCGCCGGGATGCCCTGGACAAGGGCCGGGTTCGGCGCGCTCACCACGATGACCTTGGCGGAATCGATCAGCCGCGCGCGGACGGTTCCCGCGACGGGATCGACCGACAGGACGCTCGCCTCCTCGGCGGTCGCGATCGAGAAGGTCGCCGAGATCGTGGCGGGCGTGGGCGCCGCCGCGGGCGCCGGTGCCGGCGCCGGAGCGGCTGCGAGAGACACCGGGCGGTAGTCCGCGGCCTTCACGGCGGCCCATGCGGTTGTTGCCTTCTGGGCCAGCCGCTGGTCCGCGACGCCGGACGCGTTCTCCAGCATTCCCGACCAGAAGTAGGCCACCTGTGGGGCTCCCCCGCTCCGCTGCAGGACGTTCTCCAGGACAATGGGAGTCTGGGCGCCCTCGAGCTTCGCCTTCAGCTTGTCCTCGGCCGTGGCGATCGCGACGACCTGGTCGATGGCGATGTCGATGAAGATGGTGCCGACGATGGCGACGATCGACGCCGCCGCCGCTGCCATGGATACGCCCAGCACCGCGGCCTCGACGCCCGTGACAATCGTCCGTACGCCGTTGGCGACGTCCTTGGTGAACTCGCCCGCCTGGATCATCGCTCGAACCGCCGCCAAGGAGTTGGAGAGGCTGTTCAGGACCTGGACCGTCGCGGGAGCCGCCCGCCCCGCCGTGCCGGCCACCACGGCGGTGTTCGCGAAGAAGGCGGCGGCGCTGCCGGCGAACGCCAGGCTGCCCACTCCCACCGTTCCCAGCGCGGCTCCGGCCTGAGAGGCCACGTCGAAGTCCGGCGGTACGGTACCGTAGTAGAAGAAGTCGCTGACGTTCCGGGCCCGGAGCGTCCGCGCCTGTTCCACGCTGACCTTCCAGGCGCGGTACATGTCGAGCGCGTCCTGGGCGACCGAGACCTGGCGCGCCTGCGCCTGGTCCCGGAGAGCGGCGATGAGCCTCTGCTCCGCCGGGCTGCGCTGGTCGTTCGATTTGCCGATCGCGGCGACGACCCGCTGGAACAGCATCGCCTTCAGTGCCTCGTTCTCGTTCGGGTTGGCCGCGATCTCCGCCCAGCGCGCCTCGAGGTATTCGTGCACGCCCTCCGCCGGGATCTTGCGCTCGGTCGTCGCAATGAACCGAAGGAACTCCGTGATCTGCGAGGGCTGGTCAAGCTGCTGGGACAGGATCTCACCCGCTCCGGGAAGGATGCCCGCGCCCTCGGAGTAGGCAATCCGCAGGGTCTTGACCTTCGTCGGCTTCCACCGCAGCTCGACCCGGCACGCGTTCGCCGAGTCGGCCGCGGAGAGCGACCGATTGGTGATCAGGATCTCCCCGGTCGTCGCGTCGAGGGTCGGGCAGGAAAAGCACTTGTTCAGCCCCAGGTCCGGGAAGGGCTTCGGTTTCCCGAGGGACCACTCCGTCTGCTCCGAGCAGCCCAGGTTCTTTTGGAACGTCGCGGCTTTCTTGTCGTTCTTGAAACAGCCCCAGTCGCCGGCGATGTGCTCGGTCGACCGCGCGTAGCCGGAGGGGCAGGTGTAACAGGCGCCGCCGTTGTAGCCGTCCCAGAACGAGTCCGTCGGGCAGTCCCAGGCGAACGTCTGAGCACGCACGCGCGTGGCCTTGACGTACACGTTGCCGGAGCACGCCTCGTCGGTGTCGATCGGCTTGTCGGTCCGAGTCCAGTCGCCGCAGGTCCAGCAGGACCCGCCGAAGAAGCCGTCGTAGAAGGACCCCGAGGGGCACTCGGACGGGGCCTTGGGCGTGAACGCCCCGAGGCTGGTCGCGGGTACGAAGCCGCACCGCGTGCTGTTGACGTCGCCCCCGTCGCTGCATGCGAGGGATCCCGGGACGATCTGCGTCTTGTAGATCCCGCTGACGAGGAGAGGATCGCTCGGTGCGACGACCGTGGACCCCGGACCCGTGCCGACCTGCAGGCTCCCGGAGGTCGTGCTCCCTCCCGACGGCAGGTTGGAATTGTTCGTGGTCGTCCGGGGGTCGATCGGCACGTTCGTCGTGATCGTTGGATTGACGAGTACCGGCGGAGGGGGCGCCGGCTGGGCGGTCGGAGGAGAGAGGGCCGGCGGGGTCGGCTGCGCGACGGCGATGAGATTGGGCATCGGCGCGACGATGTAGGTCCCCTCCGGCACCCTCGCCTGAAGCGTGGATCCCGCGGCGGCGTCCTGCGCGACGACCACCACGTCCTTCGGGCCGGCGGCGATCCGGACCCCGCCGACGTTTCCGTCGAAGGTCCAGTTCGTGCCCGCCCACCGATGAACTCTGAAACCCCCCGGCGCGGCCGCGCCCCCCACGACGAACACCGAGCCCGCGGCATCGACCGCGATGTCCACGGCCTTCCCGGGCAAGAGGATCCAGGTCTTCCCGTCGTGGCGCCAGATATCGCCGGCGCCGTTGACGACCCAGGGATTACCGTCCGGTCCGACGGCGATCGATTTCGCACCGCCGCCGAACGACGTCCAGGCGCTCCCGTTCCAGCGCCACGCTGCGTCGTCCGCGCCGAGGACCCAGACTGTCCCGTCCGCGCCGATCCCGACGTCGATCGCGGCGCCGGGCATCGTGTCCCAGGCGGTCCCATTCCAACGAAGGATCGTGCCCGTGTTGTTCACGATCCACGGGATGCCTCGGGGATCGACCGCGATCCGAACGGCCGAACCGTCAACCTGCCGCCAGTTACCGCCGGAACGACGGTAAATGTTGAACCCCCCGGGTCCGGCGTCCGTGCCGAGCCGCCACGTCGTCCCGTCCGCGCCGACGCCGACGTCCGTGGCTGTGACGCCCATCGACGAATACGACATCGGAGCGGGAGCCGCCGGCGCCGCGGCCGGAGTCGCCGGAGTCGGCGCCGCGATCGCGGTTCCGGGAGGAGCCGGCGAAGTCGGAGTGGGAGCAGGCGTTGAAGTCGGCCGGGGGGGTCGCCGCGACCGGCCCGGGGGAACCTTCTCGGTCGGCGTGCCCTGCGGGGGCGCCGGCACAGGCGCGCGCATGAGCAGCGAAGCCGTCTGCTCGACCGTATTGGTGGTCGCGCCAGGTGAGACGGCGCTCGCCAGATTTGCCGAGGCCGGTTCGAGGTTTGATCTCCCCGGGCCGGCGACCGAGGCGCCGGAAGCATCCAGGCGTTGCGCCACCAGCAGAGTCACGACGCAGGTGAGGGACGCCAGGTTCCGAACCGGTTTCGACTGGAGCATTTTCACTCCTGGTCTTCCCGCGTGTGACGTGAAGAGCTTCTGGCCGAAACTATATATGCGCCACCACCACGGCCTCGAGGAAGCTCGGCGCGACGAGCGACATGTGGCGGCCGTCTTCGCCCATGCGGCGTCGCTCCGAAGGACGTCGCCGAGGCTGGCAATCAGGCCACGGCGCCCGAATCGACCTGAACAGGCCACACGGTCACTGGCCTGTTTTTGGTACAGGGCCAGAGGAGCTGGTCGGTGCTCTGTTTCGCGGGAGCCTCGGGGTCCGTGCCCGGGTCCGTTTCGCGATTGCAAGAACGCAAACGTTCTCACCCGATGTGATCAGGCTGCCGAAGCGCAACCCGCGTCAGCGGATGGGTTTACTCGTCTTCGGTGGCTCGGTTGGAAACATCAGACACTGTAGACCGGGTTCGAGTCCCAGACGGCCCACCAACTTCCCACCGAAACTCGTGTTCGTCAGAACCGAGGCGCCGCCTTCTGCGGTTTCGGCGTGTGCGTCGGCTTGGGCGTGTGCTTCTTGAGCGGTGATTCCGTCGGCGTCGGGGTCGGACTCTCCCCGGGCGTCTCGGTGGCGGTCGCGGTCGGCGTTGCCGTCGGCGTCTGAGTGGGCGCCTCCGTCGGCGTGTCGGTCGGTGTGTCGGTCGGTACGGGGGTGGGCGTAAACGTCGGGGTATCGGTCGGAGTGGACGTCGGCGTATCTGACGGAGTCGAGGTCGCCGTCGGAGTGTCCGTGGGCGTATCCGTCGGCGTCTGCGTGGGAGTCGCCGTCGGGGTCTGAGTCGGAGTGTTTGTCGGAGTGTCGGTGGGCGTGTTCGTCGGCGTATCCGTCGGCGTATCCGTCGGGGTCGACGTCGGCGTATCCGTAGGGGTGTCGGTCGGAGCCGAGGTCGGCGTCTCCGTCGCGGTCGGAGTCGGCAGATTGACTTCCGCGATCTTCGCCACGAAGGCGTCAGCGCCTCCATTGAAGGTGAGGTCCGGCCCCACCGTTGCCGGGAACGTCGTTTCGCTCGAGGTCGTGGATCCGGTTACGTACGCGTTGCCGGACGAATCGACCGCGATGGCGAAGCCGAGGTCCGAACCGGCCCCCCCGATGTAGCCGGCATAGTCGAGCGCCGTGCCGTCGGCCTTCACCTTCGCCACGAACGCGTCGTCCGATCCGTTGTAGGTCGGGTCCGGGCCGCCGACCACCGGGAAGGTCGTCTGGTCGGACAGCGTCGTCCCGGTGATGTATGCGTTTCCGGAACCGTCCACCGCGATGCCGCGGCCGGAATCGTTGCTCGCCCCGCCGATGTATCCGGCGTACTCGAGCCCCGTGCCGTCGGACTTCACCTTCGCGACGAACGCGTCGTCGAGACCGTTCGGCGTCAGGTCGGGGCCGACCGCGACGGGGAAGTCCGAGGACCCGGTCGATCCGGTCACGTAAGCGCTGCCGGAGGAATCGACGGCCACGGCGAAGCCGAGATCGTTCGCCTCGCCGCCGATGTAGCCGGCGTAGTCGAGCGCGGTCCCGGCGGCGTTGACCTTCGCCACGAACGCGTCGAAGCCTCCGTTGAACGTCAGATCCGGACCGATCGCCACGGGGAAGGTCGTCTGGTTGGACTGCGTCTGCCCGACGACGTAGGCGTTGCCCGATCCGTCCACCGCGATGCCGAGGCCGAAGTCGTTGCTGGCCCCTCCGATGTAGCCGGCGTAATCGAGGGCGGTGCCGGCCGAGTTCACTTTCGCCACGAACGCGTCGGT